>JBBSIF010000027.1:0-24620 GCA_038232255.1 Propionibacteriales bacterium
CTCGATGTCGGCTCGTCGCATCCTGGGGCTGGAGTAGGTCCCAAGGGTTGGGCTGTTCGCCCATTAAAGCGGCACGCGAGCTGGGTTTAGAACGTCGTGAGACAGTTCGGTCCCTATCCGCCGCGCGCGTAAGAAACTTGAGAAGGGCTGTCCCTAGTACGAGAGGACCGGGATGGACGAACCTCTGGTGTGCCAGTTGTCCCGCCAGGGGCACGGCTGGTTAGCTACGTTCGGAAGTGATAACCGCTGAAAGCATCTAAGCGGGAAGCACGCTTCAAGATGAGGTTTCTCACCGGGTTAACCGGGTAAGGCCCCCAGCAGAACACTGGGTTGATAGGCCGGAGGTGGAAGGCAGTAATGCACGCAGCCGACCGGTACTAATAGGCCGAGGGCTTGTCTCCTTCACACTCTTGCTTCAGCGTGTTCGCGTCCACTGTGCGGTTCCCGAGATACGGTCGGGCCGATCGTCGATGATCGGCGGATCGATCTCACAAGAGTTTCGGCGACCATGGCGAAGGGGAAACACCCAGCTCCATTCCGAACCTGGAAGTTAAGCCCTTCAGCGCCGATGGTACTGCATGCGGGAGCGTGTGGGAGAGTAGGACGTCGCCGGACATCCTTTCGTACGGGCCGCCTTCGGGCGGCCCGTACGGCGTTCCGGCTCTCCTCCCCGGTCGCCGCAGGATGCAGCCGAATTCAAGAGAGGCAGGCTCCGGAATGGCCGAGAACCGGAACGCCGGTGACCGGGGGCCCCGCTGGCGGTCCGGCAGCACGTCCGCGGGCCGCTCCGCCAGCGCCCACTCCGCCAGCGCCCGCTCCGCCGGCGCGCGCTCGGACGGCCGGGAAACGACGCCGCCGCCGGACCGCAGACGCGACGGCAAACGGTCGGTGCGGCCGCGAAGCACAGCCGGGGGCTGGCGGCGCGACGACCTGCCGGCCGCCGAACGCACGGCGGTCCAGGGCCGCTACGACGGTCCGCCGATTCCGGAGGACATCACCGGCAAGGAGCTGGACCGGGCGGTGTCCAACCAGCTCAAGTCGCTGCCCGAGAAGCTCGCGATGCGGGTCGCGCGGCACCTGGTGGCCGCCGGACGGCTGCTGGACAGCGATCCGGAGACTGCCTACCAGCACACGGTGGCGGCGCGAGCTCGCGCGGCGCGGGTGGCGATCGTCCGGGAGGCGAGCGGCGAGGCCGCCTACGCCGCCGGACTGTTCAAGGAGGCGCTGTCTGAGCTGAAGGCGGCTCGTCGACTGAGTGGCTCGGCGCTCCACCTGCCGATGATGGCCGACTGCGAGCGCGCACTGGGCCGCGCCGACCGGGCCCTCGCGATGGCCAAGGACCCGGTCGTGGAGACCCTCGACGAGGCAGGCCAGATCGAGATGAAGATCGTCGAGTCGGGAGCCCGGCGGGACCTGGGGGAGACGGGTGCGGCCGTGCGAACCTTGGAGGGCCGTGAGCTCCGCTCGCGCACCCGTGCCGAGTGGTCCCCGCGGCTGCGGTATGCGTACGCCGAGGCATTGCTGGCCGACGGCCAACGTGACCTTGCCCGCGAGTGGTTCGAGCGCGCGGCCGGCGTCGACGTCTACGATCTGACCGACGCGGCGGAACGAGTGGCGGAGCTCGACGGGCAGGCTCCGAGCTGACCGTCCCGTTCTCGACTCCCCGTCGCCGTCCACAGGCTGAGCACGCAGCCGGCCGCATCCACAGCTGCACGGCACGGGCCGTCGTCTCGGCGGCCCTCGCGGCCAGGATGGGAGTGGAGGTGACGCTGATGACGCCACGGATCGCTTCGCTCGACGCGGAGCCGCGAACGGTGGAGACCCACGACGCCGGCCAGGTCAACGAGGTGGTGCTGTGCGGCCGGGTCGCCGCCGCCCCCGAGGAGCGGACGCTGCCGAGCGGCGACTCGATCGTGACGACGCGGGTCATCGTGCAGCGCGAGTCGCCGGGCCGCGGAGGGTCGGGCTCGGCACGGTCCAAGCAGCGGGTCGACGCCATCGACTGTGTGGCGTGGACGGCCCGAGTGCAGCGCACGATCCGGCGCTGGCGGCCCGGCGACCGGGTGCATGTCGAAGGAGCGCTCCGGCGACGGTTCTACCGTAGCGCCCAGGGCACCGTCAGCAGGGTCGAGGTGGAGGTCACGCGAGCCCGGCGCACCTCGGCCGGGCGCTCACCCGGCCCCCGGCCCTGACTCCGTCAGCCCTCGTCCGCGAAGACGCGCATGACCAGTCCGGTCCGTGGTTTCGGGCCGAACGACGTGGACTTGCGGGGCATCACCTTGCCCGCTCGGGTCACGTCCATCACCTCCGCCACCGTCGTCGGATGCAGCAGGACTGCGACCCCCTCGTCGCGAGTAGCCGTCTGCAACGTCTGCGGGATCGTGTGGTGGTAGCCGATGCGGTCCTCGCTGACCGACCACGCTGGCAGCAGCCGCTCGTGCAGGAGCTCGACGTCGGTGACCGGAGAGCCGGCGCCTCGCGGCATCCGCACCGTGCGCGAGAGAATCCCGTCCGTGAGCACCAGCTCGCCTGACCGCTCCGGTGGTCGCGGTTCCCGACCCTCGAGCCGCGACGTCGCGACGGACTCGAAACCCGCCGGGAGCGCCAACCTATCCAGCGCAAGCTCGGCGATGCTGCGGTGAATGGCGTCCAGGCGCAGCGGGTAGCGGGACTGGTCGACCAGCAGGACGAGCCCGCGGTCCCAGGGCCCGGCATCGTCCCCGACCTCCCGGTGCCGACGCTGGAGCTGGCGGTACATCGCGTACCGGTGGTGACCGTCGGCGATCAGCGCCTGGTGCGGTCGCAGGGCCGCCTGGACGCGCGCGAGCGTCCAGGGCTCGCGAATCGCCCAGACGCGGTGCGAGCTGCCGTCACCGGCCACGACGTCGAGCACAGGGGCGCCCTCCCGAGCCGCGTCGATGGCCGCGCTGGCCGCCGGAGCGCCGTCGTAGACCAGCAGGATCGGCTCGAGGTTCGCCGGAGCAGCGACCACCATCGCCAGGCGGTCCGCCACGATCGCTGGAATCACGTCCTCGTGGGGCAGGACGACGCGATCCTCGCTGCGCGGCAGGTCCAGCGCTCCCACGATGCCGCAGACCCGGTGCGTCGCGTCGCCGTACTCGTAGACGTACAGCGCGGGGTGCGGGTCGGTCTCGAAAACCGTCTCGCGGCGCCACCGCGTCAGCCGCTTGGCCGCGGTGACGTAAGGGTCGTCCGCGCCAAGCGGTTCGTGCACGAGCCGAGGCAGGACCAGGCGCACGATGTTGAGCGGATGCGCCTGGAGGAGGTCGTCGATCATGACCCGGTCCATGACGTCGTACGGAGGGCAGATCACCTTCCCGATATCGTCGACGACCGTGGAGTTGAACCGCATGCCCGGGAAGGGACGCAGCCGCAGGCCGGCGCCCGGGGACGGATCGGGTTCGGTCACGGTGCATCGTACGGCGAACCGGCGACACGCCGGATGGAGGGGACGACGGAGTGACTGACGCGGCTGACGAACCTGCTCGGCTGCGGGAGTCCCCCGAGCCCCTGACCGAGCGATACGACTGCGCGATGCTCGACCTCGACGGTGTCGTCTACCTCGGCCCCAGCGCGATCCCTGACGTCCCCCAGCTGTTGCAGCGGGCTCGCAACGCCGGCATGACCCTGGCGTTCCTCACCAACAACGCAGCCCGAACGCCCGAGGCTGTCGCCCGCCAGCTGCGCGACCTGGGTGTGGCCGCCATCGCTGGCGACGTCGTGACCTCGGCGCAGGCGGCCGCCCGAGAGCTGGTCCACCTGGTCGGCGCCGGCGCGGCGGTCCTCGTGGTGGGCGGCGACGGACTGACCGCGGCGCTGTCGGAGGTCGGGCTGCGCCCGGTGACCAGCACTGCCGAGCGACCCGCCGCCGTCGTGCAGGGGTTCCATCCCGACGTCTGCTGGCGCCAGCTCGCGCAGGCGTCGTACCTGGTGGCGAGCGGCGTGCCCTGGGTCGCGACAAATCTCGATATCACCGTGCCGACCGCGGGGGGCATCGCCCCTGGCAACGGCACGCTGGTCGGGGCCGTCGCAGCGGCGGCCGGCCGGCGCCCCGACGTTGTCGCGGGTAAGCCGTACCGGCCGTTGTTCGACGAGACCGTGCGCAGGACCGGTGCGCGGCGACCGCTCATGGTCGGGGACCGGCTCGACACCGACATCGAAGGAGCCACCCGGTGCGGTGCCGACTCGCTGCTGGTGATGACCGGCGTGACCGATGTCGTCGCGCTCTGCGCGGCGCAGGGAGGTCAGCGCCCGTCGTACGTCTCGTGGACGCTATCGGGCCTGCTGACGTCCCACGAGGCCCCGAGCCTGCAGGGCAGGTCGTGGCAGCTCGGCGGCTGGTCGGTGACGGTGTCGAAGGCCGCCGTGGCGGTCGAGACCGCCGGCGCGGATCGCGATGCGGGCCTCCGGGCAGTGGCCGCGGCCGCCTGGGAGTGGTACGACGACCGGGGGCCGACTTCTGCGGAGAGTCCGCTGGACCTGGCGGCGGCCGTCGAGGTGCTGCAGGTCCACTAGCGCGCGGGGCGGGCGTGCCAGACTGAGGAGCGCAACATCGAGGAGGTGCCTCCGCGACGAAGGGAGCCAGGGTGACGGCCGAGACCAGCGGCGATGCGCACGTGGACGCGGTGCTGGACCGGCTCGAGAGGATCGACGACCTCGACCTGCCGGCCCAGCTCGGCGCCTTCGCCGAAGCGCAGGAACAGCTCGCGGCCGTCCTGGACGCCGACGTGGCGGTCGCCGACGTGGACTCCTCCGGCACAGCACCTGTTCTCACCTGAGGTCGCCGTGGCTCGCCGGCAGCGTCTCGACGCCGAGCTCGTGAGACGCGGGCTCGCGCGCAGCCGTGACCACGCCGCCGCGCTGATCTCTGCCGGACGAGTGAGCGTCGCCGGTGCCGCTGCCACTAAGCCCGCCACCGGCGTGACGACGGACGCGGCTGTCGTGGTCGCCAGCGACGACGAGTCCCCGGACTACGCGTCCCGAGGCGGGACCAAGCTGGCGGGCGCGCTGGCCGTGTTCGAGCCGTGCGGGCTTCGCCTGGGGGGGCGCACGGCACTCGATGCCGGCGCCTCGACGGGCGGTTTCACCGATGTGCTGCTGAGGTCCGGCGTCGCGGCCGTGACGGCGGTGGACGTGGGCTACGGCCAGCTGGCGTGGCCGCTCCGCCAGGATGCGCGTGTCACCGTGCTGGACCGGACCAACGTCCGCGACCTCACCCCCGAGGTGCTGCCGGGCCGGCCGGCGGTCGTCGTCGCCGACCTCTCGTTCATCTCGCTGATCCTCGTGCTTCCCACGCTCGCTCGGGTCGCAGCAGCCGACCCCGACCTCGTGCTGATGGTGAAGCCGCAGTTCGAGGTGGGCAGGGCGCGCCTCGGCAGAGGTGGCGTCGTCCGCAGCCAGCACGA
Organism: Propionibacteriales bacterium; assembly: GCA_038232255.1. GTDB lineage: Bacteria > Actinomycetota > Actinomycetes > Propionibacteriales > Nocardioidaceae > JAWWPG01. The sequence continues at coordinate 5,427 of JBBSIF010000027.1, forward strand.
CCGGGCGGACGCCGTCCTGGCGGTCGCGGCGAGCGCTGCAGGCCTGGGCTTCGGCGTGGCAGGCTGCTGCGCCAGCCCGTTGCCGGGGCCGGCAGGCAACGTCGAGTACTTCCTGTGGCTGCGCCGCGATGCCGCCTCCGTCGACGGAGCCGCCGTGCGAGCCGTCGTTTCTGCGGGTCCGCAGTGAGAGGCTAGGACCGTGACCCCCGCCTCGGACTCCAGCGGCCCTGTGGACAGCGCTGAGCGCAGAGTGCTGCTCATCACGCACACGGGTCGCCCGGCAGCAGTCGACGTGGCCCGAGAGGTCACGAAGCGGCTCACGGACGCGGGCATGCGGGTGCGCATGCTCGCCGCCGAGGCCATCGATCTCGGGTTCCCGGCCGCCGCCGTGCCTGCTGGAGAGGACCCGGGCGAGGGCTGCGAGGTGGCGGTCGCCATCGGCGGCGACGGGACGATCCTGCGCGCAGCGGAGGTGACGAGGCCGAGTGGCACCCCGGTCGTCGGCATCAACCTCGGCCACGTCGGCTTCCTGGCGGAGGCGGAGAGCGACGACCTGGAAGCCACCGTCCGGGCGCTCGTCTCGTGCTCGTACGTCGTGGAGGAGCGGATGACGCTCGACGTCGACGTGGTCTGGGAAGGGGAGGTCGTCAGCAGCCAGTGGGCGCTCAACGAGGCGAGCGTGGAGAAGGCGGCCCGGGAGCGCATGCTCGAGGTGGTCATGGAGGTCGACGGGAGGCCGCTGTCGCGCTGGGGGTGTGACGGCGTGGTCTTCGCGACCCCCACGGGCTCCACCGCCTACGCGTTCAGCGCCGGCGGGCCAGTGGTCTGGCCGCAGGTCAACGCCTTGCTGCTGGTGCCGCTCAGCGCGCACGCCCTCTTCGCCCGCCCCATGGTCGTGGCGCCCACCTCGCTGCTCGCCGTCGAGGTGCTCGCCGACACCCAGGGCGGCGGCGTGCTGTGGTGTGACGGCAGACGGACGCTGGACCTGCCTCCCGGTGCCCGGATCGAGGTCACCCAGGGGGAGCGGCCGGTGCGGCTCGCCCGGCTGCGTCAGGCGCCGTTCAGTGACCGGCTGGTGGCCAAGTTCGACCTCCCCGTCGGTGGCTGGCGCGGCGCCGCGGAGCGCCGCCGCGACCGGCGGGAGCGGGAGTCCCGTCCCGATGCTTGAGGAGCTGCGGATCTCCTCGCTCGGCGTGATCGACGACGCCACCGTCGAGTTCGGTCCGGGGCTCAACGTCGTCACGGGTGAGACCGGAGCCGGCAAGACCATGGTCGTGACCGCGTTGGGGCTGCTGCTGGGCTCGCGCGCCGACCCCGCTCTGGTGCGGCTCGGCGCGTCCCAGGCGCGTGTCGAGGCTCGGCTGGACGTCGCGGACGACGGTGCGCTGACGAGTCGTGTCGAGGAAGTCGGCGCCGTGCTCGACGACGGCGTGCTGATCGTGGGGCGGACGGTCTCCGCCGAGGGCAGGTCGCGCGCGTCTGCCGGGGGCGCGGCAGTTCCGGCTGGCGTTCTCGGGTCCCTCACGAGCGAGCAGGTGGTGGTTCACGGCCAATCCGACCAGCAGCGGCTGCTGCTGCCGGCACGCCAGCGCGAGTGCCTCGACGCCTTCGGCGGCAGCGACGTCGCCGCTGCGGTGGCGGCCTACCGCTCGACCTACCAGGAGCTCCGGAGCGTCCGCGAGACGCTGCACGACGTGGTCTCGCGTGCCCGGGAGCGGGCGCACGAGGCGGACCTCCTGCGGCACGGCCTGGAGGACGTCGCCAACGCCGAGCCGCTCGCCGGTGAGGACGCGGCGCTCGTCGAGGAGGAGCAGCGCCTGGCGCACGCCGACGGGCTGCGAGCAGCGGCGGAGCGAGCGCGGATGGCGCTCACCGGGGACGAGTCGAGCCTTGGCGAGTCCGACGCCCTGAGTCTCGTGGCGGCGGCGCGTAAGGCGTTGGACGACGAACGCGGCAACGACCCGAGCCTCGCTGCTCTCGCCGACGCGCTCGCCGACGCGTCCTACGCGCTCGCCGACGTGGCCGCGGACATCTCGGCGTACGCGATCGATGTCGACGACGACCCGGCGAGGCTGGCGGTCGTCTCCGAACGGCGATCGGTGCTCGCCGCCCTGACCCGCACGTACGGTGAGACCGTCGACGACGTGCTCGCCTGGGCGGCGACCGCGGCACTGCGTCTCGAGGAGCTCACCGACGACGACGAGCGGGTCGACCGGCTGCACGCCCAGGAGCAGCTGCTCACCGCCGAGCTCGCAGCTCGAGGCTCACGACTGAGTGACCTGCGCGTCGCGGCTGCCGCAGAGCTCGCACGGCTGGTGACCGCTGAGCTGGCCAGTCTGGCGATGGCGCACTCGGTCTTCGGCGTCGACGTCACCGCCTCGGCCGAACCCGGATGGCACGGCATGGACGACGTCGGTTTCACACTCGCCACGCACCGCGGCGCCGCTGCGGTGCCGCTCGCCAAGGGAGCCTCAGGGGGCGAGCTGTCGCGCGTGATGCTGGCGCTGGAGGTGTGCCTGGCGGGAAGCGCACCTCCTGCCACCATGGTCTTCGACGAGGTCGACGCCGGTGTCGGCGGCAAGGCTGCCGTCGAGATCGGGCGGCGACTGGCCGCGCTCGCCGCCACCTCCCAGGTCATCGTGGTCACCCATCTTCCGCAGGTGGCCGCCTTCGCGGACCACCATTCTGTCGTCGTACGCAGCAGTGACGGGTCCGTCACGACGAGCGGCGTCGCGGCTCTCGACGAGGCGGGCCGGCTCCGTGAGCTGTCGAGGATGCTCGCAGGTCTCGAGGACTCCGCCACCGCGCTCGCCCATGCCGGTGAGCTCGTCGAGCTCGCCCGCAGGTCCCGGACCCGCTGACCCCGCCCGCCCCTTGCCGACGGCAACTCCACGCCGCCAGTCACGGATGGTTCGGAACAAGACACCCGCTCCAAGCAGGGTCGCGCGGCGCGCCTTGATCCGAACCAACGGATAGCAGCGCTGGGTCCGAGCCGGCGCGACTCGCGGCGTAGGTCCACCGATCGGCGTCTCAGGTAGGTGAGGATGCTGGCGATGAGGCTCACCACGCTGCGCAGATCACGCTCCAGGTCGCTGCCGGGGATCACCGCTCCCGCCAGGGTGGACCGCCGTACCACTCACCTGGCGCGCCGCCTCAACCCCGGTGAGATCGCCGTCGTCGACCACATGGACATGGACCGTGCGGCCGCTGTCGCGCTCACCGATGCCGGCGTGATCGCCGTCGTCAACGCCGCCCCCTCGATCAGCGGCCGCTACCCGAACCTCGGACCGCGCCACCTCGTGGAGTCCGGCGTCGTCCTGGTCGACGACGTCGGAGCCGAGGTGATGACCGCCGTCCAGGACGGCGCCGTGGTCCGGCTCGAGGGCGACACCCTGTACGTCGACGAGCGGGCTGTGTGCTCCGGAGCGATCCAGGACCGCCGGTCGGTGTCGGAGGCGATGGCAGCCTCGAGGGGCGGCATCCCGAGCCGGCTCGAGGCGCTGAGCGCCAATGCCGTGGAGCAGCTGCGCCGCGAAGGCGACCTGCTGCTCGACGGGGCGGGCGTACCGCCTCTCGTCACACCGATGCGGCATCGGCAGGTGCTGGTCGTGGTCCGGGCATTCGACTACCGCCGCGACCTCGCGTCGCTGCGGACCTACCTCCGCGAACACGACCCCGTGCTGATCGGGGTGGAGGCCGGTGCCGACGCCCTGCTGGACGCTGGCTACCACCCCGACGTCATCGTCTGCGACGGCGACGACATCTCCGAGGTAGCGCTGCGCTGTGGAGCCGAGATCGTCGTGACGGCCAGCTCCTCCTCGCGAGCCACCGAGACCGGCCGTGTCGACCGGCTGGGCGTGCGGCACACGACGTTCACCACCGGCTGCCCCGCCGAGGACGCCGCTCTGCTGCTGGCGCACGCGAACGACGCCGCACTGATCGTCACCGTCGGGATGCCCGCAGGGCTCGAGGAGCTGCTCGACAAGGGACGCTCCAGCATGGCGAGCTCCTTCCTCACGTGGGCAACGGTGGGGTCGCGCGTGGTGGACGCCCGGGCCGTCTCGCAGCTCTACGTGAACCGGGTCCGAGGCTGGCTCGTCGCCGTTCTCATGCTGCTCGCTCTCCTGGTGGTCGCAGCTGCCATCGCCACGACGCCGGTTGGCCAGGACTGGTGGGACCAGCTGCTTGCCTGGGCAGCCGACGGATACGACTGGGTGCGGAGCGAGGTCCCGTGACGGCGTTACGGCGCTACCTCTTCGCCGTCGTCGCTGTCTGCGTGGCGTTCGCAGCCGGCATCGCCCTCGGCAACGGACCGCTGCAGGGCGAGTCAGGCGGCGACGGCTCCGTGTCGTTCGCCGCTGCCAACGCCAAGCTCGGCGACGAGGTGCGTGCGCTGCGCCGTGCCGAGGCGTTCGACACGGCTCTCGGCTCGGTCTCGCGGCCGGCGCTGCTGCGGGGACGGCTGGCGGGCACGTCGGTGGGCCTCTTCGTCCTTCCGGGCGTCTCGGCCGGCGCGGTCAAAGCGCTGACGACGGCGGTCGTCACGGCGGGTGGCGACGTCGCCGTCGTCGCTCGTCTCAGCGCCAGCCTCGTCGACCCCGGCAAGAAGACGTACGTCGACAGCGTCGCCACGAGCTCTCTGGAGGGCGCCGGCGACCTGAAGGCGGCTGCGGCCTTGTCGACGTACCCGCGCATCGGCGCGCTGCTCGCCCGCGCGTACACCGGCAGCAGCGACGCGCTGGCCGTCGACGACGAGGCAACCCGGATCGACGCCCAGCTCCGCGGCGCCAAGCTCGTGTCGCTCGCTGAGCCGTTGCAGCGGCGCGCGAGCGCCGTGGTCGTCCTGACCGCCGGGGACCATGGCACGGAGGAGTCGGTCTACGCCGCGCACACCATCGAGGTGCAGCTGGTCGACGCCCTCGCCCACGGAGCCGACGGCCTCCTGGTCGCCGGCCCAGGGCCTGCCAGCAGCCGCGGCGGACTCATCAGCGACGTGCACGCCAGCACCGCGATGCGCACCGCCGTGGCGACACTCGACGTGCTCGACCTCCCGGACGGCAAGCTCGCGGCAGTGGCGGCGCTCGCCGCCGCGGTCAACGGACAACCAGGGGCGTGGGGGATGCGCGGCGGCGCTCCGGCCGTTCCGCCGGGGTTCGCCAGTGGCGGCTGAGGCCGCGCGGGCCAGTTCCGCGACCGACTCTGGCGCGGTTACCGCAAGCCGGTCGGCGGTTGATAGATTAGAACCCCGTGGACAGGCGGGGCCTCCCGCCGCACTCATCTCCGCGGGAGTCTGATGTGAGCGCAGTGAACCCGACGAGGCACGTCTTCGTCACCGGCGGGGTGGCGTCCTCGCTCGGCAAGGGGCTGACGGCCTCCTCGCTCGGCCGGCTGCTCAAGTCGCGCGGCCTCAACGTGACGATGCAGAAGCTCGACCCCTACCTCAACGTCGACCCGGGGACGATGAACCCGTTCCAGCACGGCGAGGTGTTCGTCACCAACGACGGAGCCGAGACCGACCTCGACATCGGCCACTACGAGCGCTTCCTCGACGTCGACCTCTCCCAGCACGCGAACGTCACGACCGGCCAGGTGTACTCGTCGGTCATCGCCAAGGAGCGCCGCGGCGACTACCTCGGCGACACCGTGCAGGTCATCCCCCACATCACCAACGAGATCAAGGCCCGGATCCGCGCCATGGCCGAGCCGGGCGTGGACGTCGTGATCACCGAGATCGGCGGCACCGTCGGGGACATCGAGTCGCTGCCGTTCCTGGAGGCGGCCCGCCAGGTCCGCCACGACGTCGGCAGAGCTCACGTCTTCTTCCTGCACGTGTCGCTGGTGCCCTACATCGGCCCGTCCGGGGAGCTGAAGACGAAGCCGACGCAGCACTCGGTGGCGGCGCTGCGCTCGATCGGCATCGCTCCCGACGCGATCGTGTGCCGGGCCGACCGCGAGATCCCCTCCTCCGTCAAGCGCAAGATCGCGCTGATGTGCGACGTCGACGACGAGGCGGTGGTGGCGGCCGTGGACGCCGCCTCCATCTATGACATCCCGCGCGTGCTGCACTCGGAAGGCCTGGACGCCTACGTCGTACGGCGCCTCGCGCTGCCGTTCCGCGACGTCGACTGGCGTCAGTGGGACGAGCTGCTGCACAGCGTCCACCATCCGGCCGAGGAGGTGACCGTCGCGCTCGTCGGCAAGTACATCGACCTCCCCGACGCCTACCTGTCGGTGGCCGAGGCGCTGCGGGCGGGAGGGTTCCCGACCTCGACACGGGTCAACATCCGTTGGGTCGCCTCCGACGACTGCGCCACCCGGGAGGGTGCCGCCGCGAACCTCGCCGACGTGGACGCGGTCTGCATCCCCGGGGGCTTCGGCGTGCGGGGCATCGAGGGAAAGGTCGGCGCCCTGGCCTTCGCGCGGCAGGCCCGGATCCCGACCCTGGGTCTGTGCCTCGGGCTGCAGTGCATGGTCATCGAGTTCGCCCGCAACGTCGCGGGTCTGAGCGACGCCGGGTCCACGGAGTTCGACCCGTCGACCGACCAGCCCGTGATCGCCACGATGGAGGAGCAGAAGTCGTTCGTCGACGGCGCTGGTGACCTGGGTGGCACCATGCGCCTCGGCCTGTACGCCGCCGACCTGGCGGCTGGCAGTGTGGTCGAGGAGGCGTACGGCGTTCGTCAGGTGGCGGAGCGCCACCGCCACCGTTACGAGGTCAACAACGCCTACCGCACCGACCTCGAGCTCGCGGGCATGGTCTTCTCGGGCCTGTCGCCCGACCGGGAGCTCATCGAGTTCGTCGAGCTGCCGCGCGACGTCCACCCGTACTACGTGTCGACCCAGGCTCACCCGGAGCTGCAGTCGCGGCCCACCCGTCCGCATCCGCTCTTCCGCGGCCTGGTCAGCGCCGCGCTCGACAGGCAGCGGGAGCTGCGGCTGCCGGTCGACGAGACCGGCCTGCGACGCAGCGTCGTCGACGCCACAACCTGATGGCGGACCTCGCCGACGCCGAGATGTCATGGCCGGTGGTGGACAGCACCGACGTCTACCGGGGCTACGTCATCGGCGTTCGTCGCGACACCCTGCGCGGCAGCGACGGCAGCACGTTCGACCGCGACGTGATCACGCACCGTGGATCGGTGGCAGTGGTGGCGATCGACGACGCAGAGCGGCTTCTCGTGGTCACGCAGTACCGACACCCACCTCGGCGACGGATGGTGGAGCTGCCGGCCGGTCTGCTGGACGTCGCGGACGAGGACCCGCGCGATGCGGCCGGACGCGAGCTCGCCGAGGAGGGTCACGTCCGTGCGGAGCGGTGGTCGACGCTGCTGGAGCTGGCGCTCAGCCCCGGCGTCAGCGACGAGGTGATCGCGATCTATCTGGCCGAGGGCATCAGCACCGCCGCCGTACCAACCGGGTTCTTCGCCGAGCACGAGGAGTCCACGATGACCCGGGAGTGGGTGCCGCTGGCAGAGGTCGTCGCCGCCGCGCTCGCCGGGCGAGTGACCAACGCGGCGCTCGTGGCTGGCGCCCTGGCCGCCTGGCTGCGTCGGCACCCCGGTGACATCATGTCGATAGGATCCTGAGGCGTCCGCGCAGCGCGGAGGCACTCGTCGGGAGAGAGGCGCGACATGCTGGTCGGCGTACCCAAGGAAGTCAAGAACCACGAGTACCGGGTAGCCATCACCCCGGCCGGTGTCCACGAGCTCGTCGACCACGGACACGACGTCCTCGTGCAGGCCGGCGCCGGAGTCGGCTCTTCGATCACCGACGACGAGTTCGTCGCGTCCGGTGCCAAGATCGCCGCTGGCGCCGACGACGTCTGGCAGGCCGCCGAGCTCGTCCTGAAGGTCAAGGAGCCGATCGCCGAGGAGTACGACCGGATGCGGGACGGCCAGACGCTGTTCACGTACCTGCACCTTGCCGCGTCGCGGGAGTGCACAGACGCCTTGCTCCGGCAGAAGGTGACGTCGATCGCGTACGAGACGGTGCAGACGGCGGACGGCGCCCTCCCGCTGCTGGCCCCCATGTCGGAGGTCGCCGGTCGGCTGGCTCCCCAGGCCGGCGCGTACCACCTGATGCGTCAGGGTGGCGGCCGCGGCGTACTGATGGGCGGGGTCTCGGGCGTCTACGCGGCGAAGGTCGTGGTCATCGGCGCCGGCGTCTCCGGGATGAACGCCGCGGCGATCGCGCTCGGGATGCAGGCCGAGGTGCTGCTCCTCGACCGCAACATCGAGCGGCTGCGCCAGGCGGACCGGATCTACCAGGGACACCTCCAGACGATCGCCTCCAACAAGTTCGAGGTGGAGCAGGCGGTCCTGGACGCGGACCTCGTCATCGGCGCGGTGCTCGTCCCCGGCGCCAAGGCGCCGATGCTGGTCTCCAACGAGCTGGTGTCGAGGATGAAGCCCGGCTCGGTGCTCGTCGACATTTCGATCGACCAGGGGGGGTGCTTCGAGGACTCCCGTCCCACGACGCACGACAACCCGACGTACATCGTCCACAAGTCGGTCTTCTACTGCGTGGCGAACATGCCTGGTGCGGTGCCGCACACGTCGACCTACGCGCTCACCAACGTCACGCTGCCGTACGCCGTCTCCATCGCCGACAAGGGTTGGCGCGCCGCGCTGCAGGACGACGCCTCCCTGGCGCTCGGCCTCAACACCTACGGCGGGGAGCTGACCTACGCGCCGGTGGCGGAGGCTCACGGGCTCGAGCAGCGGACTCTCGAGGAGGTCCTCGGCTGACGCCGCGGCCCCAGGACCGTCGGCTGGAGGCGGCCATCCGCACCTACCTGGACCACTTGGCTGTGGAGCGGGCTCTCGCGGCCAACACGCTCACGTCGTACCGACGGGACCTGCGTCGCTACCGCGCCTTCACCGACGAGTGCGGGCTGGTCGATGTCGACGACGTGACGAAAGAGCACGTCTCGGCATTCCTGATGCGGCTTCGTGAGGGAGACGACGACCATCCACCGCTCGGGGCTAGCAGCGCCGCGCGGACGCTGGTCGCGGTGCGGGGCTTCCACCGGTTCGCGCGGCGGGAGGGGCTGAGCGGCTCCGACCCGGCCGCGCTGGTGCGGCCGCCGGTGCCGGCGGCCCGGCTGCCGAAGGCCCTGCCGCTGCCCGACGTCGAGGCGATCCTCGCCGCGGCCGGCGCCGGGGGTACGGCGTTGAGCATGCGCAACCAGGCGCTGCTGGAGCTGCTCTACGGCTCCGGCGCCCGCATCTCGGAGGCCGTCGGGCTGGACGTCGACGACCTGGACCTCGAGGGCGGCGTCGTACGCCTGGCCGGCACGGGGGGCAAGGACCGACTCGTGCCGGTCGGCAGCTACGCCCTGGGCGCCGTCACGGCGTACGTGACCAGCGCGCGACCCGGGCTGAGCCGGCCGTGCACGGCCGTCCGCCGGAGCACGAGCGCGCTGTTCCTCAACGCGCGCGGTGGACGGCTCTCGCGGCAGTCGGCGTGGACCGTCCTGCGGAACGCGGCCGAGCGGGCCGGCGTCTCGGCCGTCGTGTCACCGCACACGCTGCGGCACTCGTTCGCGACCCACCTGCTCGACGGCGGCGCCGACGTCCGGATCGTCCAGGAGCTGCTGGGTCATGCCTCGGTGACCACCACCCAGATCTACACACTCGTCACGGTCGATCGGCTGCGGGAGATCTACGCAACGGCGCACCCGCGGGCGCTCGCCTGACTCGCCGTGAGCGAGCACCCGGCGGGCCGCTCCGGGACGTCGCTGTTCACAGACTTGTCCCCAGGCTGTGAGCACGTGTGCACGCCCAACCTGCCGCCGTACACAGATGTCCCGCGTCACTTGTCCCTCCCGCGAGCGACCGCCTACAGTCGCAGCGGCGAGGGGAATCGACGATCTGGAGAGCTGGGAGTGCCGACGTGAGTGAGCCGACGTTCTCCGCCCCACCCCGGACACCCGACGCCTTCCGGGAGGCCGCGTCGTCGCTCGGCGGCGACCCTGAAGGGTCGGTCCGCGAGATCGAGCAGCCGACGGCAGCCCTCGGGCCGACGGGACGCCCGGTGCCCGACTTCCCCGAGCCGGCGCCGCTGACGGAGCACGGCAACGGCCGGGTCATCACGTTGTGCAACCAGAAGGGTGGCGTCGGCAAGACGACCACCGCCATCAACCTGGGCGCGGCGATGGCCGAGCTCGGCCGCCGAGTGCTGCTCGTTGACTTCGACCCTCAGGCGTCGCTCACCGTGGGGCTGGGGATGAACCCCGACGCGATGGATCCGACGATCTACCACCTGCTGATGGAGCCAGGGGTCACCCTCGACGACATCGTCGTGCCGACCGGGGTGCCTCGCGTCGACCTGGTCCCGTCGAACATCGACTTCGCCGGTGCGGAGATGCAGATCATCAACGAGGTGGCGCGCGAGCAGGTGCTGGCCCGTGCGCTGGCGCCGGCGGTGGAGCGCTACGACGTCATCCTCGTCGACTGCCAGCCCTCCCTCGGCCTGCTGACGGTCAACGCCCTGGCCGCCTCGGACGGCGTCATCGTGCCGCTCGAGTGCGAGTACTTCGCGCTGCGGGGAGTCGCGCTGCTGAAGAGCACGATCGACAAGGTGCAGGCGCGGATCAACCCCCGGCTCTCGATTCTCGGCCTGCTCGGCACGATGTACGACGGGCGCACGCTGCACAACCGCGAGGTGCTGCAGACCCTGGTCGACGGCTGGGGCGACTCCGTGTTCCACACAGTGATTCGGCGGACGGTCAAGTTCTCCGAGGCCACCGTCGCCGGCGAGCCGCTGACCGAGTACGCGAGCGCGTCGCCCGGAGCAGAGGCCTACCGGCAGCTGGCACGGGAGGTGCTGGCCCGGTGCGAGCCCGGATGACCCTGCCGACTGCGGACGCCGGCGTGCCCGGCCGCGCGCACGTGGCGCCCGCATGCCGTCCGCGCGGTCGATGACGTCGGCGGACGCCCAGGTCGACCCTGCCTCGCCGCCCGAAGGCTTCGCGGTTCACCTGGACAACTTCGAGGGGCCGTTCGACCTTCTGCTGCAGCTCATCTCCCGCTCCGAGATGGACATCTCCGACGTCGCGCTGTCGCGGGTCACCGACGAGTTCATCGCCCACCTCACGTCGCTGGGGACCGACTGGGAGCTCGACGCGACCACCGGATTCCTGGTCATCGCCTCCACGTTGCTCGACCTGAAGGTGGTGCGGCTGCTGCCGTCCGCCGAGATCGCGGACGAGGGCGACCTCGCGCTGCTCGAGGCGCGCGACCTGCTGTTCGCCCGGCTGATGCAGTACCGCGCGTTCAAGCGGGCGGCTGCGCTGATGGCAGCCCGGATGGACGCCGAGGCCGGACGGGTGCCCCGGTCCGTGCAGCTGGAGGACCGGTTCGCCGCCGTGCTGCCGGAGGTGCTGCTGACCCTGGGGCCGGACGAGCTCGCCCACCTCGCCGAGCGGGCGCTGACCCCGAGGGAGCAGCCGCCGCTCGCCTTGGAGCACCTGCACACCGCGAACGTCAGTGTGGGCGAGCAGGCCTCGACGATCGGAGCCCGGCTCCGGCGGCTCGGGAGTGCGACGTTCCGCTCGCTGGTCGCCGACTCCCCTGACACCCTGACGACGGTGGCGCGCTTCCTCGCCCTGCTCGAGCTGTTCCGTGAGGGCGTCGTGGCCTTCGAGCAGGCCGCACCGTTCGGTGAGCTGAGCGTGCGGTGGACGGGGGACGAGGACGCTGCCGAGATCGTCGTCCGGGACGAGTACGACGTCAGTAGCGACGCCGACGAGCGACCCGCGGAGGCGGTCACAAACGCCGACATCGCCCGGATCGGCGGGGCGGGCAGCGACGGCCCGCGGCAGCAGGAGGACCTGGCGCGGTGACGGTCGAGGATTGGCCCGACCCGGGCGACCGCGGCGTCAAGCCGGTCCTGGAAGCGGTGCTCATGGTGAGCGACCTGCCCCTCGACGCGGCCAGCCTGGCCGGCGCGGTGGCCCGGCCGGAGCCGCATGTCGCCGCCGCGCTCCGCGAGCTCGCCGACGAGTACACCGCTGAGGGCAGGGGCTTCGAGCTCCGTGAGGTGGGTGGCGGGTGGCGGTTCTACTCACGCCCCGACTACGCCGGTGTGGTCGAGCGGTTCGTGGCGGAGGGACAGCAGGCGCGTCTGACCACCGCCGCCCTCGAGACGCTCGCCGTCGTGGCCTACCGCCAGCCGGTGAGCCGGGCCCGGGTCTCCGCGATCCGCGGGGTCAACGTCGAGGGAGTGATGCGCACCCTCGTGACCCGCGGCCTCGTCCAGGAGTCGGGAGTCGACCCGGACACCGGCGCACACCTGTTCGCCACCACGACGTACTTCCTCGAGCGGATGGGGCTCGCGAGCCTGGACGAGCTCCCGGAGATCGCGCCGTTCCTGCCGGAGATGGCCGACCTCGAGGAGCACCTCGACCCCGGGATCTCCGGCGCCCCGATGGACCGATGACCGAGCTGGACGAGCACGCGGTCGGCGTACGGCTGCAGAAGGTGCTCGCGCAGGCCGGAGTCGCGTCCCGGCGCCGGTGCGAGCAGCTGATGGCCGAGGGCAGGGTCGAGGTCGACGGCGAGGTCGTCACCCAGCTGGGCGCGAGGGTGGACCCGGAGACCGCGGTGGTCAGGGTGGACGGGCAGCGCGTCCCAGTCGCCGCCGCGCATGTCTCCCTGGTGGCCAACAAGCCCCGCGGCGTGGTCAGCTCCATGGCCGACGACCAGGGCAGACCGGACCTGCGGACACTGCTCGTCGGGCGACCGGAGCGGCTGTTCCACGTCGGCCGGCTCGACACGGACACCGAGGGCCTGATCATCCTCACCAACCACGGCGAGCTCGCGCACCGGCTGGCTCACCCGTCGTTCGAGCTGACGAAGACGTACCTGGCGCAGGTGGACGGCGTCGTGTCCCCCAAGACCCGTCGGAGGCTGCTTGCTGGGGTTGCGCTGGAGGACGGCGCGGTCACCGTGGACGCCGCCCGGACGCTCAGCTCGCATGGGAGTCGCTCGCTCGTCGAGCTGGTCATCCACGAGGGCCGCAACCACATCGTCCGGCGGCTGCTCGCCGAGGTCGGCCACCCGGTCGAGCGGCTCTCGCGGACGGCGATCGGACCGGTGCGGCTGGGCGACCTGCGGTCCGGACAGGTGCGGGAGCTCACGTCGGACGAGCTGGGAACGCTGCTCGACGCGGTGGGCCTGTGAGCTCGCCGGGTTCCGACGAGCACGCCCTGCCCAGCGGCTGGGTGCTGGTGGTCGGCGCGGGCCTGGTGGGCACCTCGGTGGCGCTGGCCCTGGCGCGACGCCAGGTGGTCGTCCACATGCAGGACACCGACCCCCTCCATGCCGCGGTCGCGTCGTCGCGGCTCCCCCGGGCAGCGCCGGAGTCGGCGTCTGGTCCCGGGCTTGTGGTGGTGGCGACGCCGCCGGACCAGCTGGCGGGTGCCATCGCAGCGGCGCTGCGCACCTACCCCATGGCGGTGGTGACCGATGTCGGCAGCGTGAAGTCGAAGCCGCTCAGCGACCTGCGTGCGCAGCGGGGCGGGAGACCGCCGGCTGGCCTGGACCTGTCCCGCTACGTGGGAGGCCACCCGATGGCGGGCAGCGAGCGGTCCGGTCCGCTAGCGGCCGCCGGTGACCTGTTCGAGGGCCGGACGTGGGCCGTCACTCCGCACGAGGAGTCGTCGCCTGCGGCGACCGCAGCGGTCGAGGCGCTGGCTGCGATCTGCGGCGCCGTCGTCGTCCGGATGGATCCCGGTGAGCATGACGAGGCGGTCGCCCGGACCTCCCACCTGCCGCACCTGATGGCTGCCCTGACCGCGGGCCGGCTGTACGGCGCTCCGGCGCCGCAGCTGGCGCTGAGCGGGCAGGGCGTCCGGGACGTGACCCGGATCGCCGCCGGTAGCCCCCAGCTCTGGCGCCAGATCGTGGGAGCCAACGCTCAGGCCCTGCGCGGGCTGCTGCGCGACGTACGCCGCGACGTCGACGAGCTGCTGGTGTCCCTCGACAGCGGCGACCTCCGGGCAGTCGAGCGGCTGCTGGAGTCCGGAGCCACGGCTGCGGCCACCATCCCCGGCAGGCACGGTGGCCCCGCTGAGGACCTCGTAGCCGTGACGGTCACGATCCCGGACCGGGCGGGGGCGCTCGCCGAGCTGTTCGAGGTCGTCGGGTCGCTGGGTGTCAACGTGGAGGACGTGCGGATCGACCACGACCCGGCACGCGAGTTCGGCCTGGTGGAGGTGGACGTCGCAGCCGGCGCGGGCGCCGGTCTGGCGCAGTCCCTGCGGGAGCGTGGCTGGGCTGCCCACCGGTAGCCTTGGCTGCTATGGCTGTCGCAGACCCGGCGCTCGCGCACGTCGTGATCGCGATCGACGGCACCGCCGGAGCCGGCAAGTCCACCACCAGCCGGGCGGTCGCGCGGACGCTGGGGCTGCGCTACCTGGACACCGGGGGGATGTACCGCGCGGTCACCTTGGCGGTGCTCCGGTCCGGCGTCGCATTGGACGACGCAGCCGCTGTCGTCGAGAGCGCCGGGCGGGCCGTCGTCGAGGCGCGGACCAGCCCCACCGAGCCGGGGACCTCCCTGGACGGCGTGGACGTGTCGAGGGAGATCCGTACCCAGGCGGTCACCTCCGCGGTGAGCCAGGTGAGTGCGGTCCCTGACGTGCGCGGGCTGATGGTGGTGCTGCAGCGCCGGGAGATCGGTGACGGCGGCATCGTGGTGGAGGGCCGGGACATCGGCACTGTCGTCGTACCCGACGCGGACCTCAAGGTGTACCTGACGGCCGCGCCGTCCGCTCGCGCGCAGCGCCGGGCGGCAGAGCAGGCCGCGAACTCCGGCGGGGACGTGGCGACCGTCCAAGCCGACCTGGCGCGCCGCGACGACGCCGACTCGACGCGGGTCGTCTCTCCGCTGTCGGCGGCGCGGGACGCTGTCGTCGTCGACTCGACCCACTTGTCCCGCCAGGAGGTCGTGGACCTCGTCGTGGACCTCGTGTGGGACCGGCTGGCGGTCCGCAGTGGCGGTTGAGGCAACCGGCAGGCGCGACGTCCCTGCGGTCGAGGACGTGGCGATGCTTCCCGAGCACTGGATGTGGTTCGGCAGGCTGGCCGTGAAGACGGTCCTGTGGCGCTACGACGTGCACGTGCACGGCGCGGAGCACGTTCCCGCCCAGGGACCGGTGATCCTGGCGTCGAACCACATGGGTTACCTCGACGGGCCGCTGCTGTTCGCGACCTCGAGACGCGGGGTGCACTGCATGGTCAAGGAGTCGATGTTCAGCGGGCCGATGGGGTTCGGACTCGTGAGGATGGGCCAGATCAACGTCGACCGCTACCACACGGACCCGCTCGCCGTGAAGCAGGCACTGCGGCTGCTCCGCGGGAGCGGGGTGGTGGCGATCTACCCGGAGGGTGCGCGCGGCCGCGGTGACGTGGCGACGACGAAGGGCGGAGCCGCCTATCTGGCTCTGGTGACGGGCGCGCCGGTGGTGCCGGTGGCGTGCCTCGGCACCCGGAAGGACGGCGCGTCACCGGAGGCGCATCCTCCCATCGGGTCACGGCTGGACCTGGTGATCGGACCGCCGCTGCACGTGGACGCCGTACCCTGGCCTCGGACCAAACGACAGGTGGCCGCGGTCCAGGACACCATCCAAGAGGTGCTGTCGGAGCACGTGCGCGCCGCGTGCGACCTGACGGGCCAGACACTCCCGTCGCCGCCGCTCGGGGGATAGGACTCCGATGACGACCGAGGGCTCTGCCGCGGCCGACGCGAGCGCCGACGCACCGGCTGCCGGGCCGGTCCCGGTGCTGGCGGTGGTGGGCCGCCCGAACGTCGGCAAGTCCACGCTCGTCAACCGGATCCTGGGTCGCCGCGAGGCCGTTGTCGAGGACATCCCCGGGGTCACCCGTGACCGCGTGCCGTACGACGCGGAGTGGAACGGCCGCCGCTTCACGGTGGTCGACACCGGTGGCTGGGACCCGGACGCGCGCGGTCTCGCCGAGCGGATCTCCGCGCAGGCGGAGGTGGCCGTGAGCCTCGCCGACGCCGTGCTCTTCGTCGTCGACACGGTGGTCGGGATCACCGACAGCGACGCCACGGTGGTCAAGGTGCTGCGGCGCTCGGGCAAGCCTGTCGTGCTGGCCGCCAACAAGGTCGACGACCTGCGCGGCGAGGCCGACGCCGCCGGATTGTGGAACCTGGGCCTGGGGGAGCCGCACTCGGTCTCGGCACTGCACGGCCGGGGGAGCGGCGACCTCCTGGACGCCATCCTCGAGGCGCTGCCGGCGGCTCCGGAGCAGCAGTACGACGCACCGCGGGGGCCGCGACGGGTGGCGATCGTGGGCAAGCCGAACGTGGGGAAGTCGAGCCTGCTCAACCAGCTGGCCGGGGGAGACCGGGTGGTGGTCGACGACGTCCCCGGAACGACGGTCGACCCGGTGGACGAGATCGTGTCGCTGGGCGGGCGGGACTGGCACTTCATCGACACGGCCGGGATCAGACGGCGGGTGCGAGAGGCCAGCGGCCACGAGTTCTACGCGAGCCTGCGGACGTCGTCGGCGATGGAGCGGGCCGAGGTCGCGGTCGTCGTCATCGACGGCAGCCAGCCGCTCAGCGAGCAGGACCAGCGGATCATCAGCAGCGTCGAGGAGTCCGGCTGCGCCGTCGTGATCGCGTTCAACAAGTGGGACCAGGTCGACGACGAGCGCCGCTACTACCTCGACCGTGAGGTCGAGCGCGAGCTGGTGCGCGTCCAGTGGGCGCCGCGGGTGAACATCACGGCGCTGACGGGGTGGCACGTCGACCGGCTGGTGCCGGCGCTGGACCGTGCGCTGGAAGGCTGGGAGACCCGGGTGCCGACCGGGGAGCTGAACGCCTTCCTCGGTCGACTCGTGTCTGCTCACCCGCACCCGGTCCGCGGCGGCAAGCAGCCCCGCATCCTGTTCGGCACGCAGGCGTCAACGGCGCCTCCGGTGTTCGTGCTGTTCACGTCGGCGCTCCTGGAGCCGGCGTACACCCGCTTCATCGAGCGCCGGCTGCGCGAGGAGTTCGGCTTCGTCGGTACGCCGATCCACCTCACGGTCAAGCCCCGGGAGAAGCGCAAGCGCCGCTGAGTCGGCGCGGCCGGGCTGCGATAGGCTGGCGCCCGCTCCGCTGCCGGTCGGCGGGCATCGGGCTGTGGCGCAGTTTGGTAGCGCACTTGACTGGGGGTCAAGGGGTCGCAGGTTCAAATCCTGTCAGCCCGACCAAGGAACCGCCTCTGACCAGGCATAACGCGGAGTCAGAGTGGTCTTGGAATTGACGTGAAACGCGAGAATGGACGTTTACTAGTCGAAAACGAGTGCGCCACCGTCCCGTCCGATGACCGTAGGTCGTGCGGGCGTAGTCATATAAGATTGCCTTATGACCCTGGTGGACGAGTACAGCGATGCCCGGCACGGGGAGGACGTCGCGCGGCTGCGCCGTGTTCTCGTGTTGCGTGCGATGGGGGCGACCGGCATGACCCAGCGCGAGATCGCCGAAGCACTCGAAATCACGCAACCGGCGGTGAGCCAACAGCTCAGGTTTGCGCCGAAGCTGGCGGACATCCATCCTGAGGTTCTGCTGGAGGCGGCGGCGCCGGTTCTCAAGGCGCTCGCGGCCAACAACGGCTATCGCCGGCTTGCGGTGTTCGGCTCGGTCGCACGACATCAGGCACGGATGGACTCCGACATCGACCTTCTCGTCGAGGCGCCCGAAGGGACGTCGTCGTTCGGGTTCATTCGTTTCCAGCGCCTGATCGAACAGATCTTGGGCCGACCGGTTGACCTTGTGTCGTACGGAGGGTTGAAGCCGAGAATCGATGACGACATCCGCCAAGATGCGGTCGCGCTGTGATGGACCGCAAGGCCGCCAAGGAACTCCTTCACATCCAGGGCTGGCTCGAACGCGTCGATGAGATCGTCACACGCGGTGAGGGCGCCTACCTCGCCGACGCCCTCCTCCAAGAGGCGGGCGACTCCCTGATGATGAAACTCGGCGAAGCCGCCAACCGACTGTCTCGACTCGGCGTCCTCGCGCCGAAGGGCGTCGAGTGGGCCCTCGCGGTGGCGAATCGCAATTTCATCATCCACCAGTACGACGCGATCAATCGTGATCTGACATGGCTCACCATCTCGCGAGACCTCCCTGCCTGGAAGACGTCCCTCCAGTCGCTGTTCAAGGCCGCCAACGCGGCCCTTGACGAACGCGACCTCCAGTGGTCCTCGCTCCCGTACGCGGGGCTGCTACTGGCGCGACCCGTAGAACGCGAGATTGGATGCCTGCTGGTCGAAACGCACCCCGGCGACTACGAGCCTTGGAGTGGCTCATTCCTCTGAGCGGAGCGTTTCGAGAAGCTCGGAGAGATCGGCTCCGACGGATGGCTTGGCGATGTAGTGGTCGCGGGTGACCTGGCTTGACGAGTGGCCGAGCTGGCGCGAGGCGAGCTCCGACGTCGGTGCTTCGGAGATCAGGGTTGCCACCGTCTTCCGGAACGTGTGTGGGGTCACCCACTCGAAGCCGGTGTCCTTGCGGATCTGTCGCCACCGTCGCTCGATGTTGACGACCTGGTGCCAGGTGCCGTTGCGGGTGGCGAAAACCGCGTCGTACTGGTTGGGCGTCGCGAACTCCCGGCGCACACGCAGCAGTTCGGTGGCGAAGGGAGGGAGCACCACGGTTCGCCGGCTCGCGTCCGACTTTGGAGCAGACTTGCGGTAGGTACCTTTCCCGGACTCGGTCTTGATCGTGCCCGTGACGGCGAGGGTGGCTAGGTCACCGTCAAGGTCGAGGTCGCTCCACCTCAGTGCCAGGACCTCGCCGATGCGACAGCCGTGGCGAGCATCAGGTCGATGATGTCGGCTATGTCGCCGTTTGCTCTCGGACCGGTGCGATCGGCGTCGAGCCACCGCCGTACGGCGGCGCGGATCTCCACGAGGTCGTCGATCCGCAGCGCCTTCGTCTCCTGCTTCGGACGGTGTACGCGGCTGGTGGCGCGGACCGGGTTCACCGGAATCGCGTCGTGCCGAACCGCGATGTCAAGCATCGCGCCAAGGACGAGCTTGGCCTTGCGTTGCCGGTTGACGCTCTGCTCTCGCAGCTTCAGCAAGAGGCGGTCTAATCGTGGTCTAATCGGGGGTCTAATCGACCCGTCGTGGCCTCGCGGAGCCTCAGCCCGCCCATGCTTGGCAACACAAG
>JBBSIF010000028.1:0-23928 GCA_038232255.1 Propionibacteriales bacterium
CCCGGTACCAGAGCGTCGGCACCGACGCGGCGCACCGTCGCCGTGGCCTGGCCTCGCATCTGCTGGGCGTCGCCGCGCGCTGGTCGGCTGGCCACGGGTGCAACCGGTGGGTGATCCTCACGGAGACGACCAACCCAGCGGACCGCGTCTACCGCCGCGTCGGCTTCGAGCCCGGCGTCGGCAACGCCCAGGCGTACCGCAAGCCACCGCGCTGAGCGCGCAGCGCGAGCCCGGCGCTCACGGTCATCACCGTGCCCTCCGGTCCCGGCCCTGCTTCTCCGTGGCGCCGGGGCTTGGCGTCGCCCGGAGCTGCCCTCCGTCGGCATCGTCGGCGGCTCGCGTCCAGCGGGCGACGAACACGGCGGCCACGAACGCACCCAGGGTGCCTAGCGTCTCGTCGCCGAGCGTGTCCTGGTACGCCGTGTCCAGCTCCGTCCCGTGCCGGATGAAGGTGTACCACTCCCCCAGCTCCCAGGCGATGGCCAGCATGGCCCCGATGCCGGTGACCGTGACGAGCAGCGACCAGCGGGGAGCGACGTACGACCCGGCGATCAGCAAGCCCAGTCCGCAGCACAGGAGCAGCCAGTTGGTGAAATGGAACACGTCGTCCCACCACGAATAGCTGTCGTACAGGTCGAGCGTGTTGCCGGTGAGATCGACGAGGAACGGCGCCATCACGAAGGCACAAGCCCGCCATGGCAGCGGCTCCGTCCCGCGCCGCCTGCGACGTATCAGCCAACAACCCGCCGGCACGACGGCCATCAGCAGCGGGTAGAACGCGAGTCGCGCCCCGAAGGCCTTGCCCTCGAACTGCGCCAATCCCGGCACGAAGGTGGCGACGACCAACTGGCCGACGGTGAGCGCGAAGACAGCCACAGCGACCCACCAGGCACGTCGGTCAGACCGCTGGCTGCTCACCCGGTCGACGGCCACTGTCGCTCCCGCTACTCGATCGCCCATGCGATGGCAGGTGCCCGGATCCGGGCGCACCGCGGAAGCCCCTTCTCGTCCGTCAACGCGACCGAGGCCACGACGGCCCGCTCAGCACCGGGATCTGGCGGTGCATCGCCCAGCATGATCTTCGCTCGGCGGAACATCGTGAAGACCTCTTCGTCCACCGTTCCCCAAGTGAGGTACAGGAAGCGTTCGCCCGCCTTGCCGTGCACCGCCGGGCCGCGGTAGTCCGTCCGCCCCTCGCGGTCGACGATGTCGACATGCGTGCGCCACTCGGCGTCGGCCGCATCCCCGGCCACCAGTCCCACCGGTTCGCGTCGCACCTGGAGAGCGACGTGGACGTTGTCGTAGACGTCGGTTGCCCCGTGCGGGAAACGGCGACCGGGCAGCTCACACCCGCGCACGATGACCAGCACCGGGACGACGATACCGACCTGTGCGACGATGCGGGGCCGAAGCGGCCGACACGACGCGAGCGAGGACGACGATGGGGATCATCCTGGGCCTGCTGGCCGCGGTGTGCTACGGCGCGTCCGACTTCGCCGGCGGTGTCGGTGGCAGGCGGTCCAGCTCGGAGGCCGTGGCGATCCTGTCTCAGCCCCTCGCGCTGCTCGCCGCGGTTCTCGCCGCTGTGCTGCTCGGGGGCGCCCGTCCCGGGGTGGGCACGCTGGGATGGGGCGCGCTGAGTGGCCTGGGCAGCGGGGTCGGGACTATCGCGCTGTACCGGGGGCTGAGCGTCGGTCGCATGGGGGTCGTCGCCCCGGTCTCGGCTGTCCTGGCAGCGGCGATTCCTGCCGTGGTGGGCCTCTCGACCGGTGACAGTCTCTCCACGCTCAGACTGTCCGGGCTGGTGCTCGCACTCCCCGGCATCGCGCTGATCTCGCGTCAGCCGTCGAGCGATGAACGACCAGGCCGTACCGGTGTGGCCGAAGCACTCGTTGCCGGAGTCGGGTTCGCCCTGCTGTTCATCGGGTTGGCGCGGGCGGGCACGGGGTCGGGTGCATGGCCGCTGGTGGCCGGGCAGGTGGTTGCCGTGGGCACCGTGCTGCTCCTCGGGCTCGGCCTGGGCAGCGCGCGCGGCACCTGGCGAGCCGCTGCCGGTCCCGCCGTCATGACCGGCATCCTCGGAGGGCTGGCGACGCTGCTGTATCTTGCTGCGACCGGTCGAGGCGATCTCTCCGTGGTAGCCGTGCTCACGTCGCTCTATCCAGCGGTCACCATCCTGCTCGCGCGGCTGCTGCTGCGGGAGCAGTGGGCGCGGATCCAGGTGGCGGGTCTCGGTCTGTCCGTTGTCGCGATCTGCTTGATCAGCGTCGGCTCGTGAGGAGGAGGCGCGCCTGACGGAGCTGCCCGGGGACGGGCCACCCGACCGCGGCCCCGATCGCGACCGCGTCCTGCGCACGTTCGTCGGGCCTGACGGGCGCATCGACACTCTCCCGGCGAAGGCGAGCCAGCGGCTGGTCGTCCTCGACCATGTCGCTCAGTCCTTCGAGATCGGGCAAGCGATACCCGGAGCGCAACGTCGACGCTGCGCTTCGCGGCTTCCATGATGACTACCCAGCGCTGAGGCGCTATCTCGTGGAGGCCGGCTTCCTGGAGCCTGCGAACGGCGTCTACTGGCGCAGCGGCGGCACCGTCGACGTCTGACGGCTACCCGAGGTCCTTCGTGAGCCGGACGTCACCCCAACCGCCGAAGGTTCGGAACCAGACACGCCGTTCTGAGCGCCCGCACACGCGCGCCCCGTTCCGAACCACCGGGAGATCAGCGGGCGCTGCTGGCCGCCGCACGCCTGCTCTCGGCTCCGGCGTCAACGCCGGCGCTGACACGTCGGGCACCAGAACAGGTTGCGGCCCTCGAGGAGCTTCGTCCGCACCGTGGTTCCGCACACGTGGCACGGCTGGCCGGAGCGCCGGTAGACGTACACCTCTCCGCCGTGGTCGTCCTGGCGGGGCGGGCGTCCCATCGCGTCCGGCTCGTGCTCGGGCCGCACGGTGTCGATACGGCCCGTGCGGACGCCGTACTCCATCAGCATCACAAGGTCGTCCCACATCGCGTTCCACCGCCGCTTCGAGACCTTGGATCCCGGCGTCATGGGGCTGAGCCGGGCCCGGAACAGGATCTCCGCACGGAAGACGTTGCCCACACCCGAGAGCACCGTCTGGTCCATGAGCAGCGCGCCGATCGGCTTCGCACTGCGATGGATCCGCTCGAAGGCCCGGTCCGGGTTCGCGTCGGCGCGCAGCGGGTCGGGGCCGAGCTTCCCGACGATGGCGGCCAGCTGCTCTGCCGTCGCCAGCTCGCACACGATGGCGCCCCGCAGGTCGGCGTACGACGTGTCGCTCTCCAGCCTCAGCCGGACGGCGCCCACCGGTGGCGGCGCGGGAGCGCGCCCGAGGCTGAAGACGCCGATCAGGCCGAGGTGCACGTGCACGATCTCGCCGCCCGCGAAGCGCAGGAAGACGTGCTTGCCTGACGACTCGGCGGCCTCCAGGACGTGGCCGTCGACCGCGGCCGCCCCGTCGACGAACCTGCCTTGCGGGCTCGAGACGCGAAGCGGCTGGCCGGCGAACGCCTCGTCGAGGTCGGCCGCGAGCCGGTAGAGGGTGTGTCCCTCCGGCATCTGCGGTCAGCTCGCCGGCGGCGGACCCGAGGGGGTGCCCGCCTCGTCGGGGGTCCACACCCGCGGTTCCCCGCTCGCCTCGTAGTCGGCGAGCATGGCGATGCGGCGTAGGTGCCGGGCTCCTTCGGAGAAGGCGGTCGACAAGAAGACCTCGACGAAACGGGTCGCCTCGTCGGTCGAGTGCATCCGCGCTCCCACCGACACGACGTTGGCGTCGTTGTGCATCCGCGCCAGCTCCGCCGTCTCGGTCGACCAGGCGAGCGCCGCCCGCGCCCCCGCCACCTTGTTCGCGGCGATCTGCTCGCCGTTGCCCGAGCCGCCGATCACGATCCCGAGGCTGCCGGGATCGGCCACCACGGCCTCAGCGGTCTCGAAGCAGTACGGCGGGTAGTCGTCCGCCTCGTCGTACTCGAACGCGCCATGGTCGACCGGCTCGTCACCGCGCTCGCGCAGCCACGACATGAGAGAGTCCTTCAGCCCAAAACCCGCATGATCGGACCCAAGGTGCACACGCATGGAGCGATGATCGCACCAGGTCCGCTCAGTCGAAGGTCGGCCCCTCGGTCCGGGAGCGCTTGAGCTCGTAGAAGCCAGGGGTCCCCGCCACCAGGAGCACCCCGTCCCAGAGGCGCCCGGCAACCTCACCGCGCGGGATAGGGGTGAGCACGGGGCCGAAGAAGGCGTTGCCCTCGACGGAGATGACCGGTGTTCCGACGTCCATCCCCACCTGGTCCATGCCGGCGTGGTGGGACTTCTTCAGCGCCTCGTCGTACTCCGTGGAGGTCATGGCGTCCGCGAGAGTGGTCGGCAGGCCGGCCGCCGTGAGCGCCTCTTCGACGGTCTCCCGGGTGGGCTCACGTCCCTCGTTGTGGAAGCGGGTTCCCATCTCGGTGTACAGCCGGTCGAGCACGTCGTCGCCATGGTCGTGCGCGGCGGCGACGCAGACCCGCGCTGGCCCCCAGGCGCCCTTCAGGAACTCGCGGTAGTCGTCGGAGATGTCGGTCTTGTCAACGTTCAGGTAAGCCAGGCTCATGAGATGGAAGTGCGTGCTCACGTTCCGGACCTTCTCCACCTCCTGCATCCAGCGCGACGAGATCCACGCCCAGGGGCACAGCGGATCGAACCAGAAGTCGGCGGTCGCGGGCGTCTCTGAGGGGCTCATGCGCTCTCCTGACGGGGTGGACGGGTGCTGCTGCGGGGCGGACGCCGCGAGTCTTACAAGACGCTGACCTCGACAGACATTCCCCCGAAGGCCCAGCGAGACCATGCAAAGATGACGCATGCCCGGAATCAACCTGACCCGTGACGAGGCCGCCGAACGCGCCCGCCTGGTCGAGATCTCGACCTACGACGTCGCTCTCGACCTGACCACCACGGAGACGACATTCGCGTCAACGACGACGATCGCCTTCGCCTGTCGGGAGCCGGGCGCCACGACGTTCGCCGACCTCGTCGGCGCGACGGTCCACACGATCGTTCTCAACGGGCGCACGCTCGACCCCTCGGTCTACGAGGACAACAGGATCACCCTCGACGTGCTGCGGGCCGACAACGAGCTGACCGTCGTGGCGGACTGTCCCTACAGCCGCAGCGGTGAGGGCCTGCACCGCTTCGTCGACCCCGCCGACGGCAAGGTCTACCTCTACACGCAGTTCGAGGTTCCCGATGCGCGGCGGGTGTTCACCACCTTCGAGCAGCCTGACCTCAAGGGCGAGTTCACGTTCTCCATCACCGCCCCCGACCACTGGCAAATCGTGTCGAACTCTCCCACCCCGGATCCCCAACCCGTCTCGGACGGCGTCGGCGTGTGGCACTTCCCGCCCACGCCGCGCATGTCGACGTACATCACCGCACTTGTCGCCGGCGAGTACGTCGCCGTGCGCGACACCTACCACGGGACGCGCGGCGACATCCCGCTCGGCCTGTTCCTGCGGGAGTCGCTCCGCGAGCACCTGGAGACCGACGACATCCTGACGGTCACCAAGCAGGGCTTCGAGTTCTTCGAGAACGCCTTCGACATGCCCTACCCGTTCGGCAAGTACGACCAGCTCTTCGTGCCGGAGTACAACATGGGCGCGATGGAGAACGCGGGCTGCGTCACGTTCCGTGACGACATGATCTTCCGCAGCCGCCAGACGCGCTCGGCGTACGAGGGACGAGCCAACACGATCCTGCACGAGATGGCGCACATGTGGTTCGGCGACCTCGTGACGATGCGATGGTGGGACGACCTCTGGCTCAACGAGTCGTTCGCCGAGTGGGCGTCGCACCATGCGTCGACGGCGGCGACGAAGTACGACGAGGCGTGGACCAGCTTCTGCAACGGGCGCAAGACGTGGGCCTACCGGCAGGACCAGCTGCCCTCGACCCATCCCATCGCCGCCGACAACTACGACCTCGAGGCAGTCGAGGTGAACTTCGACGGCATCACGTACGCCAAGGGCGCTTCTGCTCTGCGACAGCTCGTCGCCTGGGTCGGTGAGGAGCACTTCTTCGCGGGCCTGCGGGGGTACTTCGCGTCGCACGCCTACGGCAACACCGAGCTGGGTGACCTGCTGTCGGCGCTCGAGGAGAGCTCCGGCCGTGAGCTCGGCTCATGGGCCGAAGAGTGGTTGCAGACGTCCGGCGTCAACACGGTCCGTCCCGCCTTCGAGGTGGGGGACGACGGAGCGTTCACCTCCTTCACCGTTGTCCAGACCGCGCATCCCGGCTTCCCGACGCTGCGCCGGCACCGCCTCGCCGTCGGTCTCTACGACCTGAACGGTGACGGCCTCGAACGCCGCACGGCCGTGGAGACCGACGTGTCCGGCACGGAGACCGAGGTGCCCGACCTGATCGGCGAGCGGCAGCCGGACCTCGTGCTGCTCAACGACGGCGACCTGAGCTACACGAAGGTCAGGCTCGACGACCGTTCTCTGCAGATGCTCGTCGACAACATCGACAAGTTCACCGACTCGTTGGCGCGGGCGCTGTGCTGGGGGGCCGCCTGGGACATGACCCGTGACGCGGAGATGCGAGCCACTGACTGGGTCGAGCTGACCCTGCGCGGAATGGCCAGCGAGTCGGACATGAGCGCCATCCGCGCGCTGGTCCAGCAGACCACGACGGTCGTCACGTCGTACGCCGCCCCCGACCACCGCGATGCTGTCGCCGAACGGTGGGAGGAGGGGCTGCGGGAGCTCGCGCTGGCGGCCGACCAGGGCAGCGACCAGCAGCTCACGTTCGTCCGTGCCCTCGCAACCAACGCGCGCTCCGACGCGTCGCTCGACCTGCTGCAGGGGCTGCTGGACGGGACAGGCACGCTTGACGGTCTGGCGGTCGACGTCGACCTGCGCTGGACGCTGCTCATGGGGCTGGCACGGGAGGGCCACGTCGAGGAGACGGAGATCGCCACGGAGCTTGAGCGGGACAACACGATCTCCGGCCAGGAGAACGCCGCGGCGACCCGCGCGGCCCTGCCGACGGCGGAGGCGAAGTCGCAGGCGTGGTCCGACGCCGTCGTCCGCGACGACGTCGCCAACGAGACGATGCGCAGCATCGCTGCCAGCTTCTACCAGCCCCGTCAGGACGCGCTGCTGAAGCCCTACATCTCGCGCTACCTGGAGGCGGCGGAGACCATCTGGGAGGAGCGGGGCGTTCACCAGGCGTCGACCGTGCTGCGGTTCATGTTCCCAAGGACGATCGCGACGCAGGAGACCCTCGACGCCGTCGACACGTGGCTGGAGACCGGCAAGGGGAACTCGTCGGCACGGCGCTACGTCATCGAGGGGCGCGCCGACCTGCAGCGGGCGCTCGACGCGCAACGCAAGGACGCCGAGGGCTGACCGCCCGACTGCCGGCGGAGCGTCAGGGTGTGTCGGTGTGCAGGCTCTTGGGTGCGCGGGCGAGGTGGGATAGCTGCTGCAGCCCGTTGAGCAGCCCGCGGGTGAGATCTCCGTTGGCGAAGGTGCTCTGCATCGTCACCGCAGCCAGAGCGGCAGCGCGGTTGTCCAGCACCCGTGCGACCTCCGCCCCGGTGACGATCTCGAGGGTACGACGTTGCGGATCCACCTGGATCAGCACGCTGCGGGGCGGGTCTGGCAGACGCGCGTGCAGCGACTCCGCGAAGCCCCGCGTGTCTACGTCGGAGGCGCCCACGTGGACGGAGTAGGACCACCCCGACACGCGCTCGGCGTCGGCGATGACCTTGGTGATCTCCTGACGCTGGGCGTCCGTGAACGCCTCACCAGCCGGCACTCGCACCTCCGGGCTTTGGGTCCGGCCCGAGGTCGGACTGCCCGTGGAGCTCACGAGTGTCCTCGGCGCCCACACTGTCCTGCAGACGGGTGGTCCCCGTGGCAGCGGCCGTGTTCCCTGACGTCGAGGATCGGGTGGCTCCGGCCGCGGCACCGGTCACTGGCAGCCGGACCGCCGAAGCACCGAACCACTCGGCGCTGGCGTCCCAGGACTGGCCGGGACGATACCGAGGTCCCTTGACCCAGCTCGGCGCGTAGACGAGCAGACTCACGGCCGCGATGACGAGGAGAGGGATGCCGACGAAGACCAGCAGCACGTCCAATGTCGACATGGGAGGGCCGACCGGCCAGGACTTCGGGGTACCGGCGAGGATCACCGGACAACCGTACTGCGATGTTCCAGAGTGCACCGCGATGGGTGCGCCGCCACGCCGCGCCCCGCCACGGCCATGTGAGCTAGCTCTCCAGTGCCGCATCCAGCGTGATCGTCGTACCCGCAAGAGCCTGCGAGACCGGGCAGGTCTCCTTTGCCGTCTTCGCCGCCTCGACGAACTCGTCGTCCGAGAGCCCGTCGACCTTGCCCCGGACGGTCAGCTTGATGCCGGTGATCCCCTTGCCCGCCTGGAAGTCGACGTCGGCCCGGGTGTTGATCGCCTGTGGCGCGTGCCCGTCACCCGCAAGCGCGTGCGACAGCGCCATGCTGAAGCACGTCGAGTGCGCAGCGGCGATCAGCTCCTCCGGGCTGGTCTTCCCGTTCGCCTGCTCGGCTCGCGAGGCCCAGGTCACGTCGAACGAGCCTGCGCCGGACGAGTCGAGCGAGACGTTGCCCGCTCCGTCCATCAGCGAGCCTTCCCAGTGAGCGTTGGCGGTACGAGTTGTCGCCATGGTGTCCTTTCGGGAGCGGAGGTGCAGCACCGTCGCTGCACGCCCATCTTGCCCTGTGCTTGCCCTGCGCCTGTCCGGTGCCTCACGGGGACCGGCGCGGGCGCCAGCGGCTGGCGGGTGTTGGCACAATGGACGTCGTGCAGCGGACAGGTGAGCAGACGTTCTACGACGCCGTCGGCGGTCATCAGACATTCGTCAGGATCGTCGACCGCTTCTACGTCGGCGTCGCCGCCGATCCGGAGCTGCGGGCCCTCTATCCCGACGAGGACCTGAGCGCCGCCGCCCACCGGCTCACGATGTTCCTCGAGCAGTACTGGGGCGGGCCGACGACGTACTCCGACGAGCGTGGGCACCCGAGGCTGGGAATGCGTCATGCTCCGTTCGCCGTCACCCCACGCGCCCGCGACCGGTGGCTGCTGCACATGCGGACCGCCGTCGACGAGGCCGGCCTGACGCCGGAGCAGACGGCCCAGCTGTGGGAGTACCTGGAACGCGCCGCCCACTTCCTCGTCAACACGTTCGACGACGAGCGACGTTGAGCCGGTGACTGCTGACGACTACACGCCGTACGGCGAAAGACCACCGACGCCGGAGCTCGTCAAGCTTCGCCTTCGCGCCGAGCAGCTGGTCCGCGACAGGCAGGATGGCGAGCTGCTCGCGCTGGTCGAGGAGCTGCGGACGGACGAGCAGATGTGGTCGCACCTGTGGGCACCAAGCGTGGCGATCGCGGCACGCCGGTCAGCGCGTGGTGACGCCCTCGTGCTCCTCCAGGACGCGGTCGACAACGGTTTCAGCCAACCGGAGCTCTTCGAGGGGGAGCTCGAGGAGCACTTCGGGACGGAGCCATCGTGGTGGGCGCTCACCGCACAGATGGAGTCGAACGTCCCCGCTCCGCCGCTGACGCTGCTCGAATGGCCGGATCCGGGTGCCTCGGTGCCTCTGCATCTCTACGCGATCTCCGCCGAGCGTGAGGGGCAGTTGCGCGAGCTGCTTCCCGCTCCGCTCCCGTCCGCGTGGTCGACAGCACTCTGCCTGCTGGAGTGGGTACGGCTCCGGTGGGAACACGCCAACGACCACGTCGACGAGCCCGACGCTCTCGACGTGCTGCAGCGGGTGGACGCGGGCCAGCGCTTCGCGTGCGTTGAGTACTCGATCGTGCTCAGCCAGGTGCTGAACGCCGTCCAGATCCCGGCACGGCGGGTCGATCTGCGACAGGCCAACCACCACGTGGGAGTCGGACGTGGACACGTCGTCTCGGAGGCCTGGATCGACGACCTCGACCGTTGGGTGCTCCTCGACGGCCAGCATGGAAGCTACTGGAGCGGGGACGACGACGAGCCGCTCGGTCTTCGCGAGCTGCAGCGCCGTCACCGCGCGGGTGAGGGCGCCCACATGGTGAGCGTCGTGGACAAGATCTCGGACCAGGCCGCATCCACCTGGCTGAGCTATGTCGCGTCCGCCTCGACCACTGGGTACACGTGGGCCGAGGACGCCTTCTCGCCGGTCTTCCAGGACATGGGGATCGTCAAGACCGACAGGCTGCTGCATGACGGCGACCTTGCCTACCCTCATCTGTCGATGGTCTCGATCGGACTCGGGGGGACCTTGGAGCAACCGACCGTGCGGCTGAGCTCCGCGCACCCTTACGCGCAGGGCTTCCAGGTTCGCGACGGCGACTCAGGAGAGGACGTGGCGCCCGGCGACGCGAGGTGGGCTCTTGCCCTGACGTCCGGGAGGCACGACGTCGAGATCAGAACGCGTACGCCGTACGGCTCCACCGCGCCGTGCAGACTGGACTATCAGGCCCGCTGAGGGGTTCGAGCTTGACGCCGCGCCTCGCGCCGCGCACCCGCACGGCCGACGAGGCGCTATTCGAGGAAGTGACCGAGCACCTCGCGTTCCTGCGGAGTGAGGCGCCGGGGAGCGCCGGACTCCAGGTCGACGGGTGCGAGCACGGTCTGGGCGCGGCCGTAGACGGTCGACCCGCCGGCTGCGGGGGGGTCCGCGATCTCGTAGCTGATCGTGAACGACGCCGCCCCGAGCTTCGAGACCCACAGCCGGATCGCGTAAGGCTCCTGGCGGAAGACCATCGGACGTCGATAGTCGATCTCCGCCCGTACGACGAGGATGGCGTCTGCCAGCCGCGCGGCTCCTCGGTCGGGGGCATGCACGAAGAGCATGTCCGCCCTCGCCTCCTGGAGGTACTCCAGCCAGGTGACGTTGTTGACGTGGCGGTAGGCGTCTAGGTCAGACCACCGGGACTTCAGAAGGAAGGTGTGGCGTGTCACGCCTCATCTTGACAGCCGAGCCGGTGGCAGTCGGCGTACGCGTCCGCCGTGGTGGCGACGTAGATTTGGCGGCAGAGCTCTGACAGGGAGGACCCATGACCGAAGCTGTTCTCGTCGCCGCTGCGCGCTCGCCGATCGGGCGTGCCGGAAAGGGCTCGATGACCGAGCTGCGTCCGGACGACCTCGCGACGACCATCGTCGCAGCGGCGCTCGCGAAGGTGCCAGAGCTGGCCCCCACCGACATCGACGACCTCATGCTCGGGTGCGGGCTGCCCGGCGGCGAGCAGGGCTTCAACATGGCTCGGGTGGTGGCGGTTCTGCTCGGGTACGACCATCTGCCCGGGACGACGGTCACCCGCTACTGCTCCTCGAGCGTTCAGACGTCTCGGATGGCCTTTCACGCCATCAAGGCGGGAGAGGGAGACGTCTTCATCTCGGCGGGCGTCGAGATGGTCTCGCGGTTCGCGAAGGGGAGCTCCGACAGCCATCCAGACACGCGCAACCCGCGCTTCGCGCCCGCTCAGGAACGGACCGCCGACACTGCGCTCGGGACGGACGAGGCGTGGCACGACCCCCGCGAGGACGGCGACGTCCCCGACGTCTACGTGGCCATGGGGCAGACGGCGGAGAACGTCGCCACACTACGAGGCCTTTCGAGGCAGGAGCTCGACGAGTTCGGGGTCCGCAGCCAGAACCTTGCCGAGAAGGCCATCGCCGATGGCTTCTGGCGGCGGGAGATCGTGCCCGTGACGCTGCCCGACGGCAGCACGGTCGAGGTCGACGACGGGCCCCGGGCCGGGGTCACCTACGAGGCGGTGTCGCAGCTCAAGCCGGTCTTCCGGCCCGACGGCGTGGTCACGGCGGGCAACTGCTGCGCTCTGAACGACGGAGCCGCCGCCGTCGTCATCATGAGCGACACCAGGGCCGCCGAGCTGGGCGTGACCCCGCTCGCCCGCATCGTCGCCACCGGACTGAGTGCGCTGTCTCCTGAGATCATGGGCCTCGGCCCGGTCGATGCGTCGCGCCAGGCCCTGTCGCGGGCGGGCATGACCATCGGCGACATCGACCTCGTCGAGATCAACGAGGCGTTCGCCGCTCAGGTGGTGCCGTCCTACCAGGATCTCGGCATCGATCTCGACCGGCTCAACGTCAACGGCGGGTCCATCGCGGTCGGGCATCCGTTCGGGATGACCGGTGCGCGGCTGCAGGCCACCATGCTCAACTCGCTCGACTTCCATGACAAGCAGACGGGGCTGATCACGATGTGTGTGGGTGGCGGCCAGGGCATGGCGATGATCCTCGAGCGGATGAGCTAGCGCGGCGTCGAGGGCTGCCAGATCGGGATCCGCGGTCAGAACCGCGGCGTCCAGGACCTTTTCCAACCTGGCGCACGGCACCGATGCAGCCAACCGCGCGATCTTCCGGTCGACGGCCGCGCAGCCGTCTGGGACAGCCGCCGGGTCCGGCGGGCACCAGTGCGGGCGACCCAGGTCTTCACCTCACCGGCCTGCACTCGCACCCACAGGAACGGCAGCGGGGCTCAGCGGCCCGGCGGGGCTCGGCGTCGTCGGCGTCGGCGGCGGCGTACGGATCCAGCAGCTCGAACATGTGTTCGGAACTACCAAGTTCCAGCGACAGTCTCGACCGGCAAAGCCGCTGTCCACAAGGCGCTTCGCCTCGTCGCCGTTCGCGACAGAACGGCGCCGCCTCCTCGCGAAGTCGACGCCGTCTGCCGGAAGGCTCAGGCCTGGCGGACCGCCTCGATGGCGATGAACACGTTCACGGCGTCGCCGATCATGAGCCGGTCGCCCTCGAGCGGCACGTTGGTGGTGATCCCCCAGTCCTTGCGGCTGATCGTGGTCGTCGCTTCGAAGCCGGCTCTCGTGTCGCCGTAGGGGTCGATCTCGACGCCCAGGAACTCGAGCTTCAGGTCCACTGGCTTGCTGACGCCTTTGATGGTGAGGTTCCCCGAGGCGATGGGGTCTTCCCGGTCGTAGCGGACAGTGGTGCTCGCGAAGGTCATCGACGTCTCCTCGTCGACCGAGAAGAAGTCGGCGGAGCGCAGGTGGTTGTCGCGGTCAGTGTTGCGGGTGTCGACAGACGACAGGTCGATCGTGGCGGTCACGGACGACTCCAGCGGGTTCTCCGCGATGTCCAGCTCGCCCTCGAACGTCGAGAAGTTGCCGCGGACCTTGCTCATCAGGTGACGGACGGTGAAGCCGACGTCGGAGTGCATCGGGTCGATCGTCCAGGTGCCGGACGTGAGACCGGGGAAGTGGGTCTCGAAAGTGGCGGTCGTCATGCTCTTTGCCTCCTGTGCGGCTCGAACCGCGGTGGTTGAATGTTGAACTTCCTTCCAAGATAGGGCGAAAAAAAGTTTAAGCGTCAACTACTAGTAAGATAGTGGCATGACACGATGGTTGAGCGCGAGCCAGCAACAGGCGTGGCGGTCCTACCTGCTCGGGACGACGCTGCTCGCGGACCGCCTTGACCGCGATCTGCGCGACAAGCACGGGTTGTCGATGGCGGAGTATGAGATTTTGGTGCGCCTGTCGGAGTCCCCCAACCGCGCCCTGCGGATGGCTGAGGTCGCCGACTCCGTGAAGAACTCACGCAGCCGCATCACGCACACCGTCCAGCGCCTGGAGAGCTCCGGGTTCGTCGTACGACGGTCCTGCGCATCCGACGGCCGGGGGGTCATCGCCGTGTTGACCGACGACGGCTTCTCGAAGCTGGCAGCTGCAGCCCCTGACCATGTGGAGTCGGTGCGTACCAGCCTGATCGATGGGCTGAGCGACGAGGACGTGGCCGTCATCGGCCGGGTGTTCGGCACCGTCGCGGAGCGCCTCGGAACTGATGCCGCTGTCGGTGCGATGTGCTCGAATGGGTGCCATGACGGAACAAGCAGCAGACCTCTCTCATCTGCAGGCCAAGGCGGATCGGCTTCGCGCTCTGCATCGTGAAGGCCCGCCTCTCGTGCTGGCGAACGCCTGGGACGTGGCAAGCGCGGTCGTCGTCGAGTCCACGGGCGCGCCCGCTGTGGCAACGACGAGTGCGGGCGTCGCCTGGAGCCTCGGCGTCCCGGACGGCGACCTGCTCGGACGCGAGCGTGCCCTTCAGCTGATAGCACGGGTGGCCCGTGCCGTCAGCGTCCCGGTGACGGCTGACATCGAGAGTGGGTTCGGCGACGACGCCGCAGGCGTCGCCGAGACCGTCCGCGGCGTGCTCCGCGGCGGCGCCGTGGGAGTCAACATCGAGGACGTCTCCCCCACCGACGAGGCTGCGCTCCGCCCCGTCCCCGAGCAGGTGGAGCGGCTGGCGGCCGCCCGTGGCGCCGCCGACGCGGCCGGGGTGGCGCTCTTCCTCAACGCCCGCGTCGACGTGTTCCTCCGCGAGGTCGGCGACCCGGAGAGCCGACTGGCCGAGACCCTGGCGCGCGCCGCCGCGTATCTCGAGGCCGGCGCCGACGGGATCTTCGTCCCGGGCGTCGTCGACCCCGCCACCCTCGAGAAGCTCGTGGGTGCGATACCCGCTCCGCTCAACGTCCTGGTCGGGCCCGGTGCACCGCCGGTGCCCGAGCTCGCGCGGCTCGGTGTGCGGCGGATCAGCCTCGGCTCCTCGGTCGCCGCCGCGGCGTACGCCGTCGCCGAGCGAGCCGCCCGCGAGATCGCCACCACCGGGTCCTACGACAGCGTCCGAGAGAGCCTTGGCTACGACAGGCTCAATCTGCTGGTCCGGTAGGGCGCCGCGACCGCGCCGCGCCAGCCGGCTTCAGTCGCGGGTCAGGCGACGGTGGGTCACGCGATGGGGCCGAGCCGCGTCCGCGCCCAGCCGCTCGATCTTGTTGGCCTCGTAGCTGGCGTAGTTGCCCTCGAACCAGAACCAGGCGGCCGGGTCCTCGTCATCTCCCTCCCAGGCGAGGATGTGCGTCGCTGTCCGGTCCAGGAACCAGCGATCGTGCGAGGTGATCACGGCACACCCGGGGAAGTCCAGCAGGGCGTCCTCCAGCGACTGCAGGGTCTCGACGTCCAGGTCGTTGGTGGGCTCGTCGAGAAGCAGCAGGTTTCCGCCCATCTTCAGGGTGAGCGCGAGGTTCAGCCGGTTGCGCTCACCACCTGACAGCACTCCCGTGGGCTTCTGCTGGTCGGGCCCCTTGAAACCGAACGAGGCGATGTACGCGCGAGAGGGCATCTCGAAGCTGGCGACCTTGATGTGGTCGAGGCCGTCCGACACCACCTCCCAGACGTTCTTCCTGGGTTCGAGCCGGCTGCGGTTCTGGTCGACGTAGGAGATCGTGACGGTGTCACCGACCCGGAGCTTGCCGGTGTCGGGTGCCTCCTCACCGACGATCATCCGGAACAGCGTCGTCTTGCCGACTCCGTTGGGTCCGATGACCCCCACGATGCCGGCACGTGGGAGCGTGAAGCCGAGATCGTGCATGAGCGGCTGGTCCCCGAACCCCTTGCTGAGGCCTTCGGCCTCGAGGACGACGTCGCCCAGACGTGGGCCTGCGGGGATGTTGATCTCTGTCAGGTCGACCTTGCGGTTGCGCTCTGCGTCGGCCGCGAGCTCTTCGTAGCGGGAGAGCCGAGACTTGCTCTTGGCCTGGCGTGCCCTGGGGTTCGAGCGGACCCACTCGAGCTCCCGCTCCAGCATCCGCAGCCGCTTGGCGTCCTTGCGGCCCTCGACGACGAGCCGGGCTTCCTTGGTCTCCAGGTACGTCGAGTAGTTGCCTTCGTAGGGGTGAGCCCGGCCGCGGTCGAGCTCGAGGATCCAGCTCGCCACGTTGTCGAGGAAGTAGCGGTCGTGGGTGACGGCGAGGACGGCGCCGGGATATGCCTTGAGGTGCTGCTCGAGCCACTGCACGCTCTCGGCATCGAGGTGGTTGGTCGGCTCGTCGAGCAGCAGCAGGTCCGGCTGCTGCAGGAGCAGCTTGCACAGCGCCACCCGGCGGCGCTCACCACCGCTGAGGTGGTCGACCAGCACGTCGGGCGGCGGGCAGCGCAGCGCGTCCATCGCCTGGTCGAGACGGGAGTCCAGGTCCCAGGCGTTGGCATGGTCGAGGTCGGTCTGCAGGTCCCCCATCTCGGCCAGCAGCGTGTCGTAGTCGGCGTCCGGCGCGGCAAGCTCCACGGAGATCTCGTTGAAGCGGTCGAGCTTGCCCAAGGTGGCGGCGACGGCCTCCTGCACGTTGTCGAGGACCGTCGTCCCCTCGGTCAGCGGCGGCTCCTGCAGGAGGATGCCGACGGTGGCACCCGGGTCGAGGATCGCGTCGCCGTTCGACGACTGCTCCAGCCCCGCCATGATCTTGAGGAGCGTCGACTTCCCGGTGCCATTCGGGCCGACGACGCCGATCTTGGCTCCATGGAGGAACGACAGCGTGACGTTGTCGAGAACCACCTTGTCACCATGCGCCTTGCGCACGTTTCGGAGCATGTACACGTAGTCAGCCATGACGGACAAGCCTACGTGCCGCTGCGAAGCACTCCGAATCTGCTGCTGGCGGACCGAACGCGGTCGACGTCCGCAAGGCGGATCCTCGAGAACCCATCGGGGAAACCCTCGGAGACCAGCCGACTATGTGCTCGTGCGCCCCTTGGGCAGAGTGCTGACCCCACGACGACGTCAGGACGCGTCGGCAAGCCGGTAGGTGCCTGCCACCTCTTCCCGCGCTCCGGCGACCGGAATCTGCTCCACCTCCCGCGCCGCCTCCAGAGCCGCCTGCGCATGGTCGGAGACGGGCTCGGTGGTCCGCGCGATCTTCGTGAAGGAGCTGACGCCGCGGTTCAGGTCGTGGCCGACGGCCGTCGCCTCCAGGATGAGGCGAGAGCTCCGCACCCCCTCCTTCTCCCACTCCTGGGTCTTGAGCTTGCCGATCACGATCACCGGGTCGCCCCTGCTGACCGACGTGGAGACGTGCAGCGCCAGGACCCGCCAACACTGCACGCTCAGCCAGTTGGTGGTGCCGTCGACGTACGTGCGTTGCGCCCGGTCCCAGTAGCGCGGCGTCGTGGCGAGGCGGAACGTGCTCAGATGGGTGCCGCTCCCCACCTCCCGATGGTCGACGTCGCTGCCGATGTGCCCCACCACGGAAATGACCGTCTCGCTCATCTGTCCTCCTGTCAGGTCGATTCGTCGTCGCCAGCGTGCCCCGACGTACCCGCGCAGGGCGAGCTGCCGACGTGCGGCTGTGGACGCACGACGGCCCTCAAAGGACCTGTGGACAGGGCTCGCGGATCAGGTCCGCAGTGCGGTGGCGAGTCCCTGCCGGCAGCGGCGGTACGCCTCGACCTCGGCCTCGACGGGCGCCACGACAAGCTCGTCGACGACCCGACCCACTGCCTCGTGGAGCCGGACCTCGACGCGTCTCGCCCGGCGCCGCGCCGCCAGCCCCCCCACCCACCGTGAGACGGCAGCTACCGCGAGGCTTGCGACGATTCCGCCGACCAGTAGCCAGGTGGGCACGGGGATCCCCTCCCATCGGGGTCCGTCCGGTCGAGGAAGCGCCAGATAGCTGAAGCCCGCGAGCGCCGCCAACCACACGGCTCCGGCGACGGTGACGGCCAGCAGCACCCACTGGATGTCCCGCACGACCGACCACCACAGCGGCGTCTTGCTGGATGCGAGGTCCGACGAGGACACCGCGGCGTCGAGGGCGTCGGGAACGTCATCGATGCGCGACATGGAGGCCCGACGGACCGCGTCGGTCCACAGCGGGGACATCCCGGCCGAGACCGCGTCAGCCGCGCCCCGGACGCCAACGCCGACCTGAGCGCGCTGCACCGCCGACGGCGCAGGCAGCGACGTTCGGGTGGGCAGCGCAGCGGTCTCGACCCCCGACTGCCTTAGGCCGTCGAGGTGGAGCCGACGCAGCGGGTCGGGACGCAGGCGCACGAGCCACCGGGTCAACGGCCACCCCGTCGCCTGACCCGACCGGGAGCGGAGCGAGGCCTCCACCGCCGCTACCACGAGCGGCACGCCGGCAGCGTGAGCGCAGGCACGCAGCAGGTTCTCGCGGGCAGCAGCGCGCAGCGGTGCGGGCTCGCCGTTGCCGGTGGCCTCGTCGATGCGGCCGGCGGTGGCTCGGATGTCGGCAGCGACGCGTTCTCGCGAAGCCCTCTTCTGCTCCACGCGGTCCCCGAGCGCCGAGCGGAGGTCTGCCAGACCGTCGCCCCGGGTTGCGGACGTGGCGATCACCGGTACGTCGGCGAGCCCGTCGGAGGCGAGCAGTCGCCGTACGTCGCCGAGAGCTTCGGCTGCGGCGCTCGCCGTCAGCTCGTCGACGTGGTTGAACACCACGAGCATCACGTCACGATGGGAAGCCAACGGTCGCAGGAACCTGTCGTGGATTGCCGCGTCGGCGTACTTCTGTGGATCGAGGACCCAGATCATCATGTCGGTGAGTGCGACCAGACGCTCCACCTCGAGGTGGTGGGCGACCTCCGTGGAGTCGTGGTCGGGCAGGTCGAGCAGCACCAGGCCACGCAGCCCGGGGTCCGTTGCGGCGGCGTCGAGGACGCTGTCCCTGTCCACCTGGTGGCGCGGCGGGATGCCTAGCCACTCGAGGAGCTCGCGCGACCCGCCACCCCAGGAGCACGCCAGCGCCGTGGACGTGGTCGGTCGTCGAACGCCGACGGCCGCGACGTCGAGCCCGCACAGCGCGTTGAACAGCGACGACTTGCCGGAGCCGGTCGCGCCGGCGAGCGCCACCACGGTGTGGTCCGGTGAGAGCCGCAGCCGGCCGCGGGCACGCGCCGCCAGCGCGACCGCCGCGGCGACCATACTCGCGTCGAGCCTGCCCTGCGCCGCGTCGAGAGCCATCTCGAGCCCGTCGAGCCTGACGCTGACGTCGTCGGACGGCGACACCCGCGACCACAGGGAGGTACGAGCACTCATGCTGACGCGCCGACGTAGCCGCCGGTCGCGAGCTCCCGTCCGACCTCCCGCAGCCGCCCTGCCGTGCCGTCGCTCACCGGCTCGGCATCAAGGACTGTGGTGAACCGCGCCTGCTCCTGCTCCCACAAGGCAGCCACCCGGGCGTGCAGGTCGTCGCGGGCCAGCTGCGCCAGCCGGCGCACCGCCTGGTCGCCGAAGACGGCTTCCAGGAGCTTCTGGCCCACGATCGCCGTACCGCCGGCGACACCGACCTCTGCACCGGTGACACCTGCCGTGGACGCGAAGATCACCATCATCAGAGCGACCCCGAGACCGTTGACGCCGTAGGCGAGGAAGCGTGCCG
This sequence comes from Propionibacteriales bacterium, assembly GCA_038232255.1. GTDB lineage: Bacteria > Actinomycetota > Actinomycetes > Propionibacteriales > Nocardioidaceae > JAWWPG01. Next base: position 19,223 of record JBBSIF010000028.1, read on the forward strand.
TCGTACGCCGGTCCGCGCCCTCGGTCCGCACGAGCTCGAGGACCGCACCCTGCCAGTCCCTGATGGTGCGCTCGACCGTGGCCGAGAGGTCCGGCGACGCCCGCCCGATCTCCTCCGGAGCCGAGTCGAGCAGCTGAGCTCCGGCTGGTAGGGACCGCCAGGCGAGCGCCGCCCGCTCGGCGGCCGTCTCGGCGTGCTCGACGATCAGGGTCTGCAACCCGGACTCGACGGCGTTGGTCACCTGGTCAGCGGCCGGTGGCTGGCCCCGTACCGCCGCGAACAAGCGGTCCCGGAGCCGGCCGACGCGGGACTCCAGTCCCTTCAACAGCTCGCCGGTGCCGACGAACTCCTGCCAGCGGGCCAGCACTTCGCCCCGCAGCAAGCTCCCATCGGCTGTTGCCTCGTCGACGGTGGTCAGCGCCTCCAGGTAGGCAGTGCGAACGTCGGAGCTGAGCCTGGCGGCGAGCTGCTCCTGGGTCTCGAGGGCGGCGGCGACCAGCTCCGTTCGCGCGGGGAGCGAGGCGATCGTCCCGTCCAGGGTCTGGCGGATCACAGCGGCCCGAGCCGACGAGTCGGCGGCCAGCCCGTTGAGCCAGTCGCGGATCGGGCGCACGGCCGGCGGAGGCAGCAGCCCTTCCGGTGACAGCGCCGACTCCGGCACCGAGAACAGCAGCGCGTCTCCCAGGCCCCTGGTCATCATCATCTGCGCGAGGTGGCTGCTGACCTCACGCACTGCCGCTGGCTGCGTACGGTCGAGCACCACGGCGACGGCGGTGCTGCGTGACGCCGCAGCCTTGAGATAGTCCCACGGCACCTGGTCGGCGTACCGGGCCGCCGAGGTGACGAACAGCCACAGATCGGCCGCGCTCAGCAGCTGCGCCGCCAGGACCCGGTTGTGCTTCTCCACCGAGTCGACGTCCGGAGCGTCGAGCAGCGCCAGCCCTGGCGGCAGCGTGTCGATCGGCAGCAGCTGGAGGGCACCCGGGTCGCCGGTCGCGCGGTCGGTGCGCTCGAGATCGGGAAGGAGGCGGTCGGAGCCGAACCAGTGGGCGTCGTCGGGGTTGTGGACGAGCACGGCCGAGCGTGTCGTGGGGCGAAGCACGCCGGTCCGGCTCACCGCCTGGCCCAGGATCGAGTTGACCAGCGTGGACTTTCCCGCCCCGGTGGAGCCGCCGACCACTGCCAGCAGCGGCGCGTCGAGCTGAACGAGGCGTGGCATCACGTAGTCGTCCAGCTGGGAGACCACGGAGTCCCGTTCCCGCCGGGCGTCCGCGGCATCAGCCGACGCCAGCGGCAGTGAGCTGTCGGCGAGGCAGCTCCGCAGTCGCCCGAGCGTGCCGAGCAGCTCCGTGGGCGGAGCGGGGTCGCTCAACGTGGACTCCTTTGCCCGGCGGTCAGGGTGCTGACCCGAGTTTAGAGGTCACCAGCTCGACGACGCCCTCGTCATGGCGCGCGGGAGTCTCGGACTGTCCCGGCAGCAGGACCCGCTCACGGAGCGCCAGGAGCTGCGGCCTTGGCGCGGAAAGGTATCCGAGCGGTGGGGTAACGTCGTGCCGTCTTGGACGACGACGCAGCGTGTGAGCCGCGGCGTCCTCTCGAGCGCCCGTAGCTCAGCTGGATAGAGCACCGGACTTCTAATCCGACGGTCGCAGGTTCGAATCCTGCCGGGCGCGCGGTTGCACCGTCAAAGGAAGTCACAGGCGTGCGGTACGACCCGCGCCGTACGACGCCAGGAGCCTCATGAGCATCAGAGCCGTGGTCCTCGACATCGGCAGCGTGCTCGAAGTGATCGACGAGTCCGTGTTCCCAGGTCCGTGGGAGCAGCGCCTGGGTCTCGGTCACGGCGGCTTCGGGCGTGCCGTCGACATGCACGGCGACGGCCTGGCCGGCGACCCCGGGTTGGGCCGGGTGTCCGAGGCGGAGATCCGAGCCCACTGGATGGCGCGTCTGCACCTGGACGACGCGGCCGCCGACGAGCTCATGCGGGACTACTGGCGCTGGTACTGCGGAACGCTGGACCAGCATCTGTTCGACTGGTTCGCTGCGCTGCGGCCCCGCTTCCGGACAGCGATCCTGAGCAACTCGAGCCCCGGAGCGCGTGAGCAGGAAGGCCAGTGGGGCTTCGCGACCATCACGGACGACCTCATCTACTCCCACGAGGTGGGGCTCGCCAAGCCCGACCCGGCGATCTATGAGCTGACGCGGTCGCGGATAGGCGTGCGGGCCGACGAGATCGTGTTCCTCGACGATGTGGCCGAGAACGTGGCTGCGGCCCGTGCCTGCGGTTGGCACGCCGTACTCCACGTCGACGCCCGTCAGTCGATCGCCGATGTGGAGCGGGTCATCGCGGAGCTTGCGCTCAGCCCGGACGGTGCCTGAGGCCACGGCGTCCGCCTGAGCGGGCGCGATAGCGCCCACCCACCAGGACGTCCCGCAACGCAGAGCCGCCTGGCACCACGACGTCCGCCCCGCCGAGCGCGATAGCGCCCACCCACCAGGACGTCCCGCAACGCAGGGCCGCCCCGGCGGCCGCTCTCAGGCCTCCCGAAGATGACGGGCCAGGAAGGTCAGCTGGCCGCCGGCGTGCGCAGACCAGTAGGCGACGTCGTGGCCGCCGGCGTCGAAGACCGCCGACACGTCGTACGGCCCGGCGGCCGGGAAGGCGCTGACGAACGCCCGATCCGCATCGGAGAACGGGTCGCTCGTGCCACAGGCCAGCCGGAGGGGGAGGTGGGCGAAGCGGCTGCGATCGGCGAACACGTCGTTGCGCTGCCAGTCCTCGGCGTCGTCGAAAGCGCTCGGCGCGGACAAACCCGGCTCGAGCCACAAGGCAGCGCTCATCGGAGCCACGGCAGCCACCTTGGCCGGCCCGAGCCTCGCCGCGAGGAGCAGCGCGCCGTACCCGCCCATCGACCACCCCATCAAACCGATCCGGCTCGTGTCGAGGCCCAGCCTGCCCAGCAGCGGGATGAAGTCGTCGGTGACCATCGCCCCGGCGTCACACGGCGGCGTGTCCGAGCTGATGGAGCCGTCGCCGGTGCTCTCGGACCGGCGCGCGTGCCAGTAGTAGTTGCCGCCGTCGACCGCCGCGACCGCGAGGCCGGTGGAGAGGAAGTGGCGCTGCACGTCCAGGTCGGTGAACGTCCGCTCGGCGTCGCCGTCCTTGCCGTGCAGCGAGACGACGGTGGGTGGGGAGCGGACGCCGGCCGGCCTCATCAGCACCCATCTCGCCCGGTGCCCCGGCCAGTGCCGCGAGACGAGCCAGCCGTCCTAGCGGACCACCCCGGAGGGGGCGGGAGCCGGTCGAGCCGAGCTCGACGAGCCACAAGCCGCCGCCAGCGGAACAGCGAGCGAAGCGGCCAGCACGGCCCGTCGGGACACCGGGTACGACGGGCGTGACGCGCTGGACATCGTGCCTCCCTTGGCCCGGAGACAAGGCTAGCCCGGCCCCATGCGCTGAGGAGGTCTTCGCTCACCTGCTGTGGAGGTAGATGTCGGGGCACTGTCAGGGGTGGCTGAAGAAGAACGGCGGGCAAGTGTTGGTGTCGTCGAGCGCGAAGCTCGCCGTGGTGAAGAAGACGACGATGCGGCCGTCGGTGCTGATGGCCGGGTCCGTGCTGGCATCGTCGGCCTGCTCGCCTGCCGTGCTCACGCTCGCGCGGGTCGTCGTACCGTCCTGAAGGTCTCGGACGAAGACGTCCGGGCACTCACCGGGCTCCGGGAAATACTGCCCTCCCGGTGTGTACGAGCAGGTGTTCGTGTCGTCGGCGGCGAGGTTGGAGGCGATCGAGTCGAATGTGACGTAGCGGCCGTCACCGCTGATGTCTGGGCCGGAGGTCGAGCCCCCGCGGATGCCCGGACCGGCACTCTGCCGGTTGGCCTCGGCGCCGTCCGATGCCACGCTCGTGCGTACCGTCGCGCCTGTCGGGAGGCTGTGCACGAAGATGTCCCTGGCTCCGTTGGTGTCGGCTGCAACGAGGTTCGTCGCCTCGGAGGAGAACGCCACCACCTGACCATCGGCAGTGAGAGCCGGCTGGAAACTGCCTCCGCCTTGCGCCTCCGCGCCGCTGCTGTCGACGCTGGCGCGGGTCGTCATCCCCAGCCGGCGGTCCCGCACGAAGACGTCGAACGCGTCGTTGGTGTCACCTGCCATCACGTCGGAGGCGAACGACGCAAACGCGACGTAGCGCCCGTGGGCGCTCAGACTGGGTGACCCCGCAGGTGCCGTAGTGCCGTCCTGCCTGAGGCTGACGACCCTGGCGCTGCCGGTCTGGATTTCGCAGCAGAACGCCACCGTTGGCGGGTCTGCGCGTCAGGTTGGTGGCGTTGGTGGTGAAGGCCACGTAGCGCCCGTCAAGGCTGATCATGGGCGACGAGCTGGCGCCGTCTCCTGGTCCGCCGTCGACGGCCTCGCTGACAAGACTCGTCGTGCGCGTGAGACGGTCGTGCACGAAGACGTCGAACGTGTTGTTCGTGTCCCCGGCGACGAGGTTGCTGGCCGTCGAGTCGAAGACGACGAAGCGCCCGTCCCCGCTGACGTCCGGCCGGCTGCTGTCGCCGTTGGACTCCTGGCCGGAACTGCTCACGCTGACCCGGCTGGTCCGTCCCGTGGAGCGGTCGCGCACGAAGACGTCGTTGGCGTGGTTGCCGTCGTTGCGGACGAGGTTGTTCGCAATCGAGTCGAACGCCACGACAGACCGGTCCGC
>JBBSIF010000029.1:0-23577 GCA_038232255.1 Propionibacteriales bacterium
ACCGCCTCCCGCGCCTGCGCTGCTGCGACCGCGCCCTTCAGCTCCTCCAACGCCCGGATCCGGTCGATCCGCGCAGCGTCATCAAGAGCCGGCGACGGCAACGCCAACAGACCTCGCCACACGTGGAGATCGGGAGCGAACGGGCCCGTGAGCCACGGGGAACTGACGCTTTTGACGTTTCGCTCATGTGTTCTAATATAGAGCATGCCTCCGACAAGAACGGCCGGATAGGCGAGGTGGGGGACGGCAACCGCAGTCGTCTCGGCAGGTGGCACCGTCCGCACCGTCCGCACCGTCAGAGCAGCATCGCGCCGCCGAGGCGGGCTCTCCTCAGCCGAAGGAAGCCAGCGCGCCACGACTGTCGAAAACGGCGCTTGACGCCCACGCAATCTCCCAACGGTTGCCCTCGGGATCGGCGATGTACGCCGAGCGCCCACCCCACTCGCGACGCGTTGGCTCCGCGATAGCTGTGGCGCCGGCAGCGATCGCAGCGGTGAAGGCACGACCGAGAGGCGAGCGGGCAGCTGTGACATACCGCGGATCATCCGGCGACCAAGCCTGCGTCCACTGGGGCGCAGCAGCGGACGATCGCGTCTGCGACGTCAACGGGCCGGATCGACAAGACACGGGACGAGCATCTCGTCGGCCGTGACTGAGCCGTGTAGGCCGATCAACGACGCCTCGTGCGGGAAGCGCTCGCTGGACACGACTGCCGTCTCAGCGAGGCTGGCGACCATCACGTCGCCCAGGCGATCCCGCACCGCACGGTCCACGACGCCGAACCAGGCCGCCACGGCTGCCTCGTCCCGCGTCAGGACAACAGCCGCCTCGCCCAGCCGCTCGCGCCACCGGGCGGCCACGGCGTCGACAGCCCCGGGCTGACAGTAGAGATGGCGAAAGCGGGCTTCGCCCCCGAAGAGGTCCACCCCCGCAAGCAGCTTGGGCTCGTCGACGACATCGATCCGGCTCGCCAGCGGGACGTCGACCATGCCGTGGTCGGCGACGACGACGAGAGTGGCGGCGTCGGGCAGAGCCGCCCGTAACGTGTGCGCGAAGCTGTCCGCCACTCCCAGCTCGTAGCGCCATGCGGCAGACCCGCATCCGTTGCGGTGGCCGGTGGCGTCCAGGTCTGCGTCGTACACGTAGGTGAGCGAGCCCGGGCGGCTCGCCAGCCGGGCGGCCGCCGCCAGCCGCTCACCGGCGCGGTCGGCTCCGATGTACACCGCGCCCCGCTGCCCGGCGAGGGTGAGCCCGGACGTCGCGAACATCCGCTTGCTCACGACGCTGACCGGCACCCCGGCAGCCGCCGCCCGCTCGAAGGCGGTCGGGTGGGGTTGCCACTGGAGCGGGTCGACCCGGGTGTCCCAGCGCAGCGCGTCCAGCAACCGCTGCGTGCCGGGGATGCGCGAGGTGAACCCGACGACCCCGTGCCTGCCGGGAGGGAGCCCGGTGCCGAGGCTGGTGAGGCTGGTCGCCGTGGTGGAAGGGACTCCGGCGGTGATCGGGGCTGCCTGCTCGGCGAGGGACGACAGGTACGGCGCCTCGGCCGCGGAGCTCCGCAGCAGGTTCCAGCCCAGCCCGTCCACCAGCAGAACGACGCACGACGATGCGGGTGGCAGCGACAGGAGGTTCGACCAGCCGGCAGCGCCGATCGCGGCGAGCGCCGACGGGATGACGTCGCTCAGGGAGCGCGAGCCGTACGCCGGCAGCACCACGTCCGGCAGCGCCGTCGGTGCCACCGCTACGGCGTGATGGTGGCGGCGCTGAGAGCCCGCGTGAAGCCGAGCAGGCGCGCCACCGCGTCGTCGCCGTCAGCCGTGGCGCTGATCCGCAAGGAGAAATCCTCGGCCGTCAGCGCTCCGGTGTAGCCGTGGTCTGCGGTGCACTCGGGATCACCGCAGTCGGCCGGCTCCAGGTCGAGGCGGCTGACCGCACCCCAGCCCACGGTCAGCAACGCCTCGGCGACCGGCGGCGCCACCAACCCGTCGCGGTGCGCGTGCTGCGGCACCATGCGGGTCAGCGAGACGCTGCCCACGCGGGCGAGCGGGATGGCCTCCGTCGAGGTGGACGTGTACGGCTGGGGCAGCAGGTCGTCGGGGGGGTTCTCGTCGGTGTGGGTGATCAGCAGCCGCGACGGCGTCAGCACCAGGACGGTGATGTGACGGCGCACCTCGTCCCGGTCGAACGTCGGCTCGTGGTGGACCACGTAGCTCAGCACGGTCTGCCCTGCCAACGAGTCCTCGACGGCCGCGGCCACCTCGGCGGGGTAGTAGCCGACGCGGTCGAGTGTGGTGCGCAGTGCGGTCGTCTGGTTGGTGACCCTGTCAGCCATGGCGCCATCCTGCCACGACGATGGGCACGTGCGGGATGCTCGTGCGCGCTCAGGCGCCGGCACGCACCGGACCCGTCAACGTGTCCTCGCTCCCGGAGGGATCGGCGAGCCGACGCGTGAACCAGTCGCTACGGGCGTTCGGTGTGGACATCACCCGTCCAGCCGCCCGCAGCACGCACACGCCGTCGGCCGAGGCCAGCACCAGCCCCAGGTTGAGCTCGGTCACCTCGGGAAGGTCGTCCTTCAGCCGCGCGAGGCGCAGGATGACCCGCTCGATGCTCGCCACGTCGATGGCCTCCGAGCCGCGGTACCCGAAGAAGAGCGGGGCGGCCTTCACGTCCCGGACCAGGTCAGCCGCATCGTCGTCGGTCAGGGGCGGGATCCGGTAGGACACGTCGTCCAGCAGCTCCGACGGCGGGCCGGCGACACCGAAGGACACGATGGGACCGAACAGCGCGTCCTCGAGGGTTCCGATGGACACGGGTATCCCCGGCGGCGCCATCCGCTGCACCACGAAGCCTGCCGTCCGCGGCTCGTCGATCAGCGCCGCCAGGTTGCGCCACGCGGCGGCCATGTCGGCGGGAGTGTCGATGCTGCGCCACACGTGAGCCAGGTCCGGGCGCTGACGGAGGTGGTCTGCCGTCGCCTTGAGGGCGACGTCCCAGCCGAGCTCGGTCGCGGCGGCCACCGCCTCGTCGAGGTCGACGACCGAGATGCTCGGCTGCAGCTCGATGCCGTAGCAGCCCAGGAGCAGCGTGAGCTCCTCCGCCGTGAGGCTCCGCCCGTCCGGCGTGTCCGTCAGCAGGGCGGTGACGAGCGCCCGAGCCCCCAAGACGTCGAGGTCGTCGAGCACCGTCACCTTCCCCACCCGCCGGTTGGCCCAGTGCGCGTACTCCACGACGCGTCCGAGGGCGCGCACCGCCGCCTCCGGGGCGGTGTACGACGGGACCGACCCCCGTCCGGCGGAGCCGGCCAGGTCCGGAACCCGCAGCAGCTCCGGCACGCCCTCGCTGGCCAGGAACGTGGACACCAAGGGCTTGTCGGACTGCTCGCCCACGGCCGCGAGCACGTTCGCGACCTGCTCGCCCGTGGTGTTCAGGGGCGGGATGAAGACGGCGATGACCGAGTCCACCCGCGGGTTGTCGATGGCGTCGTCGAGCGCGTGCTCGAAGTCGTCTGCCGTCGCGTCCGCTCCCAGCGAGACCGCCTGCTCGACGGTCAGCCCGGCCGCCGCCGCCGAGTCGGCCGCCAGCAGCCCGAGCGCATCGGAGTTGCCGACGACGGCCACCCGCGGCCCCATCGGCAACGGCTGGTGCGCGACGAGCTGAGCCACGTCAAACATCTCGTCGAGGGTGTCCACCCGGATCACTCCCGCCTGTCGGAACATCGCGTCCACCGCCGCCTGCGGCGCGACCGACGCCCGGACGGAGTGCCCCACCGGCACGCCCTGGGTCGTGCGTCCCGACCGCACCGCGACCACCGGCTTTGAGCGGGCCACGCGGCGGGCGATCCGCGAGAATTTGCGGGGATTCCCGATGGACTCCAGATAGAGCAGCACCACCTCGGTCGCCTTGTCCTCCTCCCAGTACTGCAGGAGGTCGTTGCCCGACACGTCGGCCCGGTTGCCGGCCGAGACGAACGTCGACAGGCCGAGTCCTCGGCGCGAGACGGTCTCCAGGATGGCGACGCCGAGCGCACCGGACTGGCAGAAGAAGCCGACGCGCCCGCGGGGAGGCATCATCGGCGACAGCGAGGCGTTGAGGCAGACGGCCGGATGGGTGTTGATCACGCCGAGGCAGTTGGGCCCGACCAGCCGCAGGCCGTAGGAGCGGGCCAGCCCGACGAGCTGCCGCTGGCGTCGGCGGCCCTCCTTCCCGGTCTCGGCGAACCCGCTCGAGACGACCACCAGTCCGTGGACGCCCTTGGCGGCGCAGTCGAGCACGACGTCCTGGACGGCGTCCGCCGGCACCGCGACGATCGCCAGGTCGACGGAGTCGGGGATGTCCATGACCGTCTTGTAGGCGGGCATGCCCGCCACCGCGTCGGCCGACGGGTTGACGACGTACACCCGCCCCAAGTAGCCACCCACGACGAGGTTCCGCACCAGCGTGCGGCCGATCGTGTCCTCGTGGCGGCTGGCTCCGATGATCGCCACGCTCTCGGCAAGGAAGAACCGCTCCATCGAGCGCGCCTCGGCACGGTGCTCCCGCGACTGCATCACGCCGACCGCGGTGTCTGTCGAGGCGATCGGGAACTCCAGGTGCAGGACGCCGTCGTCGTAGGCGCGGCTGACCCGGTAGCCGGCCTCCCGGAACGTCTGGAGCATCCGGGCGTTGTCCGGGAGCACCTCGGCGGTGAACGACGCGACTCCCCGCTCCCGGCCGCTCTGCGCGAGATGCTCCAGCAGGAGCTGCGCGATACCGCGGCCCTGCTGGTCGTCCCGCACGAGAAAGGCGACCTCGGCGGAGCGGAGAGCCGGGTCGGTGGCGTCGTACCTCCCAACGGCCACGATGTCGCGCCCGATCGTGACGACGAACGCGACGCGGGAGTGGTAGTCCACCCGGGTGAACCGGTCCACGTCACGCGAGGAGAGCTCCGGGTACGGCGCGAAGAAGCGCAGGTACTTGGACTCCGGCGACACCCGCGCGTAGAACGCGACAAGCTCGTCGGCGTCGTCCGGCCGGATGGGCCGCAGCCGGGCAGCGCCTCCGTCGAGCAGCAGGACGTCGGCCTCCCAGTGCGCCGGGTAGGGGGGCGGAACGTCGTGTGCAGCCATCCGGCGAATCTATCGCCTGCCGCCGCCTGCCTGCGTCGTACAGTGCGGCCATGAGCACGACCTCGACGCCACCAGCGGGCGACGCCGGCCCGACCCAGCTCTTCCGCGCGGCGCGCGACTTCCTCCTCACGCACCGGGAGGACTACGAGACGGCGCACCGGGAGTTCCGCTGGCCGGAGCTCACGGAGTTCAACTGGGCGACGGACTGGTTCGACGTGCTGGCGGAGCAGCAGCCCAACTCCGTCGCGCTGCGGGTCATCGAGCAGGACGGCAGCGAGAGCGTGCTGACCTACGCCGAGATGTCGCTGTTGTCGCAGCGCTTCGCCGGCTCGCTGGCGGGGCTCGGCGTGCAGCGTGGTGACCGGGTGCTGCTGCTGCTCGGCAACGTGGCGCCGCTGTGGGTCGCGATGCTCGGCTGCCTCCGCATGGGCGCCGTGATGATCCCCGCCACTACGCTCCTCACGTCGCGGGACCTCGCCGACCGGATCGCCAGAGGCAGGGTAAGGGTCGTCGTCGCGGCAGCGGCAGACACGGCGAAGTTCGGCCCCGACGCCGCGGCGCTCGTGCGCGTGAGCGTCGGCGACGCGGACGGCTGGACGTCGTACGACGACATGGTCGCGGAGTCGGCGCCCGCGATGCGGGGCGGAGGCACGAAGGCCGGCGATTCGCTGCTGCTCTACTTCACCTCCGGCACGACGGCAACCCCGAAGCTGGTCGAGCACACGCACGCCTCGTACCCGGTGGGGCACCTCTCGACGATGTACTGGATCGGGCTCCAGCCGGGGGACCAGCACCTGAACATCTCCTCGCCGGGCTGGGCGAAGCACGCGTGGTCGTGCTTCTTCGCGCCGTGGAACGCCGGCGCGACCGCCGTGGTCTACAACTACACGCGCTTCGACGCCGGCGCTCTGCTGGAGGTCATGGAGCGGGTCGGGGTGACGACGTTCTGCGCGCCGCCGACGGTCTGGCGGATGATGACGCAGGCCGACCTCACCGGGCGCCGGCTCGTGCTGCGGGAGTGCGTGGGAGCGGGTGAGCCGCTGAACCCCGAGGTGATCGAGCAGGTCAGCCGGGCATGGGGGATCACGGTCCGCGACGGGTTCGGCCAGACCGAGACCACCTGCCAGATCGGCAACCCCCCAGGGCAACCGGTCAAGCCGGGGTCGATGGGACGGGCGCTGCCCGGCTACGTCGTCTCCCTGGTGGACCCGGTGACCGGTGAGGTCGGGACCGACGGCGAGGTCTGCCTGGAGCTGGCGCGCCGACCGCTCGGCCTGATGAACGGGTACGACGACGAGGGCCGGACATCCGAGGCGATGCGCGGCGGCTTCTACCACACCGGCGACGTGGCGTCGGTCGACGAGGACGGCTACGTCACCTATGTGGGGCGCGCCGACGACGTCTTCAAGGCCAGCGACTACCGGATCAGCCCGTTCGAGCTGGAGAGCGTGCTGATCGAGCACCCGGCGGTGGCGGAGGCAGCCGTCGTCCCGTCGCCCGACCCGGTCCGCCTCGCGGTGCCGAAGGCCTTCGTTGTGCTGGCCGCCGGGCAGGTGCCGTCCCGTGAGCTGGCGCGGGAGATCCTCGCGTACGCGCGGCAGCACCTGGCGCCGTACAAGAGGATCCGGCGTCTCGAGTTCGCCGAGCTGCCGAAGACGATCTCGGGGAAGATCCGGCGCGTCGAGCTGCGCAGCGGCGAGGCCGAGCGGGCCGCGGCCGGCTCGGTCCGCGAGCACTCCTACAGCGAGGACGACTTCCCCGACCTGCGGTCCTGACGGTTACCTTGGGCGCATGGCGGCCGTCCCGTTCCCCGACCCGGCGGACGACGTCGGCGACCGCTCCGAGGTGCTGCTGACCTATCTCGACTTCTTCCGGTCCGTCGTGGTGGACAAGGTGTCAGGCCTCGACGACGCCACGCTGCGGCGCAGCATCCTGCCGTCGGGCTGGACGCTCCTCGAGCTCGTCAAGCACCTCGCGTTCATGGAGCGGCGCTGGCTGGTCTGGGGCTTCCTCGGCGAGCAGCTCGCGGACCCGTGGGGCGACGACGACGCCTCCGGCCGCTGGCACGTCACACCGCAGGAGACCGCCGGCGCGCTGGTCGCGGCGCTGCGCGCGGGAGGCCGGCGTACCCGGGAGATCGTCGCGGGGGCTCGGCTGTCCGAGCCGGCGCGACCCGGCGGCAGGTTCGGCGGAGACCAGCCGGCACCGAGCCTCGAGCGGATCCTCCTCCATGTGCTTCAGGAGTACGCCCGCCACGCGGGGCACCTGGACGTCGTCCGTGAGCTTCTCGACGGCTCCGTCGGGGAGCAGCCGTGACGACCGACCGAGGGCAGGCGTGGGTCGCTGCTCGATCCCGTCCCCGGCGCCGGTGACAATGGGTCGAACCCCCCGACCGAGCACACGCTGAGGAGCTGTTCCCACCGCCATGGCACGACGCAGCGTCACTCCGCCGGACGACCGCTTCGAGGAGCACATCGTCGACATCGACGTCGGCGACGAGATGCGGTCGAGCTATCTCGAGTACGCCTACTCGGTGATCTACTCGAGGGCGCTCCCGGATGCTCGCGACGGCCTCAAACCGGTGCAGCGGCGGATCCTCTACACGATGCACGACATGGGGCTGCGGCCCGACCGGGGACACGTCAAGAGCGCGCGGGTCGTCGGGGAGGTGATGGGGAGGCTGCATCCGCACGGCGACGGCGCGATCTACGACGCCCTGGTGCGGGTGACGCAGCCGTGGGCGATGCGGCTGGCTCTCGTCGACGGGCACGGCAACTTTGGCTCCCTCGACGACCCCCCCGCGGCCATGCGCTACTCCGAGTGCCGGATGGCCCCGGCTGCGATCCCGATGACGGCCGACATCGACGAGGAGACCGTCGACTTCAAGCCCAACTACGACAGTCGCGAGCTGGAGCCCGCCGTCCTGCCCGCCGCGTTCCCCAACCTGCTCGTCAACGGAGCGAGCGGCATCGCCGTCGGCATGGCCACCAACCTCGCACCCCACAACCTCGTCGAGGTGGTGCAGGCGCTGCGGCACCTCGTCGCGCATCCCGACGCGACGCTCGACGACCTGATGCGCTTCATCCCCGGGCCGGACCTGCCCACCGGCGGCAAGATCATCGGCCTCGACGGGATCAGGGACGCCTACGAGAGCGGTCGCGGCTCGTTCAAGATGCGGGCTCGCACGCGCATCGAGAGCATCACCCCGCGGCGTAAGGGCATCGTGGTCACGGAGCTGCCCTACAACGTGGGTCCGGAGCGGGTCATCGAGCGGATCGCCGCCCTGGCGCAGTCGAAGAAGCTGCCGGGGATCGCCGCGGTGACCGACCTGACGGACTCGGCCAAGGGGCTGCACCTGGTCATCGAGGTGAAGAACGGGTTCCACCCGGAGGCCGTCCTCGACTCGCTGCTGCGCCTGACGCCCCTCGAGGAGTCGTTCTCCATCAACGCCGTCGCTCTCGTCGACGGCCAGCCACGCACCCTCACCCTGCGCCAGCTCCTCGACGTCTACCTCGCGCACCGGTACGACGTGGTGCGGCGCCGGTCGACGTACCGGCGAGAGAAGGCGGCCGAGCGTCTGCACCTCGTGGCCGGCCTGCTGGTGGCGATCCTCGACATCGACGAGGTCATCCAGCTGATCCGCGCCAGCGATTCCGCCGCCGAGGCGAAGGAACGCCTCGTCGCCGTCTTCGACCTGTCGGACCCGCAGGCGACGTACGTCCTCGACATGGCTCTGCGGCGCCTCACCCGGTTCTCCCGGCTGGAGCTGGAGAACGAGTTGGCAGCGCTCGAGCAGACGATCGACGAGCTCTCCCGGGTGCTGGACGACGACGCGCTGCTTCGCCAGGTGGTTGCCGACGAGCTGAACACGGTCGCCAAACAGCACGGCACTCCGCGGCGGACGGTGCTGCTCGAATCTGCCGGTCAGACCGGACCGTCCCCGGCTCCGCTCGAGGTCGCTGACGAGCCGTGCCGGGTGCTGCTGTCGTCGAGCGGGTTGCTGGCGCGGACGAGCGGCGACGGGGCGCTGGGCACGGGTGGGAGCCGCTCACGCCACGATGTCGTCACCGCAACCGCGGCCGCGACCGCCCGCGGCGAGGTCGGGCTGCTGACGTCTGCCGGACGGCTGCACAAGCTGTCCGTTCTCGATCTGCCGGTGCTGCCGGACACCGCGAACGCGCCGACGCTGCAGGGCGGTGCGCCCGTCACCGAGTTCGTCTCGCTCGGCCCCGGAGAGCACGTGGTGTCCCTGGTGTCGCTGCTGACGGGCTCCACCGGCCTCGCCCTCGGCACCCGCCGAGGAGTCGTGAAGCGGCTGCTCCCCGAGGTCCTAGGCCGCGACAGCTGGGAGGTCGTCAGGCTCGACGAGGGCGACGACGTCGTCGGCGCGCGCGGGGTCACTGGCGACGAGACCCTGGCCTTCGTCACCAGCGACGCGCAGCTGCTGCACTTCCCCGCGTCGGCCGTGCGCCCTCAAGGCCGTTCGGGCGGGGGCATGGCCGGAGTTCGCCTCGCCCCAGGGGCGCACGTCACGTTCTTCGGAGCAGTCCAGCCGGGGGTAGACGCCGTGGTGGTCACCGTCTCCGGATCGAGCAGCGCCCTGCCCGGCACCGAGGCCGGCAGCGTGAAGGTGACGCCGCTGGCGGAGTACCCCGGCAAGGGGCGCGCCACAGGCGGCGTGCGGTGCCACCGGTTTCTCAAGGGCGAGGACACGCTGCTGTCGGCGTACGTCGGACGTTCCCCCGCCTACGCGGCGGCAGCGAGCGGCGCGCCCGTCGAGCTGCCCTCCGAGGTCGGTCGGCGCGACGGCTCGGGCACGCCGGCCGAGCAGCCGATCGCCGCGATCGCCGGACCACCGGACGGGCGACTGTGAGCCGGCGGCCGGGCCGTGGCAGGGTGGAGCCCGTGCGAAGACTGGCCGCCGCTGCGATGTTCCTGCTGGTCACGGCGACGGCGTGCAGCGGGTCGAGCTCCGGCGACCAGCCGGTGGGCGACCGGCTGTCGGCCGCGAAGCAGAGCTTCGACGAAGCAACGTACATCAGCTTCGAGCTGTCGTCGCAGAACCTCCCCGGTGACGTCAACGCCCTCGAGAGCGCGCACGGGACGGGGACGCACGACCCGGCCTTCACCGGCGAGATCCAGGTACACCGCGGGCTGTCGTTCTCAGCACCGATCGTCGCGGTCGGTGGCAAGGTCTACGCCAAGCTGCCTTTCGTGTCGTGGAGCGAGATCAACCCGTCCGACTACGGAGCGCCCGACCCCGCCCGCTTGATGGCTCGGTCCACGGGGCTGTCGTCACTCCTGACCGACACGCTCGACCCGAGGCTCGACGGCTCCGAGCGCAGCGGCAGCGCCGTGCTGACGAAGGTGACGGGGAGCCTGCCCGGCAAGGATGTGCACGCCCTCTTCCCGTCGGCCGCTGAGACCCCGTTCCGCGTCGTCTACCTGCTGACCGACGACGACAATCTGCGCAGCGTGTCGATGACGGGACCGTTCTACGGCGACAACGGCGACGGCACCTACTCGATCGACTTCGACCTCTCGGCCGACCCGGTCGACATCTCACCCCCCGACTAGCCCGTCGACCCGATGAGCGACCTCGGCAGGCACGGCGGTCCGGCACCACGGAGCCTGCTCGTCGTGGCGGCCGTCGCCGTGGGGTTCGCCGCGGCGGACACCTACGTGGTCGTCCTCGCCCTGCCGGACATGATGGCCTCCGTCGGCCTCAGCATCGACCAGCTGCAGCGCGGCGCCCCGGTGATCTCCGGCTTCCTCCTCGGGTACGTCGCAATGCTTCCCCTGATCGGCAGGATCTCCGACGTCCGGGGCCGCATCCCGGTTCTCGTCGGCTCGTTGGTGGCCTTCTCGCTGGGCTCCCTGGTGACCGCGGGGTCGTACGACCTGACCACCATGGTGCTGGGCCGGTTCCTCCAGGGTGCCGGTGGTGGCGGCCTGGTGCCCGCGACCCTGGCGCTCGTGGCCGACATCTGGGCAGCTGACAGACGGGGGCTGCCGCTCGGCGTCGTCGGCGCCGTGCAGGAGCTCGGGTCCGTCATCGGCCCGCTGTACGGCGGGCTCGTCTTGTCGCGATGGTCGTGGCAGACGATCTTCTGGATCAACTGCGCCGGCGGCCTTGGCCTGATCGCGGCCCTGGTCGTCCTCGGTCGCGCCGCGGCGGCAGAGCTCCCGGCCGACGGGGAGGTCGGCCGCGCCCAACGAGCTCACTACGACGGAGTCGGGCTGCTGCTCGCCGTGCTGACGCTGACGGCCCTCGTGTTGGTGATGACCGAGCCGGCCCGGCTCGTCAGCGGTCTCACCACTGGTCTGGTCTTCATCCGCTACGGATGGGACAGCCGATGGTCCACCCCGATGGCCGCGGCGCTCCTCATGCTGCTCATCGCCTTCGTCGCGCGGCAGATGACGGCCCGGCGTCCGCTCCTCGGCTGGCGGGAGTGGCCGCTGCTGGCCCGTTCGGTGGACCTGTCGGGCGCGGTCCTGCTCGCCCTCGGGCTGGCGGGCATCGTGCTGGCGTTCGCGACGGCGAACCCCGAGGTCCAGGTGCTCTCCCGGTCCGGCGGGTGGCTGCTCGCCGGCAGCGGTGTGGCCGGCGCTGCCTTCCTGCTCCGGCAGCGCCGCGCTCCGGCGCCACTGGTGCCGGCGGGAGCCCTTCGTGCCCGCGCGGCCTGGGGTGCGCTCGCCGTCAGCTTCTTCGTCGGCGCCGCGCTGATCGCGGCCCTCGTCGACGTCCCGGTCTTCGCCCGGGTCACCGTCTATCCCGAGTCGCAGCTCGATGCCGCGCTCGTCCTGGTGCGGTTCCTGGTGGCCGTCCCCGTGGGCGCGGTTCTCGGCGGCTACCTCAGCCGACGCGTGCCGGCGGCGCTGCCGGCAGCCGGCGGGATGCTGCTCGCTGCCGCGGCCCTCGCGCTGATGACACGCTGGGGAGCCACCAGCCTCCTGCACAGCGGGGCGACGGTCCCCCTGGTCCTCGGTGGCCTCGGTTTCGGCCTGGCCATCGCGCCCACCAATGCGGCCCTGCTCGCCGCCACCCGCGGTGCCGTTCACGGACTGGCCTCAGCACTCCTCGTGGTGGCGCGGATGGTCGGCATGCTGGTGGGGATCTCGGCCCTGACCACCATCGGGCTGCGGCGCTTCTACGAGGTCTCTGCTCAGCAGCCGACGCTTCGTGAGACCTGCCACTCGGACACGCTGTGCGACGCGTACGTGGAGACGCTCAGGACCGCCGGTATCGCCCAGCTCCACGCGGTCTTCTGGGGAGCGGCGGCGTGCGCGGCGCTCGCGGCCGTGCTCGCTGCGACCCTGCTCCGACCCGAGCGGCCGGCCCAGGCGTCGGACGTCAGGCGTCGATGAGGTCGTCGGGTACCTGGTTCGCCACGATGAACTCCTTGCGGGGTGCCACGTCGTTGCCCATCAGCAGCTCGAAGACCGCCTCGGCCGCCGCGGCGTCGTCGATGGTGATCCGCCGTAGGGTGCGGCGCCGGGGGTCCATCGTGGTCTCCGCGAGCTGGTCAGCGTCCATCTCGCCGAGGCCCTTGTAGCGCTGGATGGGCTCCTTCCAGCGGAGACCCTTCTTCGCCAGCTCGGCAAGGCGGCGTTGCAGCTCGTCGTCGCTGTAGGTGTAGAGGTACCTCTCGACGCCCTTCGTGGGGTTGGCCAGCTCGATCCGGTGCAGCGGCGGCACCGCCGTGAAGATGCGTCCCGCGTCGAGCAGCGGGCGCATGTGGTTGTGGAACAGCGTCGCGAGCAGACACCGGATGTGCGCGCCGTCGGTGTCCGCGTCGGCCATGAAGATGATCTTCCCGTAGCGGGCCGAGTCAAGATCGAACGTGCGACCGCTTCCGGCGCCGACGACCTGGATGATCGACGCGCACTCCGCGTTCTGCAGCATCTCCCCGGATGACTTCTTCTGGGTGTTGAGGATCTTCCCGCGGATCGGCAGCAGCGCCTGGTACTCGGAGCTGCGGGCGAGCTTCGCCGTGCCGAGCGCCGAGTCGCCCTCCACGATGAAGAGCTCGCTCCTGTCGACGTCGTTGCTGCGACAGTCGGCGAGCTTCGTCGGCAGGGCGCTCGACTCGAGAGCGTTCTTGCGCCGCTGGGTGTCACGCTGCTGCCGAGCAGCCACCCGGGTCCGGGCGGCCGACACCACCTTCTCCAGGACGGCGCGCGCCTGCTGCCGCTCACCCCGTCTCGGGGAGGTGAGGAAGGCCTTGAGGCGCTCCGCGACGACCTTGGCGACGATCCGGGCGGCCGCGGGCGTCCCGAGCACCTCCTTCGTCTGGCCCTCGAACTGCGGCTCGGCGAGGCGCACGGCAACGACGGCGGTGAGCCCCTCGAGCACGTCGTCCTTGAGCACGTCCGTCTCACCCGTCCGCAGCAGGCCGCGCGTCGACCGGATCACCTCGTTGAACGACCTCGCGAGCGCACGCTCGAACCCCACCACGTGGGTGCCGCCCTTGGGCGTCGCGATCACGTTGACGAACGAGCGGAGCTCGGTGTCGTACCCGGTCCCCCACCGCAGGGCCACGTCCACGACCAGCTCGCGCTCGACGTCCTGGGGCGTCATGTGGCCCGCGTCGTCCAGCATCGGCACCGTCTCGGTGAAGGTCTCGGCGCCCTGCAGCCTCAGGACGTCTGTCACCGGGGGGTCAGCTGCCAGGAACTCACAGAACTCCGCGATGCCGCCGTCGTGGCGGAACGTCTCCTCCACGACCTCGCTGCCGCGCTCGTCGCGGACCCGGATTTCGAGGCTCGGAACGATGAACGACGTCTGCCGTGCCCTCGTCAGGAGCTCGTCGAGAGCGAACCGGGCGTCGCGGGTGAAGATCTGGTGGTCCGGCCAGAACCTGATGCGGGTTCCCGTCACGCCCTTGCGCACGCGGCCCACGGTCGAGAGGACCGAGCCGGGCGTGAACGCTGCTTCGGCTCCGGCCCCCGCGAAGGAGCCGGGGATGCCGCGCTGGAAGGACATCCCGCGCGTCGCGGGAGGGCGGTCGACCGCGACGTCCAGACGAGCCGAGAGGGCGTTGACGACCGACGCGCCGACACCGTGCAGTCCGCCGGTGGCGACGTAGGAGCCGCCGCCGAACTTCCCGCCCGCGTGGAGCTTCGTGAAGATCACCTCGACACCGGGAAGGCCCGTCTTGGGCTCGACGTCGACAGGGATGCCGCGGCCGTCGTCGTGCACCTCGGCGGAGCCGTCGCGGTGAAGGGTGACCAGGATGGAGCGACACGACCCGGCGAGGGCCTCGTCGACGCCGTTGTCGATGATCTCCCAGAGGCAGTGCATCAGGCCGCGGGTGTCGGTGGAGCCGACGTACATCCCGGGTCTCTTCCGGACCGCCTCCAGGCCCTCCAGCACCAGCAGATGACGCGCGTTGTACGTCGCATCCACCGTCGTTGCGCGTGAGACCACGGGACTCCTCCGAGGGCTGGGGACGCCGGCGCTCGAGGCATCCGGGTCCGTGCCGACGATACCGGGCTCCGCCCTCCAGCCCGTGGAGCCCACGCGCCGAGACGTTGCTGCGGCACCGCGCGTTGCCGCACCGTGCACCGATTACGTCGCCGGCGCGACGTAGAGTGGGGGAACGTCTCGTCAACAGGGGGCCGCGGTCGTGGGAATGTCCTTCGCGAGAAGGACGTTCTTGAGAACACGTCGTCCAACGGATACGGAAAGAGGCACACGTGACGACAGCCGTCGCACCAAGTCCCAAGTTCACTGCCCTCGACCGCTGTGACCGATGCGGCGCACAGGCTTACGTCCGGGTCGAGCTGGCCAGCGGCGGCGAGCTGATGTTCTGCGCACACCACGCGCGCGAGCACGCCGACAAGCTTCACCAGGTCGCCTCCACCATCCACGACGAGACAGGCACGCTTCGTCCCACCGGCCCGACACCGAGCGGCCCTGGATCGACCGGCCCGCAAGGACGCTGAGCTCGTCCGGGTCCTTCCCGACCATCGACCAATGATGACGGTCACCGCCGCGGTGGCCGTCATCGCCGTCTCGTGAGCACGCTTCTGTGACGGGGTCCGAGACGGCGCTGGTGGGGCTCGTCATTGTGGTCGGGCTCGTGGGGATCGTGCTGCCGGTCCTGCCTGGCGCGGCGCTGGTGTTCGGCGCCATTCTCGGATGGGCCTACGCGATCGGGTCCTGGGCGAGCTGGGCGACGTTCGCGGTCGCCGCGGCGGTGCTCATCGGCTCGCAGGTGGGCAAGTACGTCGTACCGGGCAGGCGACTTGCTGCCGACCACGTCCCGCGGTCCACCCTGCTCGCGGGCACGCTGGCCGCCATCGTCGGGTTCTTCGTAGTTCCGGTCGTCGGGCTCCCGCTCGGCTTCCTCCTGGGGATCTACGTCGTCGAGCGGGGCCGGCTCGGCCGGCACGCGGCGGCGTGGCCGTCCACCAAGTCGGCGCTTCGCGCGGTCGGCCTGTCCCTGTTGATCGAGCTCGCCGGAGCCCTCGTCGCGGCGGGGATCTGGGTCGTCGGGGCGGTCCTCATCGCGTGACTGGCCGCCGCCCGGATGACACCATAGGTTGAGGACGTGACGACCGAGATCGGAGAAGCGCCATGAGGACGTTGCTTTCCACCCTCGAGCGGCTGGCCGCTGGGATCGAGAAGGCCACCGTCCTCGACCGGCCGAGTGAGGTGGTCGCCGGCGCAGTCGGACGCGCGCTCAGCCGGCCAGCGCTGCGGGACGCGCTGAGCGGAACTCCCATCGGTCATCCGGTGCATCCGGTTCTCGTCGCCGTACCGATCGGCTCATGGACCGCCGCGACATACCTCGACCTCACCGGCGGAGACCGGCGAGCGGCTAAGCGGCTCGTCGGCTTCGGGATCCTCACTGCGATTCCGACCGCGCTGGCGGGGGCCAGCGACTGGGTGACCACCTCCGGCGCGGAGCGGCGGGTCGGCGCCGCGCACGCCGTGGCCAACTCAGCGGCGCTGCTGCTCTACGCGAGCAGCTGGCGAGCCCGGCGCAGCGGGCGCGGAGCCCGAGGAGTGGCGTTGTCGCTAGCGGGCGCCGCGGCGCTCGGAGCCGGCGGATGGCTGGGCGGCCACCTCGTCTACGCCCTCGGCGTCGGCGTCGACACCACGAGCTTCCAGCACTTCCCCGCCGGATGGACGGACGTGGCAGCCGAGTCGGAGGTACTGGACGGTACGGCGATCATGCGACCGGCGGGCGGCGTACCGGTCCTGCTGACCCGCACCGACGGCACGATCAGGGCTCTCGCCGACCGATGCACGCACCGCGGAGGACCGCTCCACGAAGGCGACCTCGCCGAGGGTTGTGTGACGTGCCCGTGGCACTCCAGTGTCTTCCGGCTCGACGACGGCACGGTGGTGTCCGGTCCGGCCAGCCGTCCCCAGCCGGTCGCGGAGGTGCGGGTCGTCGACGGTCGCGTCCAGGTACGGCGCCCGTCGCAGCTGCGCGCGCTGAAGACGAGGCCGGTCGGCGCTAGCGCTAGCTGAGCGAGCCGCCGGCAGCGGAGTCGCCGACGCCGATCACCTCGACCTCGTCGCCCCCAGCCGCCATCTTGACCCGCAGCCGGTCGTTGCCGAGCTCGACAAGGGTCTGAAGGACCAGGTCCTTGTCGAGGCCCGTGTCGCGGGCGACCTCGCTGCCCAGCAGCCACGACGTGACCTCGGACTCCTTGCCGTCCCGCTCGGCCAGCAGGCGGCGAGCCGACTCGTAGACGGTCTCCTGCATCGAGCTGCCCGCATTCGTGCCCATGCTGCTCACTGGCTTCCCTTTCGTCTTCGCCATGAGGATGACCCGGCGGACCGGACCCCTTCGCTGCCCGCAGCGGTCCTGCACGGACGATAGTGGGTGCGGGCGTCGTTCGGAAGGACCCGACGGGGCTGGCGCTGCTGCTTCGCGCCTCGTACGCCGAAGCGTCGGCGTGTAGCGTTGCGGCTCAGACCCCTCACTCCGTCGATGGGAGCACCATGAGCGACAGCGACAAGATCGACAACAAGGCCGAGGAGCTCAAGGGCAAGGCGAAGGAGTCGCTCGGCAAAGCCACGGGCGACGAGCAGACCGAAGCCGAAGGCAAGACCGACCAGACCAAGGGGAACCTCAAGCAGGCGGGCGAGAAGGTCAAGGACGCCTTCAAGGGCTGAGCACCTCTGGTGACGCTTCTCAGGGCCTGCCCGTCCCGTCCCCGGCGCCCTGTCGGCGCGGGCCGACGAGCTTATGGGTGCCGTCGCACCACGGAGAGCGTGACGACTTGCCGCAGCGGCAGATCGCGACGACCGGCCGCGTCGTGCGGTGCACGACACCGGCGTCGTCGGTCACCTCCGTCATGCCTCGGACGAGCATCGGACCACCCGGGCAGCAGATGACCTGGACGTTCGGCTCCTCAGGACGCATCTGAGCGCTCCGTGCGGGACCGCCACGGTGTGACGCACGCGCACGACCGCTCGGGGCAGCCGAGTCCGGCCAGCTCGCGGCGGCTGTGCGCGGCGGTGCGCAGCCTCCCGTCGCCGTACCGCACTCCGCCACGCAACGCCGCGAGCATCGCCAGCCACGAGGCCACGCCTCGCTCGAGCAGCCAGACCGGCGCCCACAACGCGCTGTCCCACGCGAAAACCTCCCTGCCCGACCCTCGTCGCCGTCCCGTCTCGGCCACGGCCACCGTCGAGGTGAGGATCGCGGCGGCGGCGCTGCGGCGCCAGGTCAACGCAGCGAGCAGAGTCGGGACCACGAGCAGCTCCGCGACCAGCCGAGCCGGCTGGGACCTGCTGTCATACGCCTGGCGCACTCGCTGGCCGACGAAGTGCCGCGCCGTCGGCGGGTGCCGTCGCACGAAGATGTCGGCGGCAGAGCAGACGTCGAACCCCCGGCTCGTCAGTGTCCGCAGCAGCTCCAGGTTCTCGAAGAGCACGGCTCCGCAGTATCCCTCGGTCGCCACGAGGGCATCCCGCCTGACGCCCAGCGTGCCCGCGTAGTCGGTGGAGAACGCGCGGTTGACCAGGCTCCGGGCGGTGTCCCACCGGGCGTGCCACGGCGTGGGCTCGAAGTAGTTCTGCGGAATGACGGCCGTGCAGGTGCGAAGCCGCCCGACCACGGCGGCAAGCGACTGCTCGTCATAGCGGACGTCGTCGTCGGCGATGACGACGTATGGCGTCACGGCCGCTGCGACACCGTCGAGAACCCCCGCCACCTTGCCGTTACGGGTCCTCGAGGCGACCGGCAGATGGGCGACGACGTTCCCCCAGGCTCTCGCGTGGGCGTCGAAGACGTCCGCTCTCGACCCGTCGACCACGACCACGTCAGCGCGGGTCGCGAGCCACCGCAGGTAGCCGGTGAGATCGGTGCCGTCCGCCCGTTCCGCGACCTTGATCGGCAGCACGTACGTCACCTGCCTCGGCGTCGCAGTCGGCATCGGTCAGGCGCCGCTCACGCTGCGAACGGGCTCCTGGTCGAGACGCAGTCCGGACTGCCCGGCTGCCCAGGCGTCCAACAGGTGCTGCGCGGCCAGCTCGTCCAGGTACAGGCAGGCGCCTGCGCCGAAGGCGAGATCGCCGACGAGAGCGGGGTCCTCGGCGGCGAGCGCCGCGCAGATGCCGCGAACAGCAAGCTGCTCATGCACCGCGTCGGCCTCGACATGCTCCTCGTAGTACGCCGAGGCGACCTCCGGGAACCCCAACCGCTGCAGCCCCCGGGAGATCCGGTGAGCCGGCAGCGAGCTGGTCGACTCGAACACGCCGAGGTGCCCCATCGCCGCTGCCCGCAGCCGCCGGTGCAGGCCGAAGAGGCTCATCGCGTTGTTGACGGCAAGCGTGACCGCGGGAACCTGCTCGAGGTACGACCCGTAGCTGCTGGAGAGCCCGCACGCCTCCAGGGCAGCCTCGAACATGGTCGCGTGCACTCTGTCGGGGCGCCCGGCGCCGTACTCGTCGTACTGGATCTCGACAAGTGCCGCCTTGGGGGCTCCTACGAGGCGCGGTATCGCCCACGAATGGGGGTCGGCCTCCTTCAGCTGGTAGATGCTGCGGTGGATGAGGAACTCGACCATCTGCTCAGCGGTGGCCTGGCGCTGCAGGTAGGCGGTCAGCGGCGGCGTCACCGTGTTCGTGGCTAGGTCGAAGAAGCGGGTGGCGATGTCGCCGTCCCCGTGCTCGATCCGGGTCGAGAGGTGCGCTGCCGACCGGCGTAGCGACGTCTCGAAGTCCGCCTCGAGCAGCCGCCTGACGGCGAGCGTCTCCGGTGCCCACTCCCACCGTTCGTCGACGTCGTCGAAGCCTCCGTAGTGCAGCTCGTAGAGCATCCACAGCGTGATCTGCCGGTCCTCGTCGAGGATCGGGTCCGGGTCGCGAGGCCGGGCCCGCAGGACGGCCGCTCCCTCGTCGGGGTCTGGGGCTCGCTCGCCTCGCAGCCAGGACACGACAAGCTCGCTGGCGGGGCCGCGCGGACTCGGTGCGAGCACAGAACCTCCTCGTCGGTTTGGAGAAGCATGTACCCGCAGAACGAGAGACTCAAAACAGGCCCGCGCCGGCCCTCGACGAGTGCCGCTGTTCTTCTTCGAGCCCGGGTCAGCAGCACGCGGCTGCGACCCTGTCGGAGCCCCGCGGCGAACCGCCTCCACCGCAGCAGCCGTCGGCGTCGGTGTCGGCGTCGCGGAAGGTCTCACTGTCGCCGAGCACCGTGTAGACCTCCCACTGCTCTCCGTTCGGCGCGCCCTGCACCCAGAACTTGTCCTGCTTCGCGTAGCAGCACGTCGTACCCCGCTCGTCGATCGACGCCAGCCCCTGTCCGGCGAGCCTCGCCTGCTCGCTGTCGACGCTGTCCACGTCCTCGACCTCGATTCCCAGGTGGTTGAGCGTTCCCCCCTGGCCGGGGCTCTCCATCAGAACAAGCTTCAAGGGCGGATCGGCGACGGCGAAGTTGGCGTAGCCCGGTCGGCGTTTCGCCGGCTCGGATCCGAAGAGACGGCTGTAGAAGGCGACCGCCTGCTCGAGATCGTCGACGTTGAGGGCCAGCTGGATGCGGGACATGAGTGCCTCCTGTATCGATGAACATCAATGTCGCGTCAGGTTGCCATAAAGTTAGACACATGTCAACATAGACGGATGCCTAAGTCTTTGCTCGAGCTGACCCCGGTCCAGACCGCAGCGTGCTGTCCTCCGCTGCAACGTGAGCCCCTCACCGTGGAGCTGGCCGAGCGCGTCGCGCCGTTGCTCAAGGCCCTCGCCGAGCCCGTCCGGCTGCGCCTCATGTCGCTCATCGCCTCCTCGACCGACGGCGAGGTGTGCGTGTGCGTCCTCTCCGGCGCATTCCAGCTGTCCCAGCCCACCATCAGCCATCACCTCAAGGTGTTGCACGATGTCGGGCTCCTGGAGAGGAGCAAGCGCGGCGTCTGGGTGTACTACAAGGCGAGGACCGCGGCGCTGGCAGACGTCGCGGCTCTCATCGGCGGCACGAAGGATGCCTGAGGGAGCCCGACCGACGCCCACGGTGCTCTTCGTCTGCGTCCACAACGCCGGCCGATCCCAGATGGCTGCCAGTTACCTGACGCATCTCGCCGGCGATGCCGTCACCGTGCTGTCGGCAGGCTCCGCGCCCGCCGACAGCATCAACCCGGCCGCGGTCCAGGTGATGGCCGAGGACGGCATCGACATCGGGGGCTTGCGGCCGAAGCCGCTCGAGACCGCCGCCGTCCAGGAGGCCGACGTCGTCATCACCATGGGGTGCGGTGATGCCTGCCCCTTCTATCCGGGCAAGTCGTACGAGGACTGGCAGCTCGACGACCCCGCCGGCCAGGAGATCGAGACGGTGCGCCGAATTCGCGACGAGATCAGGTCCCGCGTGCAGGAGCTGCTGGCCCGGCTCCAGGAGGCGTCGTGACGCTCGGCTACTTGGCAGCGCGGTAGGCAACCCAGGTGTCCGACATCCGCACGGCCTGCCCGGGGGTGAACCGGTCCAGACAGGGGTCGTCGCCGTAGCTCATGAAGTTGTGCACCGGGTCCTTGCCCCACTTCTTGGGACACGTGTCGGCGGACTCGTTGCACCTGAAGATGTTGTTGCCGTTGTCCTGGTACGGCGTGTCGGCCACCCGGTCGCCAGGATTGTCGCAGCCGTCCTGGAACGTGTGGAACAGCCCGAGCCAGTGGCCGATCTCGTGGGTCGCGGTATCACCCTCGTTGTACGGCGCCGCGCTGCCGCCGGGCAGCGACTCGTTCAAGAGGACGAGGCCGTCCCTGAACAGACGCCCTCCCGGAAAGGTGGCGTATCCGAGCAGGCCGTTCTGGAGGTTGGCGATGTAGACGTTGAGGTCCTTGGTGCCACCTTGGTGCAGCGCGGTCTTCGCCTCGAGATCGTCGTGCCGGTCGACGCCCGGGTAGCTCCAGTGGAACCAGTCGCTGTTGGCCGTGTGGTCGACCGACTTCAGGGTGAACCTGAATGGCGTGTCCGTGGAGTGAGCAGGGGCGCTCTGACCCGAGTAGCCGCGGTTCATCGTGTTCATCTGACGGATGATCATCCTCGGAGGAACGCCACCAGTGCCGTCGTCCCTCGTGATCACGTGGACATGGACGTAGATGTTCACCGACCCCGGCGGCAGAGCGTCGGCGCCCACCGGATAGTCCATGGTCGCCAGCCGGGCACGCAGTTGCGCGTCGATGTCGGCGGCGCGTGAAGCGCTGACCGTGTTCGGGTCCTGGACCGTAGCTCCCTTGGCCAGTCGGGCGTTCGTCGCCGCGCCAGGGGGACACGAGGACTGTGTGCCCCCCGAGGCGACGGAGCCGCCTGCTGACCCTCCCGCGCACAGTAGGCCCACCACCGCGGCACCCACCAGCAGATTCGTCCTCATGTCTCGTCCCCTGTCCCCTGCGAAAGCCGACGGTCAGCCGGTTGGCTGCAATCTAGGCTGCACGTGGGGGTGCTGTCACGGAAACGGCCCATCGAGGGCTGCGAGCATCCAGGGTTCGGCCGAGCAGTCCATAGGATCAGGACAGCAGCAGTTCGAGGGAGGAGTCGCCCGATGACGGGTCAGTGTTCCGTGGTCGTCGATGCGGGTCGGCTGGTCGCCCACTCGCACTCAGGCGCGGGGATGCTGTCTGTGCACCTCGGCCACTTTGTCATCGTGGTCGCAGCGTTCGTCGCCTTCATGGGCTGCGTCTGGCGGGAGGACCGCAACGACAAGAGCGGCGAAGGCTCCCGCAGCGACAACCCCACCAGCCCGGCGCACTGGCTGATCGTCAGCCTCATGGTCCTCGCTGGTGTCAGCCATATCCCGGTGACGGCCGAACATCTACGAGAAGCGCCCTATATGGGCGTCCTCTTCATCGCCTTCACGGTGGCATCTCTCGGCATCGCCGGCCTGCTCACGTTCAGGTCGTCGGTTCGTGCCTATGCGCTGGCAGCAGGTCTGTGCGCCAGTGCCGTCGGGGCGTACGTCGCGACTCGGCTCGTGGCCTTTCCTCAGCAGGCCGACGATGTCGGCGCCTGGCTCGAGCCCCTCGGGGTGCTGTGCGTCGTAAGTGAGGCCGTCGTGGTCGCGGCCGCCGGATGGAAATTCGCAGCTGACCCGAATGGCTGCGCCTACTCCATTGGTCCAATCGGGATAGTCGCGCGCTAGGGACGGTGAGGTCGGGCCGTGGCCGGCGTGGTCGTGTACCCGTGGGGCTGGCATGGTGACGGGGTGTCACATGGCTGTCCGGAGGGCACCAGGAACGCCTTGCACGACAACCTGCAGGCGATGGAGACGGCGTCACCATCCACCCGGTCGATGCGGAGGAAGGAGTCGACGTAGATCGTTGTGAGGTGGGGTCGGACACGAGATGCGCCCCATCAGCGTCGGCCCCTCCGTGGGCCGTTGACCACCAACAGCCCGATGGGCATGCATATCGGTGGGGACCCGACGTCGCGATGACCGTGTTGACACGCGGGCTCAGACGTCGTCTGAATCGTCGGAGTCGCCGCAACGCCTCCTGTGCGTTGACCGGGTCGACGCCATTGCCGCCGTCTCCGACGACAAGGGCGGTGATGACCACGGCCGCAACGGCTGCGAGATACACATACAGCTCGGTGGTCTTCGTCGACGCCTTCGTCTCGGTGCTGACTCGACGGATAGCGGCGGGTCCGGGTCTGCGTCTCCCGTTGCTCAAGATGACCTCTGGTGACAGGTCGGGCTGCGTTCGCCCCTTGGTGTTCGGACGCGGGTACTCCCTGACGGGTCTTCAGGGGTCGAGCAGAGCCGAGCGTGTCCGTGGGCCGCCGTTGCGCTCAGTCCAGGTAGTCGCGCAGGACTTGCGAGCGGGAGGGGTGTCGCAGCTTGGACATCGTCTTGGACTCGATCTGGCGGATGCGCTCGCGCGTCACGCCGTAGACCTTGCCGATCTCGTCGAGCGTCTTCGGCTGACCGTCGGTGAGTCCGAAGCGCATCGAGACGACGCCGGCCTCCCGCTCGGAAAGGGTGTCCAGGACGGCGTGCAGCTGCTCCTGCAGCAGCG
>JBBSIF010000030.1:0-22255 GCA_038232255.1 Propionibacteriales bacterium
GATCCTCTCCACGAACCAGGGTGGAACCGTGATCTTCTTCTCGATGGCGACGTCGTTCACCGCGGCGGCGCTCGGCGCCGAGGGCCTCGCCTCCGACGTCACGATGCTCGTCGGCAACGGCTACGTTCCCGGGCACGCGGCTCTCGCCCTCGACCTGCTGCGCACCAACGGGGGCGTCCGCCGGCTCTTCGAGCAGCGCCTCGGCTCCACGACGCATCCGCGGTCGCAGCAGGCAGGATAGACAGCATGCCCGCGCCGCACTCCCGTGTGCTCCTCCGGGGTGGCTCCGTGCACTCGCCGGCTCATCCGGCAGCGACCGCGATGGTCACGGTCGACGGCACGGTGGCCTGGGTCGGCGACGAGCGAGGAGCGGCGGGGCAGGTCCGCGACGTCGACGACGTGCGCGACCTGGCGGGCCGGCTCGTCACACCTGGCTTCGTCGACGCCCACGTCCATGTGGGCAAGACCGGGTTCGCCCTGCAGACGCTCGACCTGAGCACGGCGACCTCGCTCCCGGACGCGCTCGACCAGCTGGCCAACGGCTGCGGCGACAGCACCGGACGCGTCGTCGTGGCGCACGGCTGGGACGAGAGCCGCTGGCCCGAGGACCGAGCGTTCACCGGGTCCGAGCTGGACAGAGCGGTCGGCGGGCGGGTCGCCTATGCCAGCCGGGTCGACGCGCACTCCGCTGTAGTGACAGCGGCGCTCGTGGAGCTGGACCGCTCGATCACCACCCTCCCCGGCTGGCGCGGGAACGGCGCGGTGGACCGCGACGCCCATCACGCCGCGCGCGCCGTCGTGGACTCCTTGCGCAGCGTCGACGAGCGGCGCGCAGCCCTGCTGACAGCGCTGCGACGTGCTGCCAGCGTCGGTCTGACGTGCGTCCACGAGGTCAACGCACCTCACATCGCGCCGTACGACGATCTCGACCTCGTCGACTCTCTCCGCGCCGAGCACGTCCTTCCGGACGTCGTCGGCTACTGGGGGGCGTTGCAGGGCGGCGAGCACCCGGACGCGGCAGTCGCCGGGTTCGCGGGTGACCTGTGCGCCGACGGCGCCCTCGGGTCCCGGACCGCCGCGCTGAACGCGCCCTACGCGGACGCCGACACCTCGGGGCACCTGTACGTCGACGCGCAGCACGTTCGCGACCATGTCGTCTGGTGCACCGGCAGAGGCGTCCAGGCGGGCTTCCACGTCATCGGCGACCGAGCGCTGGACGCCGTCGTCGCCGGTCTCCGGCAGGCGGCGGAGCGACTCGGTACCGCGCGGATGGTGGCCGCGCGGCACCGGCTGGAGCACGTCGAGATGCCGAGCACCGAGGGCATTGCCGTCTTGGCGGCCCTCGGCGTGGTCGCCAGCGTGCAGCCCGCGTTCGACGCCGCCTGGGGAGGTGCCGAAGACCTCTATGAGCGGCGGTTGGGTGCCGAGCGGGCATCCACGATGAACCCCTTCGCCACCATGCACCGGGCCGGCGTGCTGCTCGCCTTCGGCTCCGACAGTCCCGTGACGCCGATGGCCCCCTGGGCCGGCGTGCGGGCGGCGGTGCTGCACTCCCGCTCCGACGAACGGCTCAGCCTGGCCGCCGCGTTCGCGGCTCACACCCGAGGAGGACACCGAGCCCGCGGCCACGACGAGGCCGGCGTGCTGTCGCCCGGCGCCGACGCCAGCTACGCGATCTGGGACGCCTCCGGCCTGCCGCCCGCACCCGACGGCGGTGCCCTGCCGGACATCGCGCACGACGGGGCGCTGCCGACGTGCGTGCGCACCGTCGTCTCCGGTGCCGTCGCCTTCGACGCCGAGGACCCCGCATGAGCGCCCGCACCCGCCCACGGGTCGACCTCGACCCCGCCACCGTCGAGCGAGCCCGTAGCCTCGCGAAGCGGGCCGGCGGGCCCATCGTCACGCTGGCGAGCCAGCACACCACGGTCTCGGTGGAGCGGGCGACCCTGCGCCTCGCGGGGCTGGCCGGCGCCGACCCGGACGGCACGCCGTGGGTCAACCGGCTGCTGGACGCCGTACGCGGCGACGTGGGTCTCGAGCACGGCGTCGCGCTGCCCGTGTGGGACGCCCTGCGACGCTACGAGATCCCCGATCTCGCCGACCTGGCTCGACGGGCCGCCGCGGGCGACGTCCGCTTCGAGCTGCCGAGCGGGCGAGCGGCCACGAGCGCGAAGGCGGCAGCCCGCCGGCAGGTGACGCGCGGGGTGCGCAGGATCGACGCGCGCCGCCGTGAGCGCGAGCGGCTCGTCAAGCGGTGGGGCGACCCGCGGCAGAAGCCGTGGATCTACCTCATCGTGGCGACCGGCGACATCTACGAGGACATCCCGCAGGCGCAGGCCGCGGCGCGCGGTGGAGCCGACATCATCGCGGTGATCCGCTCGACCGGACAGTCGCTGCTCGACTACGTCCCCGAGGGCGCCACTCGCGAGGGCTTCGCGGGGACCTACGCGACGCAGGAGAACTTCCGGCTGATGCGCGCCGCCCTCGACGAGACCAGCGCGGAGCTCCGGCGCTACGTGCGCCTGACCAACTACGCGTCCGGACTGTGCATGCCGGAGATTGCGGCGCTCGCTGGCCTCGAGCGGCTGGACATGATGCTGAACGACTCGATGTACGGCATCCTCTTCCGCGACATCAACCCGATCCGGACCTTCGTCGACCAACGCTTCAGCCGCCAGGTCCACGCCCGGGCGGGCATCATCATCAACACCGGCGAGGACAACTACCTCACGACCGCCGACGCCGTCGAGGCCGCGCACACGGTCACCGTCAGCCAGCTGCTGAACGAGTACTTCGCGAAGGAGGCAGGGCTCGAGGACTGGCAGCTCGGTCTCGGTCACGCCTTCGAGATCAACCCCGACCTGCCCGACAGCTTCCGCCTCGAGCTGGCGCACGCGCTGCTGGCGCGCACGCTGTTCCCCGAGGCACCGTTGAAGTGGATGCCTCCGACCAAGCACATGACCGGTGACGTCTTCAGGGGGTACCTGCTGGACGGGTTCTTCAACCTGGCCGGCGCGCTGACCGACCAGGACATCCTGCTCGTCGGCATGATGACCGAGGCCGTCGTCACCCCGTGGCTGTCCGACCGCGATCTGGCGCTGCAGAACGTCCGCTACGTCATGGACGCGGCCGGTCGCCTCGCCGAGGACTTCCACCCGACCCCGGACGGCTTCATCGCCAACCGCGCTCACCAGGTGCTGGCGGAGTCCATCATGCTGCTCGACAAGATCGTCGGCCACGAGGCCGGCCTGCTCGACGCCATCGCCGACGGGACCTTCGGTCTGATGAAGCGGCCTGCCGACGCGGGCAAGGGCCTCGAGGGCGTGGCGCGGCGCTCCGGCGAGTACTACAACCCCGCCAGCGAGATCCTGGACGGCCGATGACGGATCGTCCGCCGCACATCCTGCGCCCGTACGGCGACACGACGGGCGATGGCATGGTGCAGGTCTCGTTCTCGCTCCCGATGCGGCACGACAAGCTGGCGGAGGGCGCGGCCGCCCAGCTCGCGAACAAGATGGGGATCGACCCCGCCCTTGTCGTGCATGCCAAGGCGATGGGGCCGGAGTTCACGTTCTTCGTCGTGTACGGACGCGTGAACCACCTCGTCGAGGTCGGCAAGGTCGAGGTCTTCGAACGCGACTACCCCTTGCTCAGCCCCAAGGAGGTCAACGCCGCCATCAAGCGGCTGCTGCGCCGCCGGCTGGTCGTCGTCGGGGCCTGCATCGGCAGCGACGCCCACACTGTCGGCATCGACGCGATCCTGAACATCAAGGGCTTCGCCGGCGAGAAGGGTCTCGAGTACTACCGGGAGCTGAAGGTCGTCAACCTCGGCGCCCAGGTATCGGTCCCCGACCTCGTCGCTCAGGCCAGGCAGGCGGGGGCGGACGCCGTACTCGTGTCGCAGGTGGTCACGCAGCGCGACGCTCACATCCTCAACACCAGGGAGATGTCCGCGGCCTTCAACGAGGCCTATCCACGCCCGGCGCGTCCGGTCCTCGTGATCGGCGGTCCGCGCTTCGACGAGAGCCAGGCCGACGAGCTCGGCGTCGACCGCGTCTTCACGCGGGGGACCACGCCGGGCGAGGTCGCTAGCTACCTGGTCCACGAGATCACCGGCAGGAGAAGCCATGAGTGACGACCCGCGTCTGGGGCTCTCGGTCAGCCACCGCCACTACGTGCCCCACTCGCACGCCCACTACGCCGGGAACCTCGTCGACGGCGCGTACAGCCTCGGCCTCTTCGGTGACGTGGCGACCGAGGTCTGCATCCGGACCGACGGCGACGAGGGGCTGTTTGCGTCGTACTCCGACGTCCAGTTCCGGGCGCCGGTGCGCGCCGGTGACGTCCTGGAGGTGACCGCACGCGTCATCCGGGTGGGTACCCGCTCGAGAACCCTGGACCTCACTCTGAGCGTGATCTGCCGCGGCCGGCCGGACCTCGGGACGTCCAGCGCCGAGGTGCTCGACCCTCCTCTCCTCGCCACGTCGGCGGTCGGGACCGTCGTGGTCCCGGCCCGCTGAATCGCGCACGGCGTGTTGTTGCGACACGCCGTATGACGGCAAACTACTGGCGAACGCGAGGTGAACGGCACCCCGCTGTGACCTGCGCGTTCGCGCATCGTCCCAGGTCAGCGGTCGGTTGACAGCCGAACCAGGAGTTGGCAATGTTCCGCGAGTCCACCTCGGACCGCCCGGGTCCGGTGTCAGGGAGGTCGCGGGAAACTGGGTTCCCGATCCATACCCAGCACTTTTCGCCTGACCGCACGGCAGGCCACCGGGCGTGGATGGACGACGCAGAGACCCGGTCTCCAGTAGACAACGGGCGGCGGCCCTGCCTCCAGTGGGGCGACGTCCGGTTCGAAGGGGACCGGGTCCTTCTGCGACGTCGGGCGGCTTGTCGCGCGGCGTAGGCTCGCCGCATGTCCGCGGCGCAGCGTCTGCTCGTCGGAGGGCGTGCACTGGCGTCGGGCGTCGCCGGCTGCGCCGTCGGGGTGGCGTTTCCGCCGTACGACCAGACCTGGCTCATGCCGCTCGGTATCGCGGCGCTGCTGCTCGTCACGCACCACCAGCGCGGCAGGGCAGGGTTTGGGTACGGCTGGGCGTTCGGTATCGGCTTCATGCTGGTCCTGATGCCGTGGCTGCAGGTCATCGGGTACGACGCCTGGCTGGCGCTTGCCGTGATCGAGGGCTCCTTCTACGCGCTGATGGGGCTCTCGTGGGCATGGGTCAGCTGGTACCGGTGGTGGCCTCCTGCGGTCGCGGCAGGCTGGGTCGGCGCCGAGCTGCTGCGGGGCACGGTCCCGTTCGGCGGCCTGCCCTGGGGGCGGTTGGCCTTCGGGCTCGCCGCCACCCCCTTCGACCGGTACGGCAGGCTCGGCGGGACCGCCCTGGTGTCGTTCGTGGCGGTCCTGGTGGTCGCGCTGGTCGTCGACGCGCTCCAGCGGCGGCAGCTTGGGACGGGCGCGGTCCGCGTCGCGGTTGCGGCCGCCCTGGTGCTGGTCACGCTCGTGCTGCCGGCCGGCCTGGCCGGCTCGGCGGGCTCGGTGCGGGTGGCTGCGGTGCAGGGCAACGTCCCGGGGAACGGCCTCGCGGCGTTCGCCGAGCGGCGTGCCGTGCTGGACAACCATGCGTCGGCCACGCGCTCCTTCGCGGCCCGCGTCAAGGCGGGCGAGTCTCCCCGCCCCGACTTCGCCATCTGGCCGGAGAACTCCACCGACATCGACCCGTTTCGCGACCGCTCCGCCTATGCGCAGATCAACGGCGCGGTGGCAGCACTCCAGGTGCCGGTGCTGGTGGGCGCCGTCCTGCGCGGCCCGGACGCCGACCACGTGCAGAACGCCGGCATCGTCTGGTCGCCGACGAGTGGGCCAGGCGAGCGGTACGTGAAGCAGCACCTTGTGCCGTTCGGGGAGTACATCCCGTTCCGCAGCCTGCTGACGAAGCTGATCAGCCGCCTCGACGAGATCCCCAAGGACTTCGCTCCAGGTTCGCGGGACGGGGTGCTGAGGATCGCCGCGACACCCATCGGTGACCTGATGTGCTTCGAGGTGGCCTACGACGGGCTGGTCAGGAGCCTCGTCGACGGAGGTGGCCAGCTGCTCGTCGTCCAGACGAACAACGCGACGTACGCCGGCACCGGCCAGCTCGAGCAGCAGTTCGCGATCTCCCGGTACCGTGCCGTCGAGTCCGGTCGTCAGGTCGTGGTGGCCTCGACCGACGGCATCAGCGGCTTCCTGTCTGCGACGGGGGAGGTGCTGGCGCAGAGCTCGGTCCACACGCAGACCGTGCTGGAGCGACGGGTGCCGCTGGCGAGCGGGGAGACGTGGGGGATCCGGCTGGGTGGTTGGATCGACCTCGGGCTGGCACTGGCCGCCCTCCTGCTGACGGGCGTAGCGGCTTTGGGCAACCGAAACAGACCCGGCAGGATGGCGCGGTGACCGGACGACGGACCCTCGTGGTGATCCCGACGTACAACGAGGCGCAGAACATCGAGCTGGTCCTCGACCGCGTCCGGGGGTCGGTGCCGTCGGTCGACGTCCTCGTCGTCGACGACGCCTCTCCGGACGGCACCGGCGAGCTCGCCGACAAGGTGGCCGCGCACGACGCGAAGGTGTCGGTGCTGCACCGAACGGCGAAGGAGGGCCTCGGCGCTGCTTACCTGGCGGGTTTCGCGGAGGGGCTGAGCCGCGGGTACGACGTGCTGGTCGAGATGGACGCTGATGGATCCCATCTTCCCGAACAGCTGCCGCGGTTGCTGGACGCCGTCGACTGCGCCGACCTCGTGCTGGGTGCCCGCTGGGTGCCGGGGGGGCGGGTCGTCAACTGGCCGACACGGCGGCAGCTCCTGTCGCGCGGCGGCAACCTGTACGCGCGGCTCGCGCTGGGCCTGGCGTTGCACGACGCCACCGGCGGCTACCGCGCGTTCACCAGGGAGACCCTCGAGGGGCTGGATCTCGGTGACGTGAGCTCGGCGGGTTACTGCTTCCAGGTGGACCTGGCCCGCCGCGCGGTGCGGGCCGGCTTCCGGGTCGTCGAGGTGCCGATCACGTTCGTCGAGCGCGAGTACGGCGAGTCGAAGATGAACGGCGACATCGTCCGGGAGGCGCTCGTCAGCGTGACCCGCTGGGGCTTCCAGCATCATCTGCACCGCGTGACCGCCCTGGTGCGGAGAGGGCGTCCATGAGGGCGGTTCTCCTCCTGGCCGTGTTCATCGGCCTGCCGATCCTCGAGATCTGGGTCATCCTCCAAGTGGGCTCCCAGATCGGTGCGCTGCCGACCGTCCTGCTCCTCGTCGCGGAGTCGGCCCTTGGCGCGTGGGTCGTGAAGCGGGAGGGCGTGCGGGCATGGCGCGCCCTGACGCAGGCGCTCAGCACCGGGTTGCTTCCCGGCAGGGAGCTGGCCGACGCCGCGCTGGTTCTGGTTGGAGGTGTGCTCCTGCTGACGCCAGGCTTCGTCACCGACGTGTTCGGATTCTTCTTCGTTCTGCCGTTCACGCGACCGGTGGCACGGCGGTTGCTCGCCGCAGTGGCGTCATCGCGCCTCGTCCGGGATGGCGAGACCAGAGCACCGCGCGGCCGCGGGGGAGTGCACCGGATCTACTCCGACGACGAGGACGCCTAGCGCCTCGTCCTCAGGCGGTCCGCTGTGCCTTCGGGGTCTTGGCGCGCGCGGCGCCGCGGCGGTGCAGATGAGCCGGGCCGATGTCGCCGTTGCGAAGCAGCTCCAAGCGCTCGGACAGGATGTCCTCCAGCTCCGTGATCGACCTGCGCTCGAGGAGCATGTCCCAGTGCGTCCGCGCCGGCTTCTCCATCTTCGCCTCAGGAGCACTGCCGTCGCGCTGCTTTGACTCCGCTCCGCAGCGCGGGCACTCCCAGGTGAAGGGGACCTCGGCGTCGGCGGCCATGGGGATCTCGAAGTCGTGACCATTGGTGCAGTCGTAGGTCACCCGCTGGCGTGGCGCGAACTCGATGCCGCTTTCGTCCTCGAAGCTAGTCCCCCCAAGACGTGATCCTCGTAGGGTCGCCCGTTCTGACATGTTCGCTCCCCGTGCAGTCGATGATGCGTGGTCGCGTCGGTGATGCTGACATGTTTTTCAACGTGCCGACTCCCACAATGATTCCCGGCCTCCCTGAGATCAGGCTGAGATGGCGCGGGATCGTGGGGAGACTTCGATCACGTGGGGACCTCGTCGACGCCGCTCCCGCCGATGACCTAAGCCCACGCGCCGCGAGCGGTCAGCACGGCGCGGAGTACGTCAGTG
The DNA here is from genome assembly GCA_038232255.1 of Propionibacteriales bacterium. Lineage (GTDB taxonomy): Bacteria > Actinomycetota > Actinomycetes > Propionibacteriales > Nocardioidaceae > JAWWPG01. The sequence goes on from JBBSIF010000030.1 coordinate 8,260, forward strand.
CGGTCGGTCATGAGACCGTCAACTCCGAGGTCCAGGAGCCGGTGCATCTCGAGGGGGTCGTCGACGGTCCAGACGTGCACCTGCCGGTGCAGCTCGTGCGCCCGGTCGACGAAGGTCGGTGTGACCAGGGGGACCGGACCGGCGGCGACGGGAACCTGGGCGGCGAGACCGGCCTGAGCCGGTGCCAGTCGCCGGGCCGCCGACCCCGGCGACAGCCGCAGAGCGGTCACACCGAGCGTGCCGTACGCCGTGGCGACCCGAGGTCCCAGTCGACGCCGCAGCCGGCTGAGCCGCCACGGTGAGAACGACGCGACGCAGACCCGGTCCCAGGCGCGGTGCTCGCCGATCACGGCTGCGAGCGGCTCGATCGCCCGCAGGGACTTGCAGTCGATGTTGACCTTGAGAGCGGGCCACGAGGTCAACAGCTCGGCGAGCAGCGGGATCGGCTCCCGGCCGGCGATCCGCGCACGGCGGACCCGGGAGTACGGCAGGTCGGCGACCGGACCAGAGAGGTCGGTCACCCGGTCCAGCGTCGAGTCGTGGAAGGCCAGCACGACACCGTCGCTGGTGGCGTGCGCGTCAGTCTCGACGTACCGGAACCCCTGCTCGACAGCCGCCTGGAACGCGACCATCGTGTTCTCGATGCCGAGGTTGCCAGGGCTGAACGCGCCGCCGCGGTGAGCGAAGGCGAGCGGCCGGCTCTCGTTGTCGAAGAACGGGTAGCTGTCCGCTCGCCGCTTCGCCGCCACGGACGCGGCTCAGCTGTCGCTGAACGTCTCGATCGAGGCGCCGAGCGCGTTGAGGCGCTGCGCGAGGTCCTCGTACCCGCGTTCGATCACGTAGACGTTGCGCAGCACCGACGTGCCCTTCGCCGCCATCATCGCCAGCAGGATGACTACCGCGGGCCGCAGCGCCGGCGGGCACATCAGCTCGGCCGCCGACCAGTGGGTCGGTCCCTCGACAAGCACGCGGTGCGGGTCCAGCAACGTGACGGAGGCACCGAGCTTCGTGAGCTCGGTCAGGTAGATCGCGCGGTTCTCGTAGACCCAGTCGTGGATCATCGTCTGGCCCTCCGCGACCGCCGCGATGACGGCGAAGAACGGCAGGTTGTCGATGTTGAGGCCGGGGAAGGGCATCGGGTGGACCTTGTCGAGCGGGGCGTGCAGCGTCGAGGGATGGGTGGTGATGTCCACCAGCCGAGTCTGCCCGTTCTCCGCGAGGTACTCCGCCGTGCGCTCGTAGCTGAGACCCATCTCCTCCAGCAACGCGAGCTCGATCTCCAGGAACTCGATCGGGGCGCGACGGATGGTGATCTGCGACGACGTCACGATCGCGGCCGCGATCAGGCTCATCGCCTCGATGGGGTCCTCGGACGGCGCGTACTCGACGTCGGCGTCGATCTGGGCCACCCCGTGGACGGTCAGCGTGGTGGTTCCGACGCCGTCGACGCGCACGCCGAGCTTGGTCAGGAAGAAGCACAGGTCCTGGACCATGTAGTTGGGGCTCGCGTTGCGGATGACGGTCTGGCCGGGCCGCCGGGCCGCGGCGAGCAGCGCGTTCTCGGTGACGGTGTCGCCCCGCTCCGTGAGCACGATCGGGCGCACGGGGGTGACGGCGGGGTTCACCTCCGCGTGGTAGCTGCCCTCGGTCGCCTTGACCTCGAGGCCGAACGGCCGCAGTGCCGCCATGTGCGGCTCGACGGTCCGCCGGCCGAGGTCGCAGCCTCCGGCGTACGGCAGCTCGAACTGAGCTCGCTCGTGCAGCAGGGGGCCGAGGAACATGATGATGCTGCGGGTACGACGGGCAGCCGCCTCGTCGATCGACGCCAGGTCGAGCTCAACCGGAGCGACGAGCTCCAGGTCGTTGTCCGCGTTGAGCCACCGGTACTCGAACCCGATGCTGGCGAGCACCTCGAGGATCCGGTTGACCTCCTCGATGCGGGCCACCTTGCGAAGCGTCGTACGCCCCTTGTTGAGCAGGGCGGCGCACAGCAGCGCCACTCCGGCGTTCTTGCTGGACTTCACGCTGATCGAGCCGGACAGCGTCGTGCCGCCGGCGACGCGCAGGTGGAGCGGTCCGGGCGGACCGAGGGAGACCAGCTCGGAGTCCAGCGCCTCACCGATGCGCGCCAGCATCTCCAGGGTGAGGTTCTGGTGGCCGCGCTCGATCCGGTTGACGGCGCTCTGGCTGGAGCCCAGCAGGTCGGCGAGCTGGGCCTGCGTCAGGGCCCGGTGCTGCCGGGCGTCGCGGATCAGGTTGCCGATGCGGGAGAGGTAGGCGTCACTCATATCGCGGAGGGTATCTCATATCTGAGATACCGCGACAACGACTCACTCGACGGTGACGGACTTCGCGAGGTTGCGCGGCTTGTCGATGTCGTGCCCGAGCGATCGCGCCGCGGAGTAGGCGAGCATCTGCAGCGGGATCGTGAGCAGGATGGGGTCGAGCTCGGGTTCGCTCTTCGGGACGTCGATGCGGTCGACGACAAGCTCGTCGAGGTCGACCCCGGCATGCGTGATGACGGTCAGCGGGCCGCCCCGGGCAGCGATCTCGTGCAGCGCGCCGACGTTGCGGCTGGTGAGCTCGTCCTGCGGGACGACAGCGACGGTGGGCACCTCGGGGCTGATGAGGGCGAGCGGACCGTGCTTGAGCTCGGAGGTCTGGTACGCCTCTGCGTGCCGGTAGGAGATCTCCTTGAACTTCTGCGCACCCTCCCGGGCGACCGGGAACCCGCGGACCCTGCCGACGAAGAACAACGACGGGGCCTTCGCGAGCCGACCGGCGACGTCCGCCAACGGCTCCTCGTCTCGAAGGATGGTGGCGATCTGGTCAGGCAACGCCTTCAGCCCGTCGAGCAGCCGCCTGCCGTCGGCCACCGACAGGTCGCGCACCCGCCCGAGATGGGTCGCCAGCAGCGCGAAGGCGACCGCCATGTTGGTCAGCGCCTTGGTGGAGGCAACGGCGACCTCAGGGCCGGCGTGCAGGTAGATGCCGCCGTCGCATTCCCGGGCGATGGTCGAACCGACTCCGTTGACAATCCCCACGACCCGCCCACCCTTGCGGCGGATCTCCTGGACGGCCAGCAACGTGTCGGCGGTCTCACCCGACTGGGTTGTGGCGACGTAGAGCGTGTCGGGCTCGATGACAGGGTTGCGGTAGCGGAACTCCGACGCCGCCTCGGCGTCCGCGGGAATGCGCGCCAGCTCCTCGATGACGGCCGCGCCCGCCTGCCCCGCGTAGTACGCCGAGCCGCAGCCCACGATCTTCACTCGGGCGATGCCGCGGGTCTCGCGGGCGTCGAGGTTGAGCCCACCGAGGTGCGCGGTGGCGAACCGGTCGTCGACGCGGCCCTGGATCGCCCGCTCGGCGGCCGCGGGCTGCTCCATCATCTCCTTGTGCATGAAGTGCTCGTGGTCACCGAGCTCGTAGAGCTCCGTCGACGTGGTCAGCGTGGTCGGCTGCCGGTCGGTGCTGTGCGCGTCCGCAGTGAACGTCGAGAAGCCCGACGCGGTGACGGTCGCGAGCTCTCCGTCGTCGAGGTGCACGACCTGGGTCGTGTAGCGCACGAGCGCGGCGACGTCGGACGCCACGTGCGTCTCGTGCTCGCCGACGCCGATGATCAGAGGTGACCCGCTCCGCGCGAGGACGATCCGGTCGGGGTAGTCGCTGTGCAGGACGGCCAGGCCGTAGGTGCCTTCGATAACGCTGAGAGCCTCCAGTACCGCGGCCTCCAGGGTGTCGCGCTGAGACCTCCCGACCAGGTGGGCGACCAGCTCCGTGTCGGTGTCGGAGACGAGATGGACGCCGTCGTCGCTCAGCGTCCGCCGTAGCGCGGCCGCGTTGTCGATGATGCCGTTGTGGACGACGGCGACCCTCCCTGACGCGTCCAGGTGCGGGTGCGCGTTGACGTCGGAGGGCGCCCCGTGGGTCGCCCAGCGGGTGTGGCCGATGCCGATGCGGCCGGCGAAGCGCCTGGGCACCGCTGCGGCGAGCTCCCGCACGCGGCCCTCTCGCTTGACCACCCGCATGCCGGAGCCGGCCAGGACCGCGATGCCGGCGGAGTCGTAGCCGCGGTACTCCAGCTGCGCCAGGCCCTCGACGAGCAGCGGGGCGGCGTTCTGGCGTCCGACGTACCCGACGATTCCACACATGGTCGCTCTCCTGTCAGCCGTACACGATGCGGCGCAGCTGCCGCTCGGTGAGCACCGGCGGCGCCACCACCCGGTCGGCGAGCTCGCTGCGGATCGCCGCGAAGATCTCCGGGTTCCTGAGTCCTCGTGCCTGGAGCCGGGCGTGCCGGCGACGGACGTAGTCCTGCGTCGGCTCGGCGTAGTACGCGACGACGTCTGCCACGATGCGCGCCGCCTCGCCCGCGGGAAGGCCGGCGGAGTGCGCGATGCGGCGCACCAGGTCAGGGTCCGGCACGCGGCCCATTCTGCAGGCCGCCAGCAGCTCGATCAAGGATTCTGCCCGAAAGAGGGCAGGAATCCGCGATCGGGACCCGAAAATGCGCCGGTATCGATGCCTCTCCTGCGGCTGGGTTAGAGTTCCAGGACCCGGTTCCGAGGCGGGGCGGGCTGAAGGGGTGCACGGGTGTCGGGTGTCACGGAGCGGCTGGACCGTTTCCAGCAGACCCATCGTGGAGCCGCCTTCCCCTTGGCGGTCGTCTACAAGTACGTCGACGACATTGGTGGCTACCTGGCGGCGCTGATCGCCTACTACGCCTTCGTCTCGTTGTTCCCCCTCCTGCTGCTGTTCTCGACGATCCTGGGGTTCGTCCTCGCCGGCCACTCCGCCCTCCAGCAGCAGGTGCTCGACTCGGCGCTGCACGAGTTCCCAGTGGTGGGGGGCCAGCTCAGCCATCCGCAGCGCATGGGCGGTGGAGCCGTCGGCCTCGTCGTCGGCATCCTCGGCTCGGTGTACGGCGGCCTCGGAGTCGCCCAGGCGCTGCAGTACGCGATGAACAGCGCGTGGGGGGTGCCACGCACCAGCCGGCCGAACCCGTTGTTGGCGAGAGCGCGCAGCCTCCTCCTGGTCGCCACCACCGGCCTTGCGGTCATTGGCACAACCGTGCTGTCGGCCGTCGGCGGGTTGGGTGCCGGGTCGTTCGGGCCGGTGCTGCGCATCCTCGCGCTGGCGGCGTCCGTCGCCCTGAACGCCGTCGTCTTCGTGTTCCTCTTCCGGATCGCCACCGCCCGCGAGCTGTCGGTCCGCCAGGTGGCGCCCGGTGCGATCACGGCCGCCGTCGTCTGGCAGCTCTTGCAGTCCTTCGGGGTCGTCTATGTGGAGATCGTGATCAGGAACGCCAGCGCCACGAACGGGGTCTTCGCGCTCGTGCTCGGCTTGATCGCGTTCTTCTACCTCACGGCAGTCGCGGTCGTCATCTGCGTGGAGATCAACGTCGTACGGGTGGACCGGCTGCATCCCCGCGCGCTGCTGACGCCCTTCACCGACGACGTCAACCTCACCGCCGGCGACCGGCGCGCCTACTCCGGTCAGGCGGAGGCCCAGCAGATGAAGGGCTTCCAAGACATCGACGTGACGTTCGAGCATCCGGACGAGACCGGAGATCGCATCACGTGAGACGGTGTTGCGGACCTCGAGCCGTGCGCGAGGATGAGGGCGTGGGCCGCGACCAGCTGGAGGGGCACGATGACTGAGCATCACCTCGTCGGGCTCCTGCTCGGCATGGAGGAGGACTGGCCGCGGGCCTTCGAGACGATCACGAGACGCCTCGGCACCTTCTCCTACGGCGGCGGTGACCACACACTGGACACCGAGCGGGTCCGTATCGAGCCGTTCAACCTTCGCGCGCCGGCGCGGCAAAGACTGGTGATCGACCGGCTCGCCCACTGGTACTACCACCCGCGGGAGTGGCTGAAGAAGGTGGCGCTGCTCGACGACGTCTACCTGTTGAACTCCCCGTTCACGTTCCAGTCGATGGAGAAGCATTCGGCGTACTGCGCTCTGATGCGGCTCGGCATGAACGTTCCCGACACCGTGCTGGTGCCGTACAAGAACCCGATCGACAACGTGCGCTGGCACCAGACGACGCAGCGGTACAACGAGTCCTTCGACCTCGCGAGCATTGCGAACGCGATGGGCTACCCGATGTACATGAAGCCGTTCGACGGCGGCGCGTGGCGTGGGGTGTCCCGGATCAACGACGACCGCGACCTGTGGGCCGCCTACGACGAGTCCGGCGAGATGCTCATGCACCTGCAGAAGGCCGTGGAGCCCTACGACGTGTTCGCCCGGGCGCTGACCATCGGCCCAGAGACGATGGTGATGAACTTCCGGCCCGACCTTCCCATGCATGAGCGGTATGCGGTCGACCACGACTTCCTCTCGGCCGGCGTCGGAGCGGAGGCGGTGACCATCGCCCAGACCGTCAACGCATTGTTCCGCTGGGAGTTCAACTCGTGCGAGATGCTGGTGCAGGGCGACACGGTCCTCCCGATCGACTACGCGAACGCCTGCCCCGACGTCGCCGTCACGTCCTTGCACTACTACTTCCCGTGGGCGATGAGCTCGCTCGTGAAGTGGTCGGCGTTCTGCGTCGCCTCGCACCGTCGCCACCGGCCGCACATCGACACGACGAGCTGGTTCGCTGTGGCCGACGACCCGGGCCTCGAGTACGGCGACAAGCTGGCGGCGTACCAGCAGCTGGCCGACGGGTACTTCGAGCGGGACCGGTACGTGGACTTCTGCGCCTCGGCGCTGCCCGATCTCGACGCGATCGTGCTGGACTGGGTGGCGTCCCCGGAGTTCGACGACCTGCTCGTGCAGACCGTCGTCGCGACGTACCCGCCGCACGAGCACGAGATGTTCCTCGCCCACTTCCGCGGCCTGCTCACGATGTGGGTGCGCGACCAGCAGCCCGTCGCCGCCTGAGAGGCACCCGATGACCATGACCTACCGTCAGCTCGGACAGTCGGGCCTCACCGTGAGCGTCGTCGGCGTCGGATGCAACGCCTTCGGCTCCCGGATCGACGCCGAACGCACCACGTCGGTCGTGCGGACGGCGCTCGAGGTGGGGATCACGCTCTTCGACACCGCGGACACCTACGGCCTCGGTGCCAGCGAGGAGCTGCTGGGACAGGCACTCGGTCCGCAGCGCGACGACGTGGTCATCGCCACGAAGTTCGGCATGGACATGCAGGGTGCGAACGGCCCCGACTGGGGCGTGCGCGGGTCGCGGCGCTATCTGCGCAAGGCTGTGGAGGCGAGCCTTCGCAGGCTCGGCACCGACTGGATCGACCTCTACCAGATGCACACGCCGGATCCCCTGACGCCGATCGAGGAGACCCTCGCCGCGCTGCACGAGCTCGTCACGGAGGGCAAGGTCCGCTACATCGGATCGTCGAACTTCGCCGGCTGGCAGGTGGTGGACGCGGACTGGAGAGCCCGGAGTGAGGGCCACTCGGCGTTCGTCACCGCTCAGAACAAGTACTCGCTGTACGACCGTTCGGCAGACGCCGAGCTCGTCCCGGCGTGTGAGCACGTCGGGGTCGACCTGCTGCCGTTCTTCCCTCTCGAGTACGGCCTGCTGACGGGCAAGTACCGGCGCGGCGAATCGGCGCCCGACGGCACCCGGCTGGCGAGCCAGGGGCAACGCCTCGAGTCCGCGGACTTCGACCGGATCGAGGCCCTGGAGGGCTTCGCGGCCGAGAGGTCGGTGTCCATCCTCGACGTGGCGATGGGAGGGCTCGCCGCCCTGCCTGCCATCGGGTCGGTCATCGCCGGAGCCACCAGCGGCGACCAGGTGCGGGCGAACGCGGCGGCGGGGGAGTGGCGGCCGACAGACGAGGACCTCCGAGCCCTCGACGAGCTGACGACCGCGGGAGACCGGTAGCCGCCCGTGCCCGTGGACTTCGACTCCGGCCTGACGCTCGCGGACCGGATGCGGCGGCACGCGGGCGACGACTCGCACCTCTACGCGCACCTGATGCGTGCGATGGCCACGGACTGGGAGGACGGCGGGCCGGTCCGGGCGATCTGCGCTGGTTGGGATGACGCGCCTTCGGGGTCGGTCGTCCAGCTGCGCCTGCTCGCGGGACTGTTCCGCATCGTCCTGCAGGAGCGCGCTCCCGAGCTCGAGCCCTTCTATCCCTGTCTCGGCGGCACGGCGGACCATGGCGGAGCCTGGCCCGCGGTACGCCGAGTACTGGCGGCGAACGTCGACGAGCTGGCCCGGGCTCTGACGATCGCGCCGCAGACGAACGAGGTCGGGCGCTCCAACGCGCTTCTCGCGGGCATCTTCCCCGCGGTGGCCGGGACCGGTCGGAAGAAGGTGCGGCTGTTGGAGCCCGGGGCCAGTGCCGGCCTGAACCTCCTGGTGGACGCCTTCCGTTTCACCAACCAGGGATGGGCGTACGGGCCGATGGGCTCACCCGTCGTACTGGCGGACGGGATTGACGGCGCCGTACGGCCGGAGCCCTTCGAGATCGTGGACCGGCGTGGCTGCGACCTGTCACCGGTGGACGTCGCCACGACCGAAGGCCGGTTGCGGCTGAGGTCGTTCGTCTGGCCGTTCCAGGTCGAGCGTCACGAGCGGTTGTCCGCTGCGCTCGAGGTGGCCGCCGCGATGCGTCCGGTCGTCGACCGGGCGCCAGCAGGGGAGTGGCTCGAGAGGAGCCTGTCGCGGAACGTCGACGACGACGTTCTGACCGTGGTGTGGCAGTCCGTCACCCGGCTCTACTGGCCGCCGGAGGAGACGGCCCGCGTGACCGCAGCGATCGCCGAGGCGGCGTCGCGGACGGCAGTCGCCCACGTGTGTATGGAGTACGACGACGTCGAGCGCCGACCGGTGCTGAGCGTCGCCTGGTCGAGTCGTCCCGGAAGTCAGCTACAGGCCGAGCGGCTGGGGACCGTGGGTGACCACGGCTTCCCAGTCCGCCTCAGCGCCTGACGACGGCCGTCAGGCGGCCCGGTCGTCGTCCGTGACGTGCTGCTCGATGACCGCACCGAGAGCCGGCATGGCGAGCTCGACGTGCTTCTTGGCCTGCGGGCGCAGCTTCGCGTACGCCTTCTTCGCCGCGTCGTGGGTCGACCTGCGGGCCCGGCCGTCCGCAACGGCGAGGAGCACGTCGGAGACTGCCGAGGAGTTCGCCACCAGATAGCTGCTCAGGGAGCCGTCCGAGGCAGGGTCGTACTTCGCGTAGTACGGCTGGAGCTTGTGCGCGAGCTCGGGCAGCATCGAGTTGATCGCATGCGGCACGAACCCGGCCTTCACCTTCTTGACGACGGCGAAGCTCCCCTTGACCGCCAGGCCGGACAACCCACTCTTGCTCGCGACCTCCCTGTCGACGAGCGACTGCAGGTCTGACACGACCGCCTCGCGGCGCTCCGGAGCCAGCAGGATCTTCTTGAGTGTCGCGGCCACAGTCGTCACCTCGGTCCCGGTGGTTCGGTCGCGAACACTCTAGGTCATGAGGTCATGAGGTCATGAGGTCATTGGTCCTGGCCGGTTGGTGGTCGTGCTGACCGTTCGGTGGCCTCGACGACGGCTTGGACGTCGGCAGCGGCCTGCGCGACCTCTCTCTCCACCGCAGCCGCCTCGGCCGAGGCGGCCAAGGCTGCCTAGGTGGCTGCCGCTGCCACCGCCCGCGCCACGGCGGCTGCCTCGATCGCGGTTTCCTCCGCGACTCCCGCAGCAGTGGCGACGACCTCCGTAGCGGCTTCGGCGATTGCGGCGGCCTGCTCCTCGGCTCGGAACTCCATCGACAGTGCGGTCCGAGCGGCGGTCGCGGACACGGCCTCCGCCGCCCTGTCCCGAGCGCCGAGCTCCGTCTCCCTGACGCCCTCGAACGCGATGACGGCAGCGACGTCCGAGCGGGCGTCCGCCACGATCGCTGTTGCCTCGGCGACCAACGCGCGGGCATCGTCCGGGACCAGCCCGAGTGTCACGAAATCCCCGTCTGCCTGGGACGGCTGGCGGGACCCGTCCTCGTTCGTCATCAGTGACCTCGGCTCCGGTGTGCCCCGCGACGCTACATTGTTGATCATGGTCGCTCTGCCGGCACCACACTAGGGAGCCGGAAAACCCCCGGTCGCGATCGGGCCCCAGCTCTCGATCGTGACGCGGATCAGGCACTTACCCTGGTGCACCATGGCCTCCCGGTACTCCTGCCAGTCCGGGTGCTCGCCCGAGATGGACCGGAAGTAGGTGACGAACTCGTCGATGGCGTCTGGCGGATGGAGGATGCCCGCGGCGCCGTCCACCTGGACGTAGGGCCCGTCCCAGTCGTCGGACAGCACGCAGGCGCTCACGCGGGGGTCCCGGCGAGCGTTCTTCACCTTGGCTCGCTGGGGGTATGTCGAGATCAGCAAGCGCCCGACGGCGTCGATGCCGCACGACACCGGGGAGGACTGCGGGCCTGCGTCCAGACGCCGAGTGACCAGCACACATCGGTGGCGTTGCCTCAGGAACTCGGTGAGCTCGGCGCGGTCGGGCTGGACGGCTGAGGCGATAGGGCGCGGCACGGTGCAACGCTAGTCCGCCGACGCTCGAGCACCCCGAAGGGACGGCCCGGAAGAATGGCGGTGTGCAGCTGAGCGGTCTAGGCCTGGCGCGGCGCTATCACGACGAGGTGGTGGCCCCGCTGCTCGCGGCGAGATGGCCGGGTCTGCGCTACGCCTGTGCCCGCCTGGGCAGCGGCTCAGACGTGCTGGCGTTGGACGACGAGATGTCCCGTGACCACGACTGGGGCCTGCGCCTGACGCTGCTCGTCGAGCGCTCGTCGACGGCAGCGGTGGACCAGCACCTCGAGCGGGAGCTGCCCGCGGAGTACCGCGGATGGCCGACTCGCTTCGCCACGACCTGGGACCCAGTGGTCCGCCACCGGGTGCAGGTGGCCACTGCTGAGGACTTCGTGGCGTCCCGGCTGGGCGTCGCCGTGGACCGGGCATGGGACGCCGTCGACTGGCTCTCGCTGAGCGGGCAGTCGCTGCTGGAGGTCACGGCGGGGGAGGTCTTCGTCGACACTCTCGGGGCGCTCGGCGAGATCCGGGAGCGCCTGGCCTGGTACCCGGGCGACGTGTGGCGCTACGTCGTGGCGGCAGACTGGCACCGCATCGGTCAGGAGCTGCCCTTCGTCGGTCGAGCCGGCTTGCGCGGAGACGACCTCGGCTCTCGAGTCACGACCGGGCATCTGGTGAGGGTCGCGATGCACCTGGGATTCCTGCTGCAGCGGCGCTGGCCGCCGTACTCGAAGTGGATGGGCACGATGTTCGCCGAGCTGCCCGACTCCGGAGGCGCGGCGCCGTTCTTGCACGCTGCGCTGGCGGCGGCGACCTGGCAGGAACGCCAAGCCAGGTTGGTCGACGCGCTGACCGCCTTCAACGACATCCAGCGCGGCGCCGGGCTGCCTGTGTCGGACCAGGTGGCGGAGCCGTTCTTCGACCGTCCGTTCGTCTCGGTGCGGCCGTCCGTCACGGCGGGACTTCTCCAGGGCGTCACAGACCCGTTGGTACGGCGCCTGCCTCCCGGTGTCGGCTCGGTCGAGCAGTGGGTGGACAACGTCGATGTGCTGACCGACCCGGTGCGGCGTACGACGGTGACCCAGGCCTGGCGGGCGCTGCTGCTCAGCGACTGACGCGCGCGACGAACACCAGCTCCAGACCGGGCCGGTCGGGAGCGTCGCGAACCTGCTCCACCGCGAACCCGGCCTCCGCCAACGTCCGCGTGACGAGGTCCCGGCTGCGGAACCGCAGCGTCGAGTCGGACGTCAGGACGCCTGCGTCGGCGGCGAAGACGTACGTCCACCGGAACGACACCAGATCGTCCGAGACCTTCAGCAGCTCACACCACGAGGTCACCGTCCCGACCTGGGGGATGGCCGTCTGCCGGTAGGTCTCCTCGCGGTTCCAATGCGTCCACGACCTTTGAGCCGGGTCGCGGGTCTCGAACAGAAGCGTGCCCGTTGGCCGCAAGGCCCCTCGGATCCCTTGCAGGGTGGCGGACCAGTCCTGGTCACTGACGATCGCCTGGGCGACGTTGCCCGTCATGGTCGCCATGTCCACCTGAAGGTCGGCAGGCAACCTCGTCGCGTCGCCCAGGACCCACGTCACGTCGCCGGCGTGCGGCTTCCGCCGTGCGACCTCCAACGAGGCTGCAGCCGGGTCGACCCCGGTGACCTCGATCCCGCCCGCGGCCAGCTGACAGGCGAGCACGCCGGTTCCGCAGCCCACGTCGAGAACACTGCGAGCGGAGAGCTCCTGGACGGCGGCGACGTACGCGTCGAGGTCGCGGCGGTCGGTGTCCAGGGCGTCGTAGATCTCGGCGAGGCGGGGCTCGTCGAACAGCGGATCAGGCATCGGGCGAGAGTCTAGGAGAGCGGCGCGCTGCCCGTGACGGATGTCGGCGCTCGGTGCCATGCTGGGCGGATGGCGGAGTTCATCGGGCAAGACCTGCGCGGGGCCCGCTTCGAGGAGGTCGACCTCACCGGGGCCCGTTTCCACAACGTCGACCTGACAGCCGCGAGGATCCGCGGCGCCGTCCTCGTGAACATCGACATCGACGGACTGGTCGACAACGTAACGATCAACGACGTCGAGATCGGGCCGTTGCTCGAGGCCGAGCTCGACCGCCGTCACCCGGAGCGGGCGAAGCTCCGTCCGTCCGACGCCGACGGCTTCCGTGCGGCGGGGACGGTGATCGAGCGGTCCTGGCCGCCCACGGTCGAACGTGCCCGGCGGTTGGCGCCGGAGCGGCTGCACGAGCGGGTCGAGGGGGAGTGGTCGTTCATCGAGACGCTGCGCCACCTCGTCTTCGCGACGGACGCCTGGGTGAAGCGCGCGATGCTCGGGGACCCGGCACCGTACGACGCCCTCGACCTGCCCGCCACCGACATGGGCGACGTCCCTGGGGTCCCCAACGACCCCGACGCGCGGCCGAGCCTGGACGAGATCCTTGCGCTGCGTGCCGACCGCATGAGCGTTGTGCGCGAGGTGCTGGCGGACCTCACTGACGAGGTGCTCGCCGGCACGACGGACCCCATGCCGTCGCCTGGCTACCCGCCGACGGACACCTACGCCGTACGCCGCTGCCTGCAGGCGATCCTCAACGAGGAGTGGGCGCACCGTATGTTTGCCGCGCGGGACCTCGCGGTGCTCGAGGGCCGGCACGAGACGTGTTGACGTGGCACGATCGTGCGGTGACCAGCAGAACCGCCGCGGCGCAGCACCTGCGTGACCTCGCGCGGCTGCGCAGCGTCCGCGACCGGATCGACCGGGAGTACGCGCAGCCGCTCGACGTCGAGGCACTCGCCCGCGGCGCACACATGTCTGCCGGGCACCTCAGCCGCGAGTTCCGGCGCGCCTACGGCGAGTCGCCGTACTCCTATCTGATGACGCGTCGCATCGAGCGGGCGATGGCGCTGCTGCGTCGTGGCGACCTCAGCGTCACCGAGGTCTGTTTCGCGGTCGGCTGCGCGTCGCTGGGCACCTTCAGCACTCGCTTCACCGAGCTGGTCGGGATGCCGCCCAGCAGCTACGGGCGCGATGCGACGCGCGAGACGGCAGGGATGCCGCCGTGCGTGGCGAAGCAGGTGACCCGACCGGTCAGGAATCGAGAAGCGAGGGTTCCGGAGCCGCACCTAGTGTGACCGCCATGGACATCACCATTTACCAGACCCTCCTCCCGCACGACGACATGGACGCCTCCCTGGCCTTCTATCGCGACACCCTGGGCTTCGAGGTCCGGGACGTCGTCGAGTACGGCGGGATGCACTGGCTCACGGTCGGCCCCCCGGACCAGCCCGGAACGTCCATCGTCCTGTACCCGCCGGCCGCCACCCCCGGGATCACCGACGATGAGCGACGCGCCATCGCCGAGATGATGGCCAAGGGCACCTACGCCAGCATCAACCTGGCTACCACCGACCTCGACGGCACCTTCGAGCGGCTGCAGGGCGGCGACGCCGAGGTCGTCCAGGAGCCGACCGAGCAGCCGTACGGCATCCGTGACTGCTCCTTCCGCGACCCCGCGGGCAAC
>JBBSIF010000031.1:0-21005 GCA_038232255.1 Propionibacteriales bacterium
CCCGCGTCGGCGACTCGAGATCGGCTGCCACCAAAAACGGGGTCCTCGCTGTCAGTGTGCTTGAGCAGCTCGGAGGCAACGTGGCGTTTGCTGGCAAAGAACGTGAAGAGGTAGCGCAGCCACTCGATGAACGTCGCGGCAGGCGCTGTGCCGATGCTCCTACTGGCCGCCCGTCGCTCGGCGGTATTTGGTGGTGTCGGCGGCAGAGCCGACGGCGTCAACCTCAGTGGTGAGGACTGCTTCGAGAAGCTCGCGCCGGTTGGCGAGGTTGCGGTAGAGGGTGGCCATCTCCACCCCGGCGCGGCGTGAGACCTCAGCCATGGAGACGTCGGCCCGCGGGTCGGCGAACGCGGCGTGGGCAGCCGTGAGGACCTTCTCTCGGTACCCGAGAAAGTTGTGCACATTCACTTGCCTCTGACGTTGGCGTCAGCTCTTACCGTTGCGGTGCGTCGGTCTGATACCGCCGCCACTTCAACGAAGGAGCCAACGCCGCATGCGCCGTCACAGGTACCACAGCGCGGCCACCAGCCGAACGTCCCAGTTGACGAAGGTAAACCGGGAATGGGGCCACCCGGTGTTGTGCCGGCACACTCACGTTCGGAGAAGGCCCCGATTTGGGATTCATTGTCGACACTGGCACTCCGGACGGGACCCGGTCTACTGGGGTGAGAAGCTGGCCGGGCGCCACGTGGGTGAGAAGCCCGGGCTGCTACGGCTTCCAGGTCGATGGCGCATCGTTCAGTTGGCCATCCGCGCGCCGCAGCGAAGCTGACCTGCTTGCCTAGCCACCAGTGGCGCGACCCGCGACAGGGTTCCGACCGGGGTGAGAGCTCGCGTGGACATGCCGGCGCTGCGGCCCGTCGGCGGCCTGGCTGGCGCGGGCTGAGGATTTCGGTGATATGCAACGTGCCGGAGGCCACATCTGTCGCCCAGGGTGCTCCCGTTCACCCGGTCCCCTGGTCGTGGATCATCCAGCGTTGGCTACGGCCCCTCCTTTCGAGGATGTATCCCCACGTCGTGGCTCCATCCGGCCTGGACTCGTCGGCGCCTTGGATGTTGAACGTCACGGCGACCTCGGCGTGGCTAACCGATGAGGGGTCTGTATAGACCTTGCCAACCTTGATGTTCGAGATTTGGGCTCGCTCTGCGAACCAGGCTTGCTGGGCCGCCGGCTCGATGAGTGCTTCAACTGTGCTGAAGTCTCGTGCCTCGAAAGCATCGATGTACACCTGGACCACCTGGCGCGGTCAGCCGCAGACTCGTATATTGCGACCCGGCGTCCGAGTGATGAACCAGCTCGCCGGCGATCCTCGGGTTGCCCTCGCGGCCCCGCTGCCACAGTGCCATCCGCAACGGGATCCATCACCAGATCGGTGTGCTTGGTTGTGGCGGCGTGCCAGGCCACGATCCGTTGGACGTAGACGTCGACGATGAACGCGACGTAGGTGAAACCCGCCCACGTCCTCACATAGGTGAAATCGGTGACCCAGGTCCGGTTCGGCGCGGCAGCGGTGAAGTCGCGATCGAGCAGGTCACCGGCCCGGATCCCGTCCTTGGCCGGGATCGCCGTCCGGGTGCCCTTGTCACGCCTGACGCCTGAGAGCCCAAGGGTGCGCATCGCACGGTCGACGGACCCAGCAGACGCCTCGGGTATGACGGTGCGGCGCAGGTAGGCGGTCATCTTCCGGCGCCCGTAGAGACCCTCGGGGCTCAGCTTGCGCACCACGACGCCGTCGCTGTCGAGCTTGGTCTTCCAGGCGATGTCGCGCACCGCGTCGACGACGTGGGCATCGGACACGGTCCGTGCAGCGATGACTCGCCCTGCTCGCTTCCAGGACCGGTAGGTCCGCGCGGCGATCTGGCAGCCCTGCTCACGCAGGACCCGGCAGATCGACTCGACCGCGTGGCCCTGGCTTCTCATGGTGTCGATGAAGCCCATGATCAGCGGTTGCGGGGGTCGAGTTCCCCGGCGAAGAAAACCGTCGCGGACTTCAAGATCGCGTTGTCATCCTCAAGCCGGCGGACCTTGGCCTTCAGCGCCTTGATCTCGGCCAACTCCTCGGTACTGGCACCCCCGCGGCGGCCGCCGTCGACCTGGGACTGGATCACCCAGCGGCGCACGGACTCCTTGCCAACACGAGCTGCTTGGCCACCACCGCCGCGGCAGCCGTGAGCGAGGAGTACTCGCCCTGGTGATCAGTGACCAGTCGTACCGCTCTGGCCTTGAGCTCATCATCAATCATCTTCGACACGCTGCACATCCTCCTGGACTCAAACAGGAGCGGCATCAAACCTGGGGCGCTTCAAGTTGCCGCCATTCCATGCGCCCGACTCACACGGGCATCTGGTTTCACAGTGCGCGGGAGCCCGGCTGGGTCCGCCAGGGGAGTCGGTGTTGCGGATCTATCCTGGGAGGATGGCTGTGCCCCTGAAGCTGGGTCCGCACCTCGTGGACCCGCCGGTCGTACTCGCGCCCATGGCGGGCGTGACGAACGCGGCGTACCGGACGTTGTGCCGGGAGCAGGGCGCCGGACTCTACGTCTGCGAGATGATCACCAGCCGCGGCCTCGTGGAGCGCGACGAGACGACGTTGAGCATGCTGGTCTTCGACCCCGAGGAGGCCGTGCGGTCGGTGCAGCTGTACGGCGTCGACCCCGCCACGATGGCGCGGGCGACTCAGATCCTTTGTGGGGAACACGGTGTGCAGCACATCGACCTCAACTTCGGTTGTCCCGTCCCCAAGGTGACGCGCAAGGGCGGTGGTGCCGTGCTGCCGTGGAAGCGCCGGCTGCTGCGCGCCATCCTCGACAGCACAGTCGCGGCAGCGGCGCCGTACGCCGTGCCGGTGACCATGAAGACGCGCAAGGGCATCGACGACCACCACCTCACCTTCCTCGAGGCCGGCGAGATCGCGCAGGACAGCGGATGCGCCGCAATCGCACTCCATGGCCGGACCGCCGCCCAGCACTACTCGGGGGCCGCCGACTGGGACGCCATCGCCGAGCTGGCCGCCTCAGTGGACATCCCGGTGCTGGGCAACGGCGACATCTGGGAGGCGTCCGACGCGGTGCGGATGCTCGAGGAGACCGGCTGCGCCGGTGTCGTCGTCGGGCGCGGCTGCCTCGGGCGGCCGTGGCTCTTCCGCGATCTCGCAGCCGCCTTCGCCGGCGAGCCGCCGCCGCCGCTGCCGACTCTCGGCGAGGTGGCGGCCATGATGCGCCGACACGCGGAGCTCCTTGTGCACTACATGGGGGAGGACCGCGGCTGCAAGGAGTTCCGCAAGCACATCGCGTGGTACCTCAAGGGGTTCCGGGCGGGCGGTGACCTGCGGCAGTCGCTCGGGCTGGTCGACTCGCTGGCCTCCGTCAACTCGCTCCTCGCCCGCCTCGACCCGTCGGAGGCTTTTCCCGTCGCGGAGCTGGGCAGCCCTCGCGGGCGGCAGGGAAGTCCGCGACGCGTCGCCTTGCCGCAAGGATGGCTGGCCGATCGCGACGACCTGGTGATCGATGCGGCTGCCGAAGTCGGCGTCTCCGGCGGCTAACGGCTAACCCTCCGGCTAACCCTGCCTGAGCGGTGGGCTCAGGCTCTCGTGCATGGCCCCCGTGGCACGGTCGAGGATCTCCACGCTGGTGGCGAAGTTCAGGCGCACGTAGCCGCTGCCCGCCGCCCCGAACCGGAGGCCGGGCTCGAGAGCCACCCTGCCGCGTTCCAGGAAGCGGTCGCGAGGCTCGGTGTCGGGACCGACGGACCGGCAGTCCAGCCAGGCCAGGTAAGTCGCCTCAGGTGGGTCCCAGGCGACCGATGGCAGCCGGTCCCGGATCAGCCCGCTCAGCGCCGTACGACGATCGTCCAGCGTCGCGAGCAGGTCGTCCAACCACGGCTCGCAGGTCGTGAGGGCGGTCACGGTCGCGAGGACGCCAAGGTGCCCGATGCGCCACCGTACGTCGGGAGGCAGCTGCTCGACGCGGGCCTGCATGGCGGCAGAGCCGGTGACGACCGTCCCGCACTTCAGTCCGGCCAGGTTGAACGCCTTGCTCGCGGAGACGATCGCGACAGCCACGTCGCGGGCACCGGGGACAGTCAACAGGGGCGTGAACGTGGCTCCGGGAAGCACCAGTGGGCCGTGGATCTCGTCGCTGATGATGGGGACGTGGTAGATGGTGGCCAGGCGTACGAGGGCGGCCAGCTCGTCGGCCGAGTGGACGCGGCCGACAGGATTGTGCGGGTTGCACAGGATGTACGCGCCCGGATGGCGCGCGAACGCCGCCTCCAGTGCGTCGAGGTCCAGGCGCCAGCCGGCGCCGTCGTGGGTCAGCGCGACCTCCGTGAGCTGCCTGCCACTCTCGGCGGCCCATCCGAAGAACGGCGGGTACACCGGTGGGCTGATCACCACGTCGTCGCCGGGGCGCGTGAGCACGCGCAGCATCTCGACGACGCCGACACCCACGTCGGTCACGGCAGTCACCCCGGCGGGGTCGAGGTCCCAGCCCCAGCGCTGCGCCGCGAACCCCGCCACGGCGTTGCCGAGGTCCGGGACCGCCATCGCGTAGCCGGAGTCCGAGCGCTGGATGGCGTCACACAGCACCTCCCGGATCGGCTGCGCGAGCTCGAAGTCCATCTCGGCCACTGTCAACGGCAGCACGTCCGGCGGGTACGTCTGCCACTTCGCGCTGCGGCGCAGGCGCAGCCGCTCGATCGGGTCTACCGGCAACCCAGCAACGTGTTCGCTCACGGCGCTCATGCTCGCAGCCAAGCCAGCCTTGCGTGATCGCCGGGCCGGGCTCGAGGTGCTCGGGACGCCTCACGATCCCCGGCCGGGCCAGAGCTTCTCGGGACTCTCGGCCTCCTCCGGCGACCACGCGGAACCGCCCGGCGGTAGGTTGCTGACGTGACAGCGGGGTACGACGAGGCGGACGCCGCGCGTTACGCCGAGGAGCGCCGTCGGTCCGGGAGATCGCCGTTCCAGCGGGACAGAGCCCGCATCGTGCACTCGGCGGCCCTTCGCCGGCTGGCCGGGAAGACGCAGGTCGTCGGGCCTGCCAGCAACGACTTCATCCGCAACCGCCTGACGCACACCCTCGAGGTCGCCCAGGTGGGCCGCGACCTCGCCACCGAGCTGGGCTGCGATCCCGACATCGTGGAGGCGGCGTGCCTGGCTCACGACCTCGGCCATCCGCCGTTCGGGCACAACGGCGAGCGGGCGCTCAACGACGCCGCCGCCGACATCGGCGGTTTCGAGGGCAACGCCCAGACGTTCCGGCTGCTGACCCGCCTGGAGGCCAAGTCCTTCGGCGAGGGCGGCCTCAGCCTGGGGCTCAACCTGACACGTGCCACCCTCGACGCCGCGTCCAAGTACCCCTGGACGCGCGACGAGTCCGCCCGGCCCAGTGGGCGGCACGGCGACGGGATGCCCCGCGCCGTCCACAAGTTCGGCGTCTACGCCGACGACCTGCCGGTCTTCGACTGGATGCGCCGCGGCGCCGAGCTGCGGCGGACCTGCGTCGAGGCGCAGGTGATGGACTTCGCCGACGACGTCGCCTACAGCGTGCACGACGTGGAGGACGGCGTGGTGGCGCAGCGGATCGAGCTGACGGCGCTCAGGGACGCCGGACTCCGCCGTGAGGTCTGGGAGACGACCCGCGGCTGGTACGCCCCCGGCCTCAGCCTCGACGAGTTCGAGCAGGCGCTCGACAGACTCTCACGGATGGCGGTCTGGCCCCCAACGCCGTACGACGGCAGCAGGGCTCACCTCGGCGGGCTGAAGAACCTCACGAGCCAGCTGATCAACCGGTTCTGCCTTGCGGTGCGGGGCGCCGCGGAGTCCCAAGGGCTGCTGGGCGAGCTGAGACGATACCGCGGCACGCTCGCCGTTCCGGCTGAGACGTTCCACGAGATCGTCGTGCTCAAGGGGATCGCGGCGCAGCTCGTCATGAAGGCCGAAGGCAGGGTCGAGGTGATGGCGGAGCAGCGGACGCTGCTTGCCGAGCTGGTCGACGGGATCTGGAGGCAGGGTCCGCGGACCCTCGAGCCGGTGTTCCGTCACGACTTCGAGGCAGCATCCGACGACGCCGCGCGGCGCCGCGTGGTGGTCGACCAGGTGGCGTCGCTCACGGACCCCTCGGCTGTGGAGAAGCATCGGCTGGTGTGCGGCGCCACTGCGTAGACTCGCGAACGTGGCAGCCGGGCGGATCAAGGACGACGACATCGCGCTCGTCCGGGAGCGCTCCCGCATCGACGAGGTCGTCTCCGCGCACGTGACGCTTCGCAGCGCCGGCTCCGGATCCCTCAAGGGCCTGTGCCCGTTCCACGACGAGAAGTCGCCGTCGTTCCACGTCACTCCTGCCCGCGGCTTCTTCCACTGCTTCGGCTGCCAGGAGGGCGGCGACGTCATCACGTTCGTGCAGAAGGTCGAGGGCGTCGGATTCGGCGAGGCCGTCGAGCGGCTGGCGGGGCGGTACGGCGTCGAGCTGCACTACCTCGACGACGGCGTCAGCGTGACTCGGCGGGATCCCGGCCAGCGCACCCGACTGGTGGACGCCCACCGCTTCGCCGCCGACTTCTACGCGCAGCAGCTCGAGACCCCGGACGCGGTCGCGGGTCGGCAGTTCCTCGACGAGCGCGGGTTCGACAAGGTAGCCGCGGCTCTGTTCGGCGTGGGGTTCGCTCCGCGCTCCGGCGAGGCGCTGCTCGCACACCTGCGCGGCAAGCGGTTCAGCGACGACGAGCTCGTCACCGCGGGCCTCGTGGCGCGCAACAACCGCGGACCGTACGACCGGTTCCGCGGTCGCCTCGTGTGGCCGGTGCGCGAGCTGTCCGGCGACGTCGTCGGCTTCGGAGCCCGCCGGCTCTTCGACGACGACGGCGTCTCGGCCAAGTACCTCAACACGCCGGAGACGCCGATCTACAAGAAGAGCCAGCTGCTGTACGGCGTCGACCTGGCCCGCAGGGACATCGCCCGGTCATCCCAGGCCGTGGTGGTCGAGGGCTACACCGACGTGATGGCCTGCCACCTCGCCGGCGTCCCGACGGCGGTCGCGACCTGCGGCACCGCCTTCGGGGAGGAGCACACCCGGGTGCTGCGGCGGCTGCTGCTGGACCACGACGAGATCCGCGGCGAGGTCATCTTCACGTTCGACGGCGACGAGGCGGGCCAGCAGGCCGCGCTGCGCGCGTTCGCCGGTGACCAGCAGTTCGTCGGCCAGACCTACGTCGCCGTCGAGCCGGGCGGGCGTGACCCCGCCGAGCTGCGGCTCGCCGAGGGTGACGCGGCGGTCCGCGAGCTCGTCGCCCGGCGGGTGCCGCTCTACCGCTTCGTGCTCGGCAACGTCATCGGCCGATTCGACCTCGACCGGGCCGACAGCCGTGTCGACGCGGTGCGGGAGGCCGTCAAGCTGGTGACGAGCATCCGGGACAAGTCGAAGGTCGAGGCGTTCGCCCGCGAGGTCGCCGGCATGGTCGGTGTCGACATCGACGACGTCAGGTCCGAGGTACGACGGGCGCGCGGCCGCTCCGACGGCTCCAGCTCAGCGCGTCCAGGCGCCACGGTCTCACCTCAAACCGCTGACGCGAAGCGGTCCGACGTACCCGACCCGGAGGAGAAGCGCTTCTCGATCGAGCGCGACGTCCTCAAGATCGTGCTGCAGGCGCCGACCGCCATGACGGACCAGTGGCGAGAGATAGAGGCGGCAGACTTCACGCATCCCTACTACCGCAGGGTTTTCGAGGCTGCCGACCAGCTGGGCGGTCCCGGCGCTGCCCGGCCCGACACCCTCGTCGCTGCCATCCCCGACGAGTCGGTGCGCACGGTCGTCGCGGCGCTGTCCGTCGAGCCGCTGCACGTGAGCGGCGCCCCGGATGCCCGGCTGGCTGAGGCGTACGTCGTCCGCCTGCGGGAGCTCACCGCCCTGCGGCGCATCAACCAGGTCAAGTCGAAGCTGCAGCGGATGAACCCGGTGACCCAGACGATGGAGTACAACCGCCTCTTCGGGGAGCTGGTCGCCCTCGAGAGCCACCGTCGTTCCCTGCGGGAGAGCGCGATCGGGAGCTCTGCCTAGAAGTACTCGACCGTCCGGGTGGCCGGGTGGCCGGGCGGCTGATCAGTGGCGGCTGATCGGTGGCACGCATCCTCCGAGGGCGGATCTGTGACGTCCGGGTGGGAGGGCGCGATTGGGCCCGAGGGCACGGACGTCGCGCCAGGGGGTGCGGCGCCGTCCCGCCGTAGCTGGTGACGTCCGGCTGGGTGGGCGCGATTGGGCCCAAGGGCACGGACGTCGCGCCAGGGGGTGCGGCGCCGTCCCGCCGTAGCTGGTGACGTCCGGCTGGGTGGGCGCGATTGCGCCCAAGGGCACGGACGTTGCGAAGGGAGGGTGCGGCGACCGGTGCACGCCCCGGCCCGCGTGGGCTGACGGAGTGCCTGCCCAGGTAGGCGAGAATGAGGCATGCACCGTCCGTCCCGGATCCGGCCTCCTCGCAGCGTCGTGACGGCGCTGTCGCTGCTGCCGGGGGAGCGGACCCTGGCCTGGGCGACCGATGCGCTCGGTCAGTGGTACGTCGGAACGAACCTCGCCCTGCACCTTCCAGCCGCCAGCGGCGAGTACCGCCGCGTGGGATGGGAGGACGTCCAGCGCGCCGACTGGGACCAGGACTCCGAGCGGCTCACGATCGTGGAGGTGGCCGACTGGGGCGAGCCGGAGCCGTCCAGCTCCTTCGAGGTCGCCGAGCCGGGGCGCCTGCTCGAGCTGATTCGCGAGCGCGTGACGAGCACCGTGGTCTGCAACGTCTACGCAAGGGTGCGCGGGAGGGAGGGCGTGAGCGTGGTGGGGCGTCGGTCGCCCTCGCGCAACGCCCCGGTGCGGTGGTCCTACGTCCTGTCCGCCACCCTCGACCCGGCCGACCCCGTCGTGGCTGAGGTGGCGGCCCAGACTCTTGCCGAGGCTCGCCGCGAGGTGGAGGGCCTGTAGTGCCGACGGCCAACAGCTCCCCCGGATGGACTCGAACCATCAACAACTCGGTTAACAGCCGAGTGCTCTGCCAATTGAGCTACAGGGGATCGAAGCGCTGACCATCCTAGGACGCGTCAGCAACAGCGTCCAACCCAACGCCTCCGCCAGCTCCTGACGCCGGCGCCTCACTCGGCGGGTCGGCACCGGTCACCATCACCGCCCGCGGATCAGGCGATGCGGCTGCAACCCCTACGACTCAGGTGCGCGAATCCGGAGGCGTAAAGCACCGGTACGGCCACCACAACCGCGCACATGCGCGACGCTCCGGCTGACGCCGGTACGACGACCGCGCGGCGCAGTTGCGCGGCCGCGGTTGCCACCCTGGAGCCGGGCGGCCAGGGGTGGAGGATGACGCCATGTGGAATGACATGTGGACCCTCGGCATCTCCGCCCCCGAGAAGGTCGTCAGGACCGTGGTCGTCTACGCCGGGCTCGCGGCACTCCTGCGGCTGGCCGGGAAACGGGACCTGGCGCAGCTCAACTCCTTCGATCTCGTCGTCATGCTCCTGCTCTCGAACGTGGTGCAGAACGCCGTCATCGGCAACGACCTCTCGCTGAGCGGTGGCCTGCTGGGCGCGGCGGTGTTGGTCGTCTTCAACGCTGGGGTCGTCCGGCTCTCGTTGCGTTCGACCCGCCTGACAGGGCTCCTCGAGGGCCACCGCACCGTCCTCGCCCAGGACGGGAGGTGGGTGGACGCAAACCTGCGCCGCGAGGGGCTGCGTCAGTCGGACGTCGACGCGGCCTTGCGGCGGCAGAACGCCAACAGCGTCGACGAGGTCGAGGAGGTGAGCCTCGAGCCGGGCGGTGCTGTCGTCGCGACGGTGCGGCCGCAGATGCAGACGGCGACCAAGGGGGACATCAGCGGCTTACGAGCCGACCTTCGGCTGCCCTCTCAGGAGCAGCTGACGCGGATCGAGGCCAAGCTCGACCAGCTCCTCGCCCGTTCGACGGGCTGACCTGCCGAACCGGTCGTGCCGGTCCGGCTGACCTGCCGAGTCCAGTACGACGCATGCCGGCCGCCGGCTCCAGAAGCGCCGGCGGGCGTCCTCAGGCGGTGGCGAAGCCGACCCGAGAGCCCGCCTCCGGGTCCCCGTAGCTCGCGTACTGGGCGTCGACGTCGTCGATCGAGTGGTAGTTCTCGTAGTACAGGTAGTAACGCCCGCGATGCTTGAACATCGTGCCCTGCCAGATCGCGCCGTTGTCGGGCTCGAGCTCGCTGCCGCGGCGGAAGTAGCGGGAGTCCGGGCTCGTCGTCTCCTGGTTCTCGACCCACGGACCGGCGTACGGGTCCAGCGCCGCCGCCAGCACGAACCGGTCCGGCCAGTCCGGGACCTGCACGCCGTCGTTGTAGTGCAGGTAGTAGATGCCGTTGTCGAACATCACGCGGAAGCCGTAGATGGCCCCACCGGACGAACGCGACAGCGACCTCTGGACGGGCATGCCCGGAATCGGCCGGGGGTCTCCCGTCCCGACGTCGGTGAGCACGGCGGCTGCCATCACCGCACGACCGTCCACGCCGGTCTGCTGGATCAGCACCGCCTGGTAGGTGTCGTGGTCCGGCTCACGCAGCGAGACGACCTCCGGGCTGCCGTGCAGGCCCCGGAGGTTCGGGACGGCCGCCGCAGAGCCGGGGGCCGCGGCCGGCGTCCAGGCAGCCGGTCGGGGAGCGCCGCCCTCCCACGCTTCGGTGCGCGTGTCGAACCGGGAGAAGACGAGGCGCCCGTCGTTGTCCTCGCCTGCCTTGGACAGCCCCCACTCGCGGCCGAAGAACAACAGCCTGCCCGCGCCGACGTAGGCGCTGGACGGGGCGTTGAGCTGCAGCATCACGTCCGCGCCAGAGCTCTCGCTGCTGCGAACCAGCCCGCCCAGGAGCAGCGTTCCTGCGGTCAACGTCTGAGAGCGGATGTTCGGGTCCATGAAGTGGAGCGCGTCGAAGGCGCCGACCTCGGTGTGCAGCACCCCGACGCGCGCGGCCCCCGCCCGACCGTCGATCCGCGGGTTGCCCCGCATGAAGTAGAGGACCCGGCCGTTGACGACGATGAGGTCTGAGTTGGCGCTGTCCTCGGACCGCCAGTCCGCCGAGGGGATCGGTCTCGGCGGCAGTGGGGTGTCCGCTCCGGCGATGTTGCCCGCTGGCTCCGGCACCTTGGTCCGGTACTGCCACGGCAGCAGGCCGCGCCGCTTGTGCCACCGGAAAGGGACCAGCCGTACGCCGGCGACAGCAGCGCCGTCGCCGTACCGCAGCACCCGCGTGCGGATCACCCGCGATGCCGGCGTGGCCGGTGTGAGCGCGCAGAAGGCGACGTTGCTGAAGAACGCGCGTGCTCCGTCGGTCAGCATCCCGGCGTAGCCGCTGGTCGGCGAGCGGCCGGTCGCTCGCATCGAGATGACGTTGTTGCCGTCGACGTACCCCCGGACGATGCCGTCGCCGTTGCTGGTCAGCGTGAGCTCGTACGTCGACTGCGGCGTGATGGCGAAGTCGTGCGGCAGCACCTTGGTGGTCTGCAGCCGACCCTGGTCGACCTGGGCCAGGCGGAGCCCGCTGCGGGCCGGGTTCACCATGAACGTGACGCCGGAGAAGGGCTCGCGGGGCTCGGCCGAGTGCAGGAAGAGCCCCGCCCAGCCGTCGACGGCGGCGGGGAAGGCGACGCCCGCCTCGATGGACGAGGCGTGCCCGAAGGCGTCGGGGTGGTAGATCGGATGCCGGCCGGTCGCCGTCCCCTGGAACAGCGCCCGGATGCTGTCCGGGTCGTCGCCCACGACGGCTGGCCGCTCCCAGGTCTTGCGACGGTGCGACCAGCTGGCACCGGGGGAGCCAGGCCGCCACAGCAGCGGCGCCGACCCTGGCGGGCGGTCGAAGGCGTCGCGCAGGTCCAGCCCGGCGGCCTCGGTCGATGCGTGGCCGCGCGGGCAGACGTCCCCCCAGGCAAGCGCGCCGTCGCAGATCCGGACGTCGTCGAGCAGGCAGGAGGCGGGCGCTGCCGGTGTTCCGCCGAGCCCGACCTGCTCGGAGTACGTCGTCTCACCGTCGGCGGTGCGCAGCGAGCCCGCGGGCACCCCGTTGACGTAGAGCACGACTCCGGAGGCGCCGCCGGCCTGGGTGCCCCAGGTGACGGCGACGTGCTCGAGAGTCTGGCTCGTCCAGGACTGGGCGGGACCCGTCACGGTGTCGGACCTGCCGTCGGGACGCCGTACGTCGACGCACCAGCGACTCCCACTGGTGTACAGCGTCAGCCCTGCTGACGGGCCGGTCGCCGTGAAGAACTCCTTCCTGCTGACGCGTTGCGGGTCCGCGTCGTCCGGCACCATGCGGTGCCACGCCTCGCAGGTTCCGGAGTCGCCGGACAGTGGGGAGGAGAAGGCGAGGCGCTCGGCCGACGCCCGCCAGGCGCCGCCGAACACCCCGGGGACGAACGTCGAGGCGGGCGGAGCGGACGCGGGCCGGTCACCGTGGTCGCTGACCGCTGAGCCGGGGAAGCGCAGCGTGAGCACGGCAGCATCGATGAGCGGATGGGGGATCGGGTCGCTGCCCTTGAACCGCGTGAAGACGGCGCGGTCGGCGTCGATCGACTCACTCGTCTGCGTGTAGACCTTGGGCAGCCCGACGACGTACAGGTGCCGAGCAGCGGTCGGGGTGAGCACCGCGTCGTGGACGGTGGTCTCGTCGAGGGAGCCGGTCAGGCCACTGCCCATCATCAGGCCGGCGGGGGCCGTCGCCAGGGCGAAGGGCGCCGAGCCGCCCATCGCCACCGGCTCACCGGCGACGTACAGCCGGATCCGGCCGGTGCCGGGGTTGACCGTGGCGATGACGTGGGTCCAGGTGCTCGCCGCGACGGCGGCCGGCGACGTGCGGAAGCTGTGCGGGCGGCCTCCGGCGTCCGTCACGGTCATGGTGACCCGACCGGCCGAGTCGAGGAACAGGTGGTAGCTGCCGTCCAGGGTGACGAGAGTGGCGGTTGCGGTTGGCAGGACGTCCGCCCGGACCCAGCAGGAGACGCTCAGCCCCCTGGGCGGGGCGAGCTCGGTCGTCCGCGCGGCTTCGAGCCACCGGGTGCCGTCGAGGTGGACGGCACCGCCACGAAGGCCCCGCCGGTGGATCGCGCCGAGCAGCCCGCTGTCGGTCGTGTTCCACGCGGACCCCGTCAGGTAGAGCGTGTGGCCGTTGCCGCTGACGTCGTCGAACGAGTAGCCGCTTGCCTCGTCGAACTGCCAGGCGGCCGCCAGCGGCCACCCGACCACGCGACGGTCGAGATGGCGCCACCTGACGGTCAGGTCGGCGGTCTGCTGCGGGCCCACGTAGACGTCTGCCTCGGGGGCGACGCCGCCCTCTTCGGTGTCGCAGCCCGACAGCACGGCCTGCGTCGCGAGGACGCCGGCACCGACGACGAAGGCCCGACGCCCGAACCGTCGCCGATGCCACGGTGTTGCGCCTCGACCGTCGATGGTGGCTCCGCGTCGCAGTTCAGGCGTCGATGCTGGACATGTCGGGATAGCGCTCGCCGCGCACCGCCCCGCGCGGCACGGCGTCGTCGAGCGCCGCGAGGTCGTCGGCCGAGAGGCGGACGGAGTCCGCCCCGACGTTCTCCTCCAGGTAGCGCACCCGCTTGGTGCCGGGGATCGGTACGACGTCCTCACCCTGCGCCTGCACCCAGGCCAGTGCGAGCTGGCCGGCTGTGACGCCTTGGCTGACGGCCAGCTCGCGGACCGCAGCCACCAGCTGGAGGTTGCCCTGGAGGGCGTCGCCCTGGAACCGCGGATTGTGCCTGCGGAAGTCGTCCACCGCCAGGTCGTCGGTCGAGGAGATCGTGCCGGTCAGGAAACCGCGCCCGAGCGGCGAGTACGGCACCAGCCCGATACCGAGCTCTCGCAGGACGGGCAGGATGTCGTCCTCGAGGCCCCGCGTCCACAG
Organism: Propionibacteriales bacterium; assembly: GCA_038232255.1. Taxonomy (GTDB): domain Bacteria; phylum Actinomycetota; class Actinomycetes; order Propionibacteriales; family Nocardioidaceae; genus JAWWPG01. The sequence continues at coordinate 13,912 of JBBSIF010000031.1, forward strand.
CGAGTACTCCGACTGCAGCGCGGTGATCGGATGAGTCGCGTGCGCCCGGCGGATCGTGCTGGCTGAGGCCTCCGACAGGCCGAGGCGTCGTACCTTGCCGGCCTCGACGAGCTCGGCCATCGCCCCGACCGTCTCCTCGATGGGGACCGACGTGTCGACGCGGTGCTGGTAGTAGAGGTCGATGGAGTCGACGCCGAGACGCGACAGGCTCGCGTCGCACGCCCGCCCCACGTAGGCGGGGCTGCCGTCGATGCGGCGGCTCCTCGGGTTGTCGGGGTCGCGGACGTTGCCGAACTTCGTGGCGAGCACCACCTCGTCCCGGCGGCCCTTGACCGCGCGCCCGACGAGCTGCTCGTTGGTGAACGGCCCGTACATGTCGGCGGTGTCGAGCAGGGTCACCCCGAGGTCGAGAGCGCGGTGGATGGTTGCGACCGCCTCTGACTCGTTGGTGGTGCCGTAGAACTCCGACATGCCCATGCAGCCAAGGCCGAGTGCGGACACCTCGAGGTCGCTGCCCTGGTCTGCGGAGCCCAGGGTGCGGCGACGGACGGGCGGTGGGGAGGAAGACGCGGTCACGTTCTCATTCTCCCACCTGCTGACCGGTGGTCCGTCCCCGAGCCTCGGCGGCCTATCGTCGTCGTACCAGCAGCCGGCCGGACAACCGAGTGAGGTGCAGCCTGTGGACCCGCGCGTCGCGATCGTCACCGGAGCGTCGTCCGGGATCGGCGAGGCCACCGCACGGCGGCTGGGGGAGCATGGCTTCACCGTCTACGCGGCGGCGCGCCGCATCGAGCGCATGGCGGGCCTCTCCGACTCCGGTATCCGCCTGCTCCGGCTCGACGTGACGGATGACGAGTCGGTCGTCGCCTGCGTGCAGCGCGTCATCGGGGAGGCGGGCCGGGTCGACGTGCTCGTCAACAACGCGGGCTACGGCTCGTACGGCGCACTCGAGGACGTGCCGATGGACGAGGCGCGTCGCCAGGTCGAGGTCAACCTGTTCGGGCTGGCTCGCCTGACCCAGCTCGTCCTGCCGCACATGCGAGACCAGCGGAGCGGTTGCATCGTCAACGTGTCGTCGATGGGCGGCAAGATCTACGAGCCCCTCGGCAGCTGGTACCACGCGACGAAGTTCGCGGTCGAGGGGCTCAGTGACTCGCTGCGGCTGGAGCTTGCGCCGTTCGGGATCCACGTGGTCGTCATCGAGCCCGGCGCCATCAAGACGGAGTGGGGCACCATCGCCGCCAACAGCCTGCTGGCGACGTCGGGGGAGACGGCCTACCGTGACCAGGCATCGCGGCAGGCCAGGCTGCTGTCGTCGGGACGGCTGATGTCGTCGCCGGAGGTCGTGGCGGAGGAAATCGTCAAGGCGGTCTCGTCGTCGCGACCACGCACGCGGTACGTCGTCGGAGCGGGCGCCCGCCCGCTGCTGCTGGCCCGCCGTCTCCTGCCGGACCGCGCGTTCGACGCCTTGCTGATGTTCGTCTTCCGCTCCGCCGGCTGAGGCGTCGCCGTACCAGCCGGCTCGAACGAGCGGTTTCGGTAGGAAGTCATGCGGATCACCAGCCCAAGCGGCTCGTTCGAGCGCTTGGGACGACCAGACCGACCGGACCGCGCGCCGTCTTCGCCCCACCGAACGGTGCTGGTCCTTCGACGCCTTGCCGATGTTCGTCTGCCGCTCCGCCGGCTGAGGACTGCGTCAGACGGCGGCTGCCGGCAGGAGTCTGCGCCGCAGGGCTTGCGCGTCGTACGGCGCGTGCACCTTGACGTCGTTGTCGAAGTAGACGTAGGTATCCAGGCCGGCGCCGGTCCAGCCGCGTATTTTGTCGGCCCAGGTGTCCAGCGCGTCCGGCGTGTACCCGCTCACGTAGAGCTCGTCGGCACCGTGCAGGCGGACGTACATGAAGTCCGACGTGCGCTCCTCGACTGCCGGCCAGCGGCCCGCGGTGTCGGCGACGACGAGCGCGACGTCGTGCGCGCGGAGCAGCGAGATGGCCTCGGGCGTCACCAGGCTCGGATGGCGGACCTCGAGGGCGTGCCGGAGCGGCTGCGGCGTCCGGGCCGTGAGATACGTCTGCTCCTCCGTCAGCCGGTCGTCATGCGTGGCTGCCAGCCCGGCCGCTTCGGCGGTGGTGCGCGGGAGCAGGGAGAAGAACGCGTCGAGCCGGGCGGCGTCGAACTGCAGCGTGGGGGGCAGCTGCCACAGCAGCGGACCCAGCTTGGAGCCCAGCCCCAGCACGCCCGAGGCGAAGAAGTTGGCCAACGGCGCCTGGATGTCGGCGAGCCGCTTCATGTGCGTGATGAAGCGGCCACCCTTCACCGCGAAGACGAAGTCCTCGGGGGTCTCGTCGTACCAGCGCAGGTAGCTCGACGGCCGCTGCAGGGAGTAGAACGAGCCGTTGATCTCGATCGACCCCATCCGCTCGGCGGCGAAGGCGAGCTCGAGGCGATGACGCAGGCCCACGGGGTAGAAGTCGCCGCGCCAGCCGGCGTACGTCCAGCCGGAGATGCCCACCCACGCCCTGGCCACGGACGCCAGGCTACGGCGTCCTTACCGCCCGACGATCCGAGAGTTACCGCCCGACGATCCGAGAGTTACCGCCCGACGATCCGAGAGTTACCGCCCGACGATCCGAGAGTTACCGCCCGACGATCCGAGAGTTTTGGTCGTCAGCTGCCACCGTTGTACACGTCGAGGACGAACGCGACCAGCCCAGGGGTGCTGGCGTAGCCGATGTGATCCAGGCCGAAGAGGTCCTCGATGCTGGCGAGCAGCGAATAGTGGTTGTACGGCGTGGAGCTGAAGGTGCCGTGCTCGATGTACGGCGACAGCAAGAGGGCGCCGACCCGGCCGCCGCCGAGGCCGGTGATCCCGGGCAGCGGACTGTTCGGCCCGGGACCCTCGCCGCAGCACGCGCTGGAGTCGCTGCCCGGCCCGTCGGACTCGTCGAACGTGACGACCAGGAGCCCGTTGCGCTGGAAAGCAGGCGACTTCAGGATCTTTGGCACCCACCTCTGCAGCCAGGCGTCTGCGGTCTCCAGCCCGCCGGGGCGGCCGTCGACACAGGGCTGGTCGTGGCCGTCGTTGCACAGGTTGGGGGTGATGTAGGTCAGGTTGCGGGTGGTGGCCACCGACTGCAGGTCGCGCGGCAGGGCGGTCAGGTCGACGACGCGCTTGGCGCAAACCGGAGAGTCGATGATCCCGGCGAAGTACACGAACGGGTTGTGCCTGACGGCGTACTGGTCGCCGACCTCCGCGTGCTGCGTGTCGTCGACGGCTCCGACGGCTGGATGGCGGCACGGTGTTCTCATGTCCTCCATGTAGCCCCGCCATGACAGCCCGGCACGGTTGAGCTGTCGGGGCAGAGTGGGCACTCCCCGTGGGAAGACGCACCCGTCTCCGACGTACTGCTGCGGCGGCACGACGCCGGAGCCCTCGAACGCACTGAAGATCTGGCAGTCGCCCTGGTTCTGGGGGTTCGGTCCCTGACCGCTGATCTGCCCGATGTAGTTCGGCAGCGAGTTGTGCGCGGTGCCGTAGTACTGCGACAGCAGGACGCCTTTCGCACGGAGGGTCTGGGAGAGGTACGGCGCAGGCGAGTCGGGGCCCCACGTCTCGTCGTAGCCCTTGTTCTCCAGGTTGATCACGAAGACGTGCCGAATCGGCGGGGTGACGTCCGTGCCGTGAGCCGTTGCAGCGTGGCGAGCTGCTGCGACCGACTGGTCAGACGGGACGGCGGCGGCCGTGATGAGCACCACCGCCAGCGCCATCAGGAGACCGAGTGGAGCGAACAGCCGTCGCGCCCCGGTCACGGGAGGCTCCATCCCGCTGCCAGCGCCGCGGCGCGCAGCGCTCTCCACTCCTCGTAGTCCGCGAACCCGCCAGCCGGGCAAGGGTTCCCGGCGAACGGTGGGACGTCGTAGCGCGGAGCCGTCAGGTTCGGCTGGCTGTCGAAGTCCAGCGCGTGGGCGAGGTTGACAGCGGAGTCGTCCCGCGCCGTGAGCGGAGCAAGCCCCCAGCGCCACTCGATCATCTTGAGGATCGAGGCGTGGTCGAAGATCTGGTGCGCCACGTGGCGTCGGCGGGCCAGCGGCGACACGACGAGACAGGGAACCCGGAAGCCACGCAGTCCCCACTCGGGGTGCTCGTCAGGAGCGGTGCGCGGAGCGACGTGGTCGAAGAAGCGGCCCCACTCGTCGTAGTTGACCACCATCACCGTCCTGGCCCAGTTCGGGCTCGAGACGACGGCGTCGTACACCTGGTCGAGGAAGTACTGCCCCGCACGAATGTCGGCGTGCGGATGGTCGTCGGCTGAGGTTCCGCTCCCCTCGTCGAGGAACTTCGGGTCGACGAACGAGACCTCGGGCAGGGAGCCCGCCGCGGCATCGGCGAGGACCTGCGCGTACGGCTTGGAGATGTCGGTGTACTTGGTGCCCCACAAGGCGGTGAACGGGACGTCGGAGAAGTAGTAGCGACCAGTGAGACCGGCTTCGGCGAGACGGTCCCAGATCGTCGGCAGGGCGCTCGTGTCAGTGGAGTTGTGGATGCGGTCCGTCTGAGCCGAGTGCTGGTAGAACCGGTTCGGGTAGGTCTCCGCCATGATCGCCGAGAAGTAGCGGTCGCAGCTGGTCCAGTGCTTGGCCGCCCGGCCGAAGAACGACAGGTCGTCACCGGTGTAGTAGCCGATCGAGAACGCGTCGTTGCTGCCAGCGCGCAGCCAGCCGTCGCAGGCGCCGTCGTTCAGCTCCACCCGGCCGCCCTCGAATGAGTGGTCGGGATCAGGATGGGCGCAGCCCTGGTAGGTGCTCAGGTGGTGCGTCCGGTGGCGCACGCCTTGGCTGTCGACGTAGGAGAGCCCTGACTGCTGTCCGTCAGCGCCTGGCAGCCATCCCCAGCAGTGGTCGAACGACCGGTTCTCCATCATCACGACCACCACGTGGTCGATGCCGGAGCGTTCGGGGGATGGCAGACGACTGGCGGCGGTTGCCGGCAGGGCATCGCCGATGGCCGCAGCGCCGATGGCCGCGCCGGCGCCCGCAAGGACACCGCGGCGGCTGATGGTGCCTGATGGTGAGGTCATGCTCGTAGCCTGCCTGTCTGCATGAGGATCCAGCACCCTTTCCAAGGAGGGTTCACGAGGTGTTCACCGGTCGGTCGTGAGGCCGCTGGGCGGAGCTCTACGACGTCGAACAGCGTCCCGGCCGGGGTGGGTTGGCCGGGACGCTGTTCCGGGGTGGAGCAGCCAGTCGCTCAGGGCGTGCGGGTGACCTCCCAGGTGACGTTGTCGCCGTGCTGCTGGGTCCAGAAGACCCGCCATCCGTGGTCGAAGGCCGTCGGGATCTTAGAACCGAGGAGGCCGTGCTGCGACGGGTCGCCGTTGGAGACGTGGATGCCGGTGATCTCGTTGTCGCCGTCGTTGTACCCCGGGTTGCTGAGTGCGTCGTACGTCGCAGAGGCGTCGCGCCCCTCGGCGAGCCAGCGGTGCGGAGTGCGGGCGAAGTAGCCGGTGCCTCGAACATTCAGGACGTAGCCGGAGTCGAGGGCGTTGCGCTGGTCGTGCAGGGTGTCACCAGCGTCCTCCACCACGAGCAGCTGGTCCTGGGTGGCGAACTGGAGGTTGTCGAAGCCCGTGTGGGCCTTGTCGCCAACGAGGATCGGAGTCAGCGTCCCCTCGAAGGGGTTGCTTCCCTGGCGGAGCCGGAACACTGCGCCGTACCTGCCCGGCAGGGTGCTGAGGCTGCTGGTGTCCCCGGTCTCGGTGAAGTAGAACTCGTGGAACTTCGCGTCGGGGCGGAAAACGCCGTTCTCGGGACGCTTGAACGGTGTCGCTTCGTCCTCGGCGGCGCTGACACCCGCGTCGTAGGCACCGCGGCCGGAGTGGATCACCACCCAGCGGGTCTGGAACGTGTTGTCGTACGTGTGCAGCTGCTTGATCACTCCGGCTGCCGGGTGAGCGGAGAGCTCCGCGAACGTGATGGGGGAGCCGTCGCGGTGGAGCACCTGAAGCGCCCGCATCGAGCCGCCCTTGGTCAGGTCGGTCTTGTCGTAGGGGTGGAAGCGGTAGACGTAGCTGTTGGGCACCTTGCCGCCCTTGACCGCCGCCCCGCCGATGTCCTCGACGAGCCACACGTTGCCGGCCGAGTCGTTCTGCACGCCTTCGTAACCGCCCGAGCCCAACGCCGGGAGTACGACGGCCTTGCCGCTCTTGCTGTCACCGTTGGCGTCCAGCCGGATGGCGAAGACGCTGCCGCCTTCGAGCTTCCCCTCGTGCGTCAGCAGCAGCTGATGCGAGAACGGGTCCCAGGTGATGCCGTCGAAGACCGGCAGCGGGGTCCCGTCGGAGGCGGTGTCGCTGACGAGCGAGACACGCTTCGCCGGGTCGGTGGCGTCGAGGTCGATTCGGGTGACGTATCCGCGCGGCCCGCCCTCGTGTCCCTGGTAGAGGTAGTGGTGGCCGTTGAAGATGAGGTAGACGTTCTTGTCGGGCTCGGTCTTGAACGCCTCGTGGGGGTCTTGAGTGAGCGGACCGCCGTTCGAGGTGTTATAGCCGTAGTGGGTCACGCCGTTCGCCTTGTCTGGGTTGGTGAGCGCGAGGGCTCCCCACGCGACTGGCGTGGAATGCAGGCCGGCGCCGAGCACGTTGTTCTGGATCCCGACTCGCGGGTTGGCCGATACGACGTCGCCCGAGAAGGCGTCGCTGCCGGTGGCGGTCACGGACGTCGTCATCAGGACGCCGACGCCCAGCCCAGCCGTCATGAGACCTAGCAAGGCGTTCCTCTTCATCACGGTCATCTAGCCCTCCCAGAGCTGCTGGCCCGGACGGCCAGCTCTGGGACAACTGTCGCGCCGCCTCGTGGCAGGTCCATGGCGACAATGCGGCTTCTCTGCGACGCCCAGGTGAACAGGCGTCGTCAGCGGCGTCCGACGTGGCGTCCCGGTCGCGGGCACCGCCCCGCAGACCTAGTACCAGCGGACAATGGCGACCTGCCCTCGAGCGAGCCCATGCTGAACACGTCACTCACCTACTCGTTCGGAGGACCCATGAACAGCACTCTTCCCCGCCTCGCGGCGGCTCTCACCCTCGCCGCCGGGATCG
>JBBSIF010000032.1:0-20977 GCA_038232255.1 Propionibacteriales bacterium
GCGACCTCGCTCCCCCGCCGGAACGCTCAGGGTCGCTCTCGAGCATCGACAAGGCCGGCGCGCAGTCCAACACACCGTGCAGATCCGCCCAATGCGCCGCCGTCGCCAGCTGACGGGCACCAACCAGGTTCAGCTCCCGCTGACTCGCCGCCGCCGAGAGCAACGTCGCTTCGGCATCCAGCTCCGCCAGCACGTCTGCACCCTGGCGCGCCTCCACCACCTCCAACGCCGCCCCGGCCTCGGCCATCTCCTCCGGGCTCAGGGCTCCGGCGGGCTGAGCTTCGTCCGAGTCGTCGTACCCATCCATCATCTCGAACATGTGTTCGAGTCTAGCAAGCCGTGCCGACAGCCTCAACCCTCAAAGCCGTTGTCCACAAGGAAATTCTGGGGATTGAGCCCTCTGGCACGAGCTTCGGCCGGTCAGTGTCAGCCGTCCCGCCGACCGACACCGACACCGACACCTAGCGTGAACTGCTTGGATTCTGGGCAGCAACCGGACAGCCCGGGGAAGTAGTGAGTGAGGGAGGTCGTGGCATCTCATTCTCGGCAGGTCACGAGCTGCTGCCCGACGTGCACCGGAGACTCGTTGACAAGAGACCGGGTCGAATCCTCCTCCTGAACGGCGCCTCCAGCTCGGGCAAGTCCACGCTCGCAGCGGCTCTGTTGGACGTGTTCCCGAAACCCTGGTCCCTGATGGCCATTGACGACTTCCACCACCACCGCGCGCGCAAGCCGATGTCGGAGGCCGATTTCGCGCCGATCTTTCAGACGACTGTGCTGGGCTTCCATCGGGCGGTCGCGGGCCTGGCTTCGGCTGGTAACGACGTGGTGGTCGATCACATCCTGGGCGAACGCTGGCGGCTTCGGGACTGCGCTGCGGTCTTCGAGGGATACCCCGCCTACCTGGTCGGCGTCCATTGCGCCCTCGAGGAGCTCAACCGACGCGAACGTGACCGGGGCAACCGGCAGATCGGTCGTGCAGGATTCCAGCTCCCGCTGGTGCACGCACACGGGCGCTATGACATCGAGGTCGACACCACAAGCGCAGACCCTCACGCGCTGGCCGTCGAGATCGTCGAGCATGTCCGACACCAGCCTCCGGTGGCGTTCGCTTGGCTACGCTCCTCCTGGTCATAGCCTCAGCGAGGCCGTCGTCACGCCTCCGTCGGAACTGCTCGAACGAGGAGTTCGGGTCGTTCCCACCCCCTGATCGACCAGCCGAATCACTCGTTCGAGCCGTCTCAGCTGGCGGCCACGCCGACGGTCACGTCGTTGACGGTGAGGGCAAGCGCCGTTCCCACGGCGGTTGCCGGATCGGTGAGGTCGCCGGGGTCGCTCGCCCGCTCCCCCGGCAGCATCTCGACCACGACGACAGCCGAGCTCCCGCTGCGGTCCAGCCGCCACCTCCCCCGGACGCGACCGTCGACGAGCACGGTCGGCGCGTGCACGCCGTTGGTGCGGTTCCAGGTGTAGGACACCGCCGCGGCGTCGGCGAAGCGGTCCCGCGCCGCCGGGTCGTAGGCCAGCAGCAGGGCGTCGTACTCCGGCAGCAGCCGCACGCCGACGTCGCCGTCGCCGTCGCCGTCGCGGAGCTCCGCGAGATCGAGGTAGTCCAGACCGTTGGGTCCTGGCCGCCGGACCAGCTCCTCCCCGAGGGCCGACACCGCGGCGTCGACGCCGCGCAGCCCGGCCCCACTCCACCAGGCGAGGTCGCGGCGGGTGACCGGGCCCGACGCGGCGACGTGTCCGCGGACCAGCGCGACGAGGGCGTCCTGCGGGTCGACCGGCTGCTCGTCGATCGCGAAGCGGGCCGAGCGATAGACCACCTCCGCCTGGCTGTCCCAGCCCGCCGAGGCCGACCGAGGGCGTCGCAGCATCAAGGGATGCCCGCGGAGCGTGTACCGAGGCCCGGGCGTCTCGAGCGCCGCGATCGACTCGTCGTGGTGGCGCGACCTCATCCAGGCGACGACGCCTGCGAGCAGCCGGTCGTGGTCGGCCCAGTCGTCCTCCGTGAGCCGCTCGAGGACACCACGGAACTCCTGGACGGCGCGGTGGTCCATCCGCAGCATCCGTCGAAGCTGCGGAACCAGCGTCTGACCCGAGACGGCTGCGAGAGCAGCATGCTGCTGACGGACCGAGGTATGGACGGTGCCGCGCAGACTGGTCGAACGGACCAGGTCGTGAGCGTCGTACGTCGCTGCCACCGCGTCCCGGGGCGTGCCCGGCAGCCGTGACGCGACGCACAGGAACGGGGCGCGAGCCGCCTGTGACTGGATCGGGCCGACGCGCCGCACCAGGTCGACGACGGCTGCCGGGTCGTCCCCCTGGACCCGCGGGAACTGCCGAGACAGCGTCGCGGCCGCGAACTCAGCCCACGACCAGGGCCTGGTCACGCCTCAGACCTGTTCAGCGGTTGCGGATGCTGCGCAGCACGTAGGGCATGATCCCCCCGTGGCGGTAGTAGCCGAGCTCCCCCGGCGTGTCGATGCGCAGCACGGCATCGAACTCCACGACGGACTCCGTCCCGCGCGACGCCCGCACTCTCACCGCCTGCGGCTTGGCACCGTCGTTCATCGCCTCCACACCGGTGATGTCGAACGTCTCCTCACCCGTCAGACCCAGCGTCTCGGCAGACTCATCCGTCGGGTACTGCAGCGGCAGCACTCCCATGCCGATGAGGTTGGACCGGTGGATGCGCTCGTAGGACTCCGCGAGAACGGCCCGGGCGCCCAGCAGGGCCGTCCCCTTCGCCGCCCAGTCCCGCGACGAGCCGGAGCCGTACTCCTTGCCGGCGAGGATCAGGAGCGGCGTTCCATCGGCCAGGTAGGCCTCCGACGCCTCGTAGATCGACGTCACGTCGCCTCCCCCCGCATCCGACCCGCCCGCGAACAGCCGCGTGAAGCCACCTTCGGTGCCAGGCGCCAGCTGGTTCCGCAGCCGGATGTTCGCGAACGTCCCGCGCACCATCACCTCGTGGTTGCCGCGGCGGGAGCCGTAGGAGTTGAAGTCCCGCGGCTCGACGCCGTGCTCTGACAGGTAGCGGCCAGCGGGTGAGTCCCGCTTGATCGCACCGGCCGGCGAGATGTGGTCCGTCGTCACCGAGTCCCCGAGCTTGGCGAGCACGCGAGCGCCGTGGATGTCCGCGACGGGAGCCGGATGCTGGGCCATGCCCTCGAAGTACGGCGGTTTCCGGACGTACGTCGACTCCGGGTCCCATGCGAAGGTGGCCCCCTCGGGCGTCGGCAGCGACCTCCACCGCTCGTCGCCGGCGAAGACGTCGGCGTAGTCGTCGCTGAACATGTCAGACGTGATCGAGGACGCCACGATGGCGTCGACCTCCGCCGCCGCGGGCCAGATGTCGGCGAGGAAGACGTCCGCACCGCTCGTGTCCTGACCCAGCGGCTCGTTCAACAGGTCGACGTCCATGGTCCCCGCCAGCGCGTAGGCCACGACGAGCGGCGGCGACGCCAGATAGTTCAGCTTGATGTCGGGGTTGATGCGCCCCTCGAAGTTCCGGTTCCCGGACAGCACGGCCGCAACACTCAGGTCCGCCTCGTTCACGGCGGCACTGACCTCGGGGATCAGCGGACCCGAGTTTCCGATGCAGGTGGTGCAGCCGTACCCCACCAGGTTGAACCCGAGCTTCTCCAGGTACGGCGTCAGGCCGGCGCGCTCGTAGTAGTCGGTGACCACCTTGGAACCCGGCGCCAGCGTCGTCTTCACCCAGGGCTTGCGGGTGAGCCCTCGCTCCACGGCCTTCTTCGCCAGCAGGGCGGCACCGATCATCACCGAGGGGTTCGACGTGTTGGTGCACGACGTGATGGCGGCGATCACGACGGACCCGTGGTCGAGGGAGAACGACGAGCCGTCGTCGAGGGTCACCGCTACCGGGTTGCGCGCCCGCCTGAGATCGTCGTCCTCGGCCGGCGGGGCGCCCGCGGGCGGGAGCGAGTCGTTCTCGCCGGCGTGGGAGGGCGGGTCGCTGGCGGGGAAGGACTCCGCGGACGCCTCGTCGTACCCGACGACCTTCTTGCCTGCAGCAGATACAGCGGTGTCGCCGCCCGCCACGTAGTCGCCGAGCACCGAGCGGAACGCCGTCTTCGCCTCGGTGAGGGAGATCCGGTCCTGCGTACGCTTGGGGCCGGCGATCGACGGCACGACGGTCGCGAGATCGAGCTCGAGCCGCTCGGAGAACCGCGGTTCGGCATCCGGGTCGTGCCAGAGTCCCTGCTCCCTGGTGTAGGCCTCTACGAGGGCCACCTGCTGCTCGTCGCGACCGGTGAGCCGCAGGTACGTGAGGGTCGCCTCGTCCACGGGGAACACCGCCACCGTCGACCCGTACTCCGGCGACATGTTCCCGATCGTTGCCCGGTTGGCCACCGGCACCGCTGTCACGCCGGTCCCGTAGAACTCCACGAACTTGCCCACCACCCCGTGCCTGCGCAGCATCTCGGTGATCGTCAGGACGAGGTCGGTCGCCGTCGTCCCGGGCGGCAGCTCGCCGGACAGCTTGAAGCCGACGACACGCGGGATCAGCATCGACACCGGCTGGCCGAGCATGGCCGCCTCCGCCTCGATGCCGCCGACGCCCCACCCCACCACGCCGAGCCCGTTGACCATCGTGGTGTGGGAGTCGGTCCCGACACATGTGTCACAGTAAGCAACAGGTGGCTGGGTCGCCGGTCCCGTTCGGTCGACGAACACCACTTGTGCAAGGTGCTCGATGTTGACCTGGTGCACGATGCCGGTCCCCGGTGGCACCACCTTGAAGTTGTCGAACGCCCCCTGCCCCCAGCGCAGGAACTGGTAGCGCTCGTAGTTGCGCCCGTACTCGAAGTCCACGTTGCGCTGGAAGGAGGCGGCGGTGCCGAAGACGTCGGCGATGACCGAGTGGTCGATCACCAGCTCGGCCGGTGCCAGGGGGTTGATCGCGGTGGGATCCCCACCAAGATCGCTCATCGCCTCCCGCATGGTGGCCAGGTCGACGATCGCTGGGACACCGGTGAAGTCCTGCATGATGACCCGCGCCGGCGTGTACTGGATCTCCTTGCTGGGCTCGCTGTCCGGGTCCCAGCTGGCGACCGCCTCGATGTCGGCGGCCACGATGTCGCGACCGTCCTCGGTGCGCAGCAGGTTCTCCAGCAGCACCTTGAGGCTGTACGGGAGGCTCGCGACGTCCGCACCCTCGCCGGTCACGCTGGCGAGACGGTAGATCTCGTACGACGTGCCCCCCACCTCGAGCGTGCCCTTGGCACCGAAGCTGTCAACCGTGCTCATCCGCGTGCTCCTCACCGTTCCGCTTGTCGATGTATCTTGACATCAAGATACATCATCATCGTCGCGACGGCGCGACTGGCGACGTTCGCGCTGTCGCTGGTTCCGGCCCTGTCCCTTCGCTCTGCTGCTGCCCTGCCCCGCGCCTTGGCCCTTGCCCTTCCGCTGCTCGCGACGCTCCCGACGACGTTCCTCCTGGTCCTGTTGCGCGCTGACGGGCTCGGGAACCGACGGACTTGCCGGTCGGTCGGCGACGGCGGTCTGGACCGCGGCGTCCACGACCGGCGACCCGGCGCCGGCATCGGGCGACGCCCCGGCCGCGCGCCGGGCGGCCCGCTTGAGCGGCAACCGGGCCGGCCCTCGCCGTACGCTGCCGACGACGTTGATCGCACGGTCCATGCGGCGCTCGGCGAGCGCGGACGAGCGAAGCTGGAACGGCACGGCTGTCACCATGACGCCGGGGGTGAGGTGCAGCCGGCTGCGAAGCCGCAGCGCACTGTGGTTGTGCAGCAGCTGCTCCCACCAGTGACCGACGACGTACTCGGGGACGTAGACCATCACCACGTCGCGAGGACTCTTGCGGCGCAGCGCCCGCACGTAGTCCAGGACCGGCTTGGTGATCTCGCGGTACGGCGACGCCAGCACCTTCAGCGGCACCGTGACGCCCTCGGAGTCCCACGCCTGCAGCAGGTACGCCGTTGCATCCTCGTCCACGTCGACGGTGACGGCCTCCAGGGTGCTGGGGCGCGAGGCCTTCGCGTAGGCGAGCGCGCGAAGCGTCGGCCGGTGCACCTTGGAGACGAGCACGATGGCGTGGATCCGTGACGGCAGCGCGGTGTCCTCGTCCGCGGCCTCGAGCTCGACGGTGACCCGGTCGTAGTGCCGCCGGATGCTGCCCATCAGGAAGAAGAGGACGACCATCGCGAGGATGGCGATCCACGCTCCGTGCACGAACTTGGTCACCAGCACGATGACCAGCACCAGTGCGGTCACGGTGAGCCCGACCGCGTTGATGATGCGGGCGCGCTGCATCCTGCCCCGCTTGGCGCGATCCGTCTCCGAGCGCAGCAGGCGGGTCCAATGCCGGATCATGCCGGTCTGGCTCGTGGTGAACGACACGAAGACTCCGACGATGTACAGCTGGATGAGCTTGGTCACCTCGGCGTCGAAGGCGTAGATCAAGACGATCGCGAACCCGGCCAGCAGCAGGATCCCGTTGGAGAAGGCCAGCCGGTCCCCGCGCGTGTGCAGCTGCCGCGGCAGGTAGCCGTCCCTGGCGAGGATCGACGCCAGGACGGGGAACCCGTTGAAGGCCGTGTTTGCCGCCAGCACCAAGATCACGCCGGTGGCGGCGGCGACGACGTAGAAACCCACCGAGAAGTTGTCGAAGATGCCCTTGGCGAGCTGGCCGATGACCGGGTCCTGGCTGAACCCCGGCCCCACCGGGATGCCCTGCGGGTTGACCAGCTGCACGCCGTTGCTGACGTCGGCGAGGCGCACGTGCATGAGGTTGCCGAGGATCAGGATCGACAGCCCCATCGTGACGGCGATCGTGCCGAGCAGCAGGAGCGTCGACGCGGCGTTCTTCCCCTTCGGCTTGCGGAACGCCGGCACGCCGTTGCTGATCGCCTCGACGCCGGTGAGCGCGGCGGATCCCGACGCGAACGCACGGAGGATGAGGAACACGACGGCGAAGCTGCCGATCCCGCCGGACAGGGTCTCGGTGCCCTTGATGGTGTAGCCCGCGAGCTCCGACTCGGGCAGGGAGCCGGTGAAGTACCTGATGAACCCGTACAGCGCCATCGACAGGATGGAGATCATGAAGATGTACGTCGGGATCGCGAACGCCGTACCGGACTCCTTGACGCCCCTGAGGTTCACGGTCATGAGGAAGACAGTGGCGAGGATGGCGAGCAGCGCCTCGTGCCCCCGGAGCGGCTCGATGGCGGCCGCCGCGTACTGGGCAGCGGAGGAGATCGACACGGCGACCGTGAGCACGTAGTCGACCATCAGCGCGCTGGCCACCGTCAGTCCAGCGGTCCGGCCGAGGTTGGTGCCGGCGACCTCGTAGTCCCCGCCACCCGACTGGTAGGCCTGCACGTTCTGCCGGTACGACGCGACGACCGTGAGCATGACGAGCGCGACGGCGATGCCGATCTTCCAGGAGATCGTGTAGTAGGCGAGCCCCGCAGCCGACAGTGTCAGGAAGATCTCGTCAGGTGCATAGCCGACCGACGACAGGGCGTCGCTGGCGAACACCGGCAACGCGATGCGCTTGGGTAGCAGGGTCTCCCCTAGCTGCGCGTTGCGGAGCTTGCGCCCGAGCAGCAGACGCTTCCCGACGTCGCGAATGCCCACCCACGGATGCTAGACCAAGGGCAACGACCCGGACGTGTAGCGTCAGGTCGACGGATCCGACCGATCCGTTCTCGAAGAGCCGCCGAGGTCGGGAAGGCTACCGTGCACGTCGTCATCATGGGCTGTGGGCGTGTCGGCTCGACGCTGGCGGTCAACCTCGAGGACCGGGGGCACACGGTCTCGGTGATCGACGCCAACCCTGACGCGTTCCGCCGGCTGGGTCCGCGCTTCGCCGGGGACAAGGTCACCGGTTACGGCTTCGACCGCGGGGTCCTCAAGAAGGCCGGTATCGAGGAGGCGGGAGCCTTCGCCGCTGTCAGCAGTGGCGACAACTCCAACATCATCGCCGCCCGGGTGGCCCGGGAGAACTTCGGCCTCGACAACGTGGTGGCGAGGATCTACGACCCGCGACGGGCCGCCGTGTACCAACGCCTCGGGATCGCGACCGTCGCGACCGTCCGGTGGACCGCCGACCAGATGCTGCGGCGCCTGCTGCCGGAGGGATCCGAGCCCGAGTGGCGAGACCCCTCGGGCTTCATCCGGATCGTCGTCGTCCCCGTCCCCGAACCGTGGGTCGGGACGACGGTGCGGACGTTCGAGGAGACGGCCAGCAAGATCGCCTTCGTCACCAGGCTCGGCGAGGCGATGATGGCCGACTCCGACCTCGTGCTGCAGGACAGTGACGTCATGCACCTGGTGATGCCCGAGAAGGAGGCGGCGACGGTGATGACGGCGATCGACCACGGACCCGAGGAGCACTGATGCGGGTCGCCATCGCCGGCGCCGGTGCCGTGGGACGGTCCGTGGCAGCGGAGCTTCTCGACAACGGGCATGAGGTGCTGCTCATCGACAAGGATCCGCGGGCCATCAAGGCGGACAGCATTCCCAAGGCGGAGTGGCTGCTCGCCGACGCGTGCGAGCTGTCCTCGCTCGACGAGGCGGCGTTGCAGCGCTGCGACGTCGTCATCGCGTCGACCGGGGACGACAAGGCCAACCTGGTGATCTCGCTGCTGGCCAAGACCGAGTTCGCCGTGCCGCGCACGGTCGGGCGGGTCAACCATCCCGACAACGAGTGGCTGTTCAACGAGTCGTGGGGAGTCGACGTGTCGGTGTCGACGCCGCGGATCATGTCTGCGCTCGTCGAGGAGGCCGTCTCGGTGGGCGAGGTGGTCAGGCTGTTCACCTTCCGCCAGAGCAACACCAACATCGTCGAGCTGACCCTGCCCGACGCGTCGCCGTTCGTCGGCTCTCAGATCGGTGAGGTGCCGTGGCCCCCCGACGCTGCCCTGGTGGCCGTGCTGCGCGACGGCCGGGTCCAGCCCCCCGACCTCGACGCGACCCTCGAGGGGCACGACGAGCTGCTGTTCGTGACCACGCCCGAGATCGAGGCAGGCCTCGCCGCCCTGCTCGCGCCGCACGGTGACGGGACCAGCGTCACCCGTCTGTGAGACCGCGCGCCACCGGCGCCGCCTCGGCTTGGGCGACGGGTACGGCGACCGGGGTGTCGTCGCGGCTGAGGAGCCACACCATCGCCGCGAGGGCGGCGATCTGCAGCGGCCAGCCCATCGCGAGCTTGGCGACACCGAGCCAGCCGGCCTCGTGCATCCGGTACAGCGGGTACTGGACGACGACCCTCAAGATGCACGGGAGTGCCAGCAGCCAGGTGAGGCGGCTGCAGAGCGCCACGAGGTGCCGGTCGCGGTGCCAGGCCGTCGGGTCGCCCGTCACGCTGCCGATCATGAAACCGACGACGGGCCAGCGCACCAGCGCTGACCCGCCCAGGACGACGGCGTACCCGGCGTTGTAGATCACGCCTGGCAGGAACGCGTCCTCGGCCCGGCCGGAGCGCAGCGCGAAGATCGCGGCGATCGCGATGCCGACGAGTGAGTTGAGGACGAACCGCACCGTCGACCGGTGAGCGAGCCGCAGCCCGAGCAGCCCGACGGCCAACGCTCCGGAGACCGCGAGCGCGAGCCGCAGGTCGTGCACGACGATCCACACGACGGTGAAGCCGAGGGTCGGCACGGCTCCTTCGAGCATTCCCCGTCTGCCGCCCAGCGCGTTCGAGAGCTGCGTCCGGACGAGGGTCTCCAGCGTGGTGGTCGCGCCATGCGCCTCGGGTGCCGGCTCAGGCTTGGAGCTCATACCGCGGGTTGTAGATGACCCGCTGCCCGTCCTGGTAGGAGACCCGGCCGGACGCCACGAGGCTGGCACCGCACTTGATCCCGGCGATCTTGCGCCGCCCCAGCCAGACCAGCGTGACGGCGCCCGACCCGTCGTACAGCGACGCCTCGAGGGTCGGGGTGCCGGCACGCGGTGCGAGCGAGACGTTCTTGATCTCCCCGTAGACGGTGACGAGCTCGCGGTCGTCGATGCCGTCGATCATCCGGCACCCCTGGACCTGGCGCTCGGCCCCCAGCTCGTCCGCCTCGAGCTCGGCGGGAGTCGCCGCGAACTTGTGCAGGACCCGCTTGAGCAGCCCGGTGCCGGGTTCGTTGGTCATGCTTTCAGGATACTGCGCGGGCTGGCCGGGGAGCGGCGGCCTCAGGGCTGCTCGGCGTGGGGCTCGTCCCCAGGCGCCTCGGCCTGCGCCTGTGCCTCGGCCACGATCTGGGCCTGGGCCTGCGGGGGCATCCGCATCGCGATCATGTCGCGCGGTGCCATCGGCTCGTTGCCCCGGACGACGATGACGTCTCGGAAGGCACTCTCGAGCGCTCCCTCCGGGTCGGGCTGCAGCGCGCTCCTGCCGAGGAACGTGCCCCGCAGCAGCCAGCGCGGCCCCTCCACACCGACGATCCGGCTGGGCTGCACGGCCTGCCGTCCGTCGGGCAGGTCGACGGGCACCGACAGCGTGAGCTCGGTGCCGAACTCCCCGTCCACCTCGGTGGCGGTCCCGCCTCGGCGCACGGCCTCCGCGGCGATGTCCTTGCTCACCTCGTCCCAGATACCGCCGTTCCTCGGCGCGGCGAACGCGCGCACCTCGAGGCCCGCGTCCGGGCCGGCGAGCATCACCGCTGCGATCGTGCCCTCCTGGTCCTCGACCTGCAGCCGGAGCTCGATGCCCTCCACGCCCCTGACGACGAGCCCACCGAGGTCGATGTAGCCGTCCTGCTGCTCGTCGAGCTTCGTCTCGTCGCGGTCCCACGGCCCACGCGGCCGGTCCTGCTGCAGCTCCTCGAGCTCGTCGGTCTCGAGGGCGTCGCTGCTCGGCTCTGCTGGCTTGTCCGTCGCCCGGCGGCGGAAGATCACGGGCGTGCCTCCTCAGTCCTCGGGAGTGCGCGGGCCCCGTCGCGGCCGGTCGTCCCGCCCGTCGAGCCGTATCCGCCGGGACCGCGGTCGGAGCCGGGGAGCCGCTCGACCTCGACGAACCTCGCGCGCTCCACCTGCTGGAAGACGACCTGGGCGATGCGGTCGCCGCGACGCAGCTGGACGGCGTGCTCCGCGTCGAGGTTGACGAGCAGCACCTCGATCTCCCCTCGGTACCCCGCGTCGACGGTTCCTGGTGCGTTGACGACTGTCACGCCGGCCGCGGCAGCGAGCCCGGAGCGCGGGTGGATGAGCGCGACGTACCCGTCCGGCAGCGCGATGCTGACGCCCGTCGGCACCCTCGCCCGTTCGCCCGGCGCGAGGCGGACGTCGACGGTGGTCATCAGGTCGGCGCCGGCGTCCCCGGGATGGGCGTAGCTCGGCAGCGGCAGCGCCGCGTCGTGCCGGCGGATCAACACGTCGAGCATCGTCTGGCGCCTCCGGGATCGGGTCTGCGAGGGGTCTGCCACCCGTCGCACAGACTACCCGCGCCCAGGGAGGACGCCGCTGTCCGTGGGACGCTGTGTGCTGTGGACCCCGACATCGACGCTTACGAGGAGCGACTTGCCGTTCCGGCGAGCTGGTGGCTGATCGGGGCGGCGCTCGTCGTGTCAGTGGGGTGGGTCTTCTTCGTGGCCACGCCGCTCGTCGTCACGGTCGTCGCGGGCGTCGTCGCCGCCGGCATCGTCTTCGGGGGGCTGGAGCGGTACGGCGCCCCGCGGGTGGCCACCGATCCCGACGGCTTCAGCGCCGGCCGGGCGCTGCTGCCCTACCGGCACGCCGGGAACGTGGAGGCGCTGGACGCGGCGGCCACCCGGCGGGTGCTCGGCGTCGAGGCGGACGCGCGCGCCCATCTCCTGGTCCGGGCGTACTGCGGAGGAGCTGTCAAGGTGACGCTCGAGGACCGAGCCGACCCGACGCCGTACTGGCTGGTCTCGACCCGCCATCCGGCGGCGCTGGCGGCGAGCCTGGCCGCGCACACCATGCAAGACTAAGCGGGACCGGACGCCGAGGAGGAGCACGACCGTGGCCGCGAAGCCGAAGATGTCCAAGGCCGAGAAGTCGGCTGAGAAGGCCGCTCTCAAGGAGCAGGAGAAGGGCAAGCGGCTGTGGAAGCTGCTGGGGACGGGCTCAGCGCTCGGAGCCGGCCTGTTCACCGCGAGGGCACTCGACGCGACGTGGAAGACGGCGACCGGACACCGGGCTCCGACCAAGGCCGAGCATCCTGATCTGGGCACCGGCGAGGCTATCGCCTGGGCGGCTCTGAGCGGGATGGCGATCGGCGTCGCCAAGACCATGGCGACCCGCAGAGCTGCCGTCTACTGGGTGCGGTCGACCGGCAGGTTGCCACCGGGGATGTCGCCCGAGGGCTACCGCAAGATCGAGGAGAACACAACCTCCTGATCGGTCAGGCTGCGCAGTCCTGACAGACGAGCTGCCCTTTGTGCTCGTGCGCCAGCTGGCTGCGGTGATGCACCAGGAAGCACTGCGAGCAGGTGAACTCGTCGGACTGGCGCGGGAGCACCTGGACCGACAGCTCCTCGTGGGACAGGTCGGCGCCAGGGAGCTCGAAGGACTCGGCGGCCTCGACCTCGTCCTCGTCCACCTTGCCGGAGTTCTTGTCCAGCCGTCGTGCTTTGAGCTCCTCGATGGAGTCCTCGTTGAGCTCCTCGTCGGTCTTGCGTGGTGCGTCATAGTCAGTCGCCATCAAACCTGTTCCGCTCGTTGTCTCAGTGGGTTCATCGCGTCGGATGCCCGTCGTGCTCAGGGGGTAACGCCGACTCCCCGGATTTTGTGCCCGCCCGGCGGCGCGATTGTGCCCCATAACCCCTGCCGATGCCAGCGGGGGCCGCGAACGTGACGAACGCCACCTCTCAGGCGGGCCAGGACGACAGCGGCCAGTCCGCGAAGCCGGCGTCCCTGAGTGCCTGCTCGAACGGAGGGAACAGGGCCCGGGACGCCGCGACGGTGAGCAGCTCGGAGGCGGCCGCGCCGGCCAGTCCACCGACACGCGCGCCGGCCTCGGCGGCGATCAGCTCCCCCGCAGCGAGGTCCCAGGGTTTCAGGCCGCGCTCGACGTACGCGTCGAGGCGCCCGCAAGCCACGAAGCACAGGTCAAGCGCCGCCGACCCGAACCGTCGTACGTCGCGAACCACCGGGACGAGGCGGGCGATCTCCGACGCCTGGTGACGGCGCACCTCAGCGACGTACGTGTAGCCGATCCCGACGAGGGCGGCCTCCGGACGGCTGCACGACGAGACGGCGATCGGAGCGCCGTTGAGCAGGGCGCCGCCGCCCCGGACGGCGGTGAACGTCTCTCCCGACATCGGGTTGTGGACCACACCGGCGACGACGCGCGACGCCACCCGCGCCGCGAGCGACACGGCGTACTGCGGGATCTCGTACAGGAAGTTGACGGTGCCGTCGATGGGGTCCGCCACCCAGATGACGTCGCTGCTGCCGCGCACGTCGTCGCCCTCCTCGCCGATGAAGGAGTCGTCGGGGCGGGCGGCGAGGATCTCGCGGCGGATCAGCTCCTCCGAGGCGACGTCGACTGCCGTCACGATGTCGGTCGGGCTGCTCTTCGTGGCCGCCACCTCGACGTGGCTCCGCCGACCGGCCGCCACGAGCCGGCCGGCCTGGACAGCGACGCGCTCCGCGAGGGCGAGCAGGTCGTGCGGTTCGACGTCGCTGCGGCCGCCCCTTGCGGAGTCCGTCATGCGGCGCTCGGCGGCATCGGGAGCTCGCACAGGGCCGGCCGGGGCGCGCGCAGGTTCGGGCAGCAGGTCGCCGCGCACACGTCCCAGCTGGGGCCGCGGTCGCCGGCGGCGGCCCGGGGCACATCGTCGCCCCTCTCGACGGCGGCCCGTTCCCTCAGCAGGTCCCGGACCACCGCCACGAAGTCCGGATGGGTGCCCGCCGTCGCGGCCCGGCGCATCGTCAGTCCCAGTCCTCGCGCCGTCTCGGCCGCCTCGGTGTCGAGGTCGTACACCACCTCCATGTGGTCCGACACGAAGCCGACGGGCACCACGACCACCGCCCTGGTCCCCCGCTCCTTCAGCGCCGTCAGGTGGTCATTGACGTCGGGCTCCAGCCAGGGCGTCCGAGGTGACCCCGACCTGCTGCAGTAGACCAGGTCCCATTGCGCCGCAAGGGCGGTGGCCGTCTGCACACCGGCCGCGACGAGTGCCGCCGCGCTGCGGTGTTGGTCGACGTACGCGCCGCCGGAGGGGCCGGCGGTCTCCGCCATCGTCGACGGGATCGAGTGGGTCACGAAGACCAGCCGGGCATCCGCACGGTCCTCGTCCGGCAGCGACTCCAGCTCGGCGACCGTCGTGTCGACGAACGCGCGCACGAAGCCCGGGTGGTTGAAGTAGTGCCGCAGCTTGTCGATCCGGGGAGGCCCCACGAGGGGGTCGACGGCGTCGAAGAGGTTCTCGCGGTACTGCCGGCAGCCGGAGTACGACGAGTAGGCGCTGGTGACGAACGCCGCCGCCCGCCGGACCCCGTCGGACTGCATGCGCGCCACCGTGTCGGTCAGGTAGGGGTCCCAGTTCCGGTTGCCCCAGTAGAGGGGAAGGTCGACGCCGTGGTCGTCGAAGTCCGCGCGCACCGCCGCCAGGAAGGAGCGGCACTGGTCGTTGATGGGGCTCCTGCCGCCGAACGCGTCATAGTGTCGGGCCACGTCGGCGAGGCGCTCCGGCGGGATGTCGCGGCCGCGCGTGACGTTCTCGAGGAACGGCAGGACGTCGGCGGCCTGCTCCGGACCGCCGAACGAGACCAGCAGCACGGCGTCGTACGGGGCTTGCAACGTCTCGGCTGTCATGCCAGTGATCCTGCCACCCTCACTAGACTCGGGGCCGTGCTCGCCCCGTACCGATCCGTGCTGTCGACACCCGGGGCGAAGGCCTGGTCGGCCGCCGGGTTCGTGGCGCGGATGCCGATCTCCATGGTGACGTTGGCCATCGTGGTGCTGATCGCCGGGCGGACCGGCTCCTACGGACTGGCCGGCACCGTCTCCGCCGCGTACATGGTGGCGGCGGCGCTCACCTCCCCGCTGCTCGCGCGCCTCATCGACGCCTGGGGGCAGGCCAGGGTGCTGGTGCCGGCCGTGATGGCGTTCGCCGTCGCGTTGGGTGGGCTCGTCGTCGCCGTCGAGCAGTCGTGGGCGTCTGTCCTGCTCCACGTCTTCGCCGCCGCGGCCGGCGCGGCCTACCCACCGGTCGGCGCGTGCGTCCGCGCGCGGTGGGCTTCCTCGCTCGGCGACGCGGCGGCGCTGCACACGGCGTACTCCCTGGAGGCCGTGCTCGACGAAGCCGTGTTCATGACGGGACCGGTGATCGTCACGGTGGTGGCCGCGAGCATCAACGAGACGCTCGGCATCCTCGTGGTGATCGCGTTCGCGCTCGCCGGCGGGATCTGGCTCGCGAGTCTTCGGGGAACCCAGCCGCCCGCGCGCGGCTCCGCCCGGGTCGACGCTCGGACGGAGGAGATCGCCTGGGGATGGCTCGGCATGCTCATCCTGGGCGCCGTCTGCCTCGGTGCGCTGTTCGGCTCCACCGAGGTGGTCACGGTGGCGTTCGCGCAGGAGAACGGTCACCGCGCCCTGGCAGGACCGCTGCTGGCCGTCTGGGCGACGGGGAGCTTCATCGCCGGCATCATCACCGGCAGCGTCCAGTGGGCCGGCTCGACGCTGCGCCGTTACCGCCTCGGGGCTCTCGCCATGGCGTGCGTGATGCTGCCGCTGCCATTCATCGAGAGTCTTCCGGTCATGGCCGTCGTGCTCTTCCTCGCCGGCTTCGCGATCAGCCCGACGCTGGTCGCGTGCATCTCCCTCATCCAGGCGCACGTGCCGGCTTCGCGCCTCACCGAAGGCATCACCTGGGTGATGACGGGAATCGGCCTCGGGATCGCTCCGGGAGCGGCTCTCGCCGGCCGGCTCATCGATGAGTACGGCGCCAGCACCGCCTACGCCGTACCCGCGGTCGCCGGCGTCCTCGCAGCCGTCGTGGCCGGCGCGACGTCGGAGCGAGCGCAGCCTCAGCCGGCGGTGCCCGTGGGGGTCGCCCGCGAGCGGTGGTGACGCGGACTCGACGTCGCCGTGGTGGCACCCCACTGCGCCGCAACCGCTCGTTCGAGCTGTTGCGGGGTCGTTGCAGGCACCCCGCCCTTCGCCAACCCCTCGAACGAGCTGTTCGGGCTCGCGCCGGCGCGTCGAGCTGCTCCTCCACATCCGTCGGCGCAACCGCTGTGGCATCGGGGGAACCCGGTGTTGGACAATCCGGCGCTTCACGACAAACTTTGCCAAGGTTGTGGAGAGGGCGGAAGAGAATGCGAGAACTCAGGCTCGTGGGCTTGAGCGCGGACGGCCGGCAGCTGGTCCTCGTCGACGGCACGGGCGCCGAGTTCGCAACTCCCGCCGACGACAGGCTGCGGGCGGCGCTTCGGGGCGACCGACCGCGGCTCGGCCAGTTGGAGATCGAGATGGACAGCGCCCTTCGACCGCGCGACATCCAGGCCCGGATCCGGGCCGGCGACTCACCCGAGGAGGTCGCGCTCCAGGCCCAGGTCCCGGTCGACCAGATCATGCCGTACTGCGTGCCGGTGCTCGCGGAGCGCCAGCACATCGCGGAGCTGGCTCGTCGCAGCCACGTACGACGACGAGGTGCCGAAGGTCCGTCGCGCGCGCTCGCCGACGTGGTGGCGGAGCGCCTCACGGCGCGGGGCATCGACCCTCGCTCCGCGGAGTGGGAGGCCTGGCGCCGGCAGGACGGCCGGTGGGCGGTGCAGGCGTCGTACCTCTCCGGCGAGCGGCAGCGGCAGGCGCTGTTCGCCTTCGACGCGGTCGGACGCTACTCGCTGGCCGACGACGACGAGGCCAGATGGCTGACCGGTGAGCGCCAGTCGACGAGCAAGGGTCCGCAGCCCCGGGAGAGCGGACGAGGCGGTGACCGGCGACTCACGTCGGTGCCCGCGGACGACGGGCTGCTCGCCCTCTCCGAGGAAGACGCCGACGAGCGCGGCGCCGACGAGGAGGAGACCGACGACCTCGAGGCGGTGGTGCGCGCGGTGCGCGAGACCGACGCGAGCGACGTCGAGCCGACCGGCGCGGCCGAGCTGACCGACGCCGGAGATCAGACCGACGGGCGAGATCAGACCGACGAGCGGAACGTGGCTGAGCCGCCAACCGGCTCGCCGAGCACGGGGACCGAGCCGACCCCCGAGCGCAGGCGCCGTCCGAAGCGGGCCAGCGTGCCGAGCTGGGACGAGATCATGTTCGGCAAGGACGACGGGTAGACGCTTAGGCAGCGGGACCGGTTGCCAGGATCTCCGCCAAGCCCTGCGGGATCGGCGACGGTGGTGGTGACCCCGGGGCGCTCGAGCGGGAGGTTCATGGCACGTCAGCTACTCGTGTCGGCATAGCGGGCCCAGGCGAAGCAGTAGAGCCCGAAACAGCCGATGCCGAGTGCCACGACGACGAGCAGCCACGGGCCGACCCCTTGACCCAGCAGCGTGCTCAATGCCGCGTCGAGTCCACCTGCCTTCTTGGCGTCGTACGTCCAGGCAGCCCACACGAAGAGTCCGCCGAGGACGGCGAACGCGACAGCCTTCGCAAGATAGCCGACCTGTCCGAGGCGGACGATCGCCGTGCCGGAGCTGCCGGAGGTGGCCCGCGCCTCGAGGTCCTTCTTGAACGATGTGGTGAGGCTCCGCTTGGCGTGCACCACTGCGACGACGAGGATGACGACGCCGACGCCGGCGACGAGCAGGCGGCCGAAAGGCAGATCCATGAGCCTGGCCGTCAGCGCCTGGCTCTTGGACGACGAACCTGAGCCGACGGCGATCTTGGCCGCACTGATCCCGATCGCCGCGTAGACCACCGCTTTGCCGGCGGAGCCGACGCGCTTCAAAGCCCGCTTGGGCTCATCCTCACGAGTGTGGCCGAGCAAGGCCTCCGTGACCTGCCAGACGGCCAGAGCGAGGAGTCCTACCGCAACCAGCCACAGGAGGAGCGTGCCGAAGGGCTGCCGAGCCAGGGCGTGCAGTGCCCCCTGCTGGCTGGCGTTCGACTGATGGCCGAACGCCAGCTGCAGGGCAAGCCAGGCGATCAGGAGGTGGACCACGCCGTAGGACACGAGTCCGAGGCGCACCGTGCGTTCCAGCCATACGCTGTTGCTGAGCTGACGTGCCTGTTGCCTGCCGCTCGCCAGATCCATGCCGCCAAGGCTAGCGGCCCCGACGTCCCCGGTCGGATGAGCGATATGACCGCCGCTGCATCCAGCTGGTTGAGCGGCTTGGCTCGCCGAGCACGGGGACCGAGCCGGACCCGGAGCGCAGGCGCCGTCCGAAGTGGGCCAGCGTGCCGAGCTGGGACGAGATCATCGACAAGGTTCGAGCGGGCCTTCACGAACCGGCTGCGACCCATGACGTCGTGTATCGGATCACAGGACGGGTCTGGCAACGACGGGCGACCTGGTCCGCCGACTGGCTGACGAGGATGTCCGAGCTTCCCCGCGGTGCACGACGGCTCGTCGCGGAGCGCCCAGTGATTACCCCCTCCCCCGCGCCATGATCCGACGTACAGGTCGCTCCGGCAGCTCCTACGTCGGATCCTGGCGCGGGAGCCGGGGCAAGATCCGACGTACAGGTCGCTCCGGCAGCTCCTACGTCGGATCCTGGCGCGGGAGCCGAGGGCGCGCCTTGGCGATGCTCCTTCGTGCCGGCGGATCAGGTCGCGCATGTCCCGCATGTTCGGCAAGGACGACGCTTAGTTGTCCGCTCCCGCGCGCTGAGTGCGGCTCCACGCCTGCATGTTCCAGAAGTCTCCGCGTACCTCTATCCGCTCGTCTCTGCAGGGGTCGCGCTGGAAGCCAAGCCTCGAGGCAACCGCCTCCGATGCCACATTGCCTTCTCGGATACTCAACGTGGCCACCTGGGTGCCCGGCCAGTTGCGGTGGATCCACGACAACGCCTCCGACACGGCGCGAGTAGCAAGGCCACGACCGCGGAATGGTTCCGCTAGCCAGTAGCTGATCTTCGCTACGTCGTCGGCGAACGAAGCTGCTAGGTTCCCCGCCAGCTCACCTGTGTCCGGGTCCTGGATGGCGCGCCCCCACCCGTCATCAGCGATGTCCATATCGTCCAAGGCTTGCGAGAACTGCCTGAGCGTGGTTGTCACCGACTCGGTGGTGAAGCGTTGGAGTTGGCTGTCGCCTAGCTGGGCGACGTACCACGGCCCATCGTCTACGGTCCACTCGCGCAGCACCGACGGGTGGGCGAATGGCTGGCCGCCGCCATCAAGGCGATGCTTCCTACCTGATCTGCTGACGCTGCCTACTCAGTGAGGAGGCTCGGTGGCCGTGAGCCGGGGACTCTCACGGAGCTGGCTCTCCGCGACCGTCTGCTCGCGGGCTTGAGTTCGGCCGCCGACGACGCGTATCACTACGTACATCGAAGCGAAGAAAAGCAGCAAGGCGGCCAGCATCATTCCCACGAACAACCCGCTATGCATCATATGGACCATTGGTTGCCTCCCTTTCTCGGACGCTACCTGGAATCGCGGCAGATGCACCTTACGGTCTGCTGACGACATCATCGCTGCCGGAACTGCGGGAGATGCTGAGGTTGCTGGAGCAACTGTCCAGGGCGCGGGCGAACCCGCCTGACGCGGCGGGGAGTGCCTGCGGAGTCCGTCACCAGGGCACGTCGCAAAGTGAGCTGAAACCAGTTCTAAGCGGCTGGAGTCGCGCCGGTGAGCGGGCTCCAGAAGACATCGATGCGTCGTGGCCTCGACACGCGCCGACCTGGCGGTGCGCCCGGTAGGGGTGGCGGTCGGGACGTGTAGGTGTGGCCGGTGGGGGTGGTGATATGGACGGACTCACTTGTGCCGCCGGTGCCGGGTTGGCTGCGCCAACGATAAGCCTGTTTGGCGTGGTTGCAGGCTTCGCAGAGCCCCTGCCCGTTGGGTTCGCTGGTCTGCCCGCCGTGCTCGACCGGTACGACGTGGTCGGCGTGCCGGATCGGCGCCCCGCACCACGGGGTCCGGCAGATCTCATCGCGGACCTCGATCACCCGCCGGTGATGACTCTCGAACAGGCGCCGGGTAGTGTCCATCCCGGTCAATCGGCCGCTGACGGGGTCGGTGTCCAGCCGCCGCAGCCACGCTCGGGTGTCAGGGTCCAGGTTGGCGATCAGGCCGCGGGCGGTCGCCGCTGGGAGCGGTCCGTACCCCTCGAGCCGGGCCGGGGTCGAGGCCCCGGCGAAGAGACCGCGGTCGGTCATCACGAGCCGCACCTCCACCGGGACCTGGTGGGCAGCGGTCTGGCCGGTGATCCGTTCCACCAGCGTGTCGGCCATCAGCTGGCCACGCGACCGGGCGTCACCCCTCGACCGTCTCGAGTCGGCCTCTTTGCCGAGGGCGGCGAACAGCGCCACGCCTTGAGCGGCGGGGAGCAGCGCGGAGACGATCGCCATGGTGTCCGGGGCCGGCCGGATCGTCACCCGCCGATCCGCGACGGCTTTGCGGCCCCGGGTCACGAACGACAGCGGGTCGATCGCGTAGGCGTGTTGGCAGGCTTCGGTGAACAGCTGCCGGTCCGACGAGGTCTCAAGCCGGGCAGCCAACCTGGCGTCGACCCGTCTGCAGTCGTCGACTGACAAGCACGCCGTCTGGCTCGCCACGATCGTCGCGCGCCATTCCGAGATCACGCCGGACGACAGGGCAGCCATCGTGTGCGGCATCTCGCCGACCAGCGCCTCCGCGAGACCCATCAGCCGGGCGGCGCGGTGCGGGGACTCCCTGCGCGCCAACGCCAGCTGCCCGCTGATCCCCTTCCCCAGGTCACGGGCCGGCACTCCCGCCGCTTTCTGATCGGCAAGCTGAGAGGCCTTGAACTCCACCGCCTCCCGCGCCTGCGCTGCTGCGACCGCGCCCTTCAGCTCCTCCAACGCCCGGATCCGGTCGATCCGCGCAGCGTCATCAAGAGCCGGCGACGGCAACGCCAACAGACCTCGCCACACGTGGAGATCGGGAGCGAAC
>JBBSIF010000033.1:0-20745 GCA_038232255.1 Propionibacteriales bacterium
GGCGGCGGCGGCGGTGGCGGCGGCGGCGGCGGTGGTGGTGGTGGCGGCGGCGGCGGCGGCGGCGGCGGATGCGGCCCCCACAAGTGCCACTAGCGGACGCAGCTCCGCCCAGCCGATCCTGCTGGCGTCGGGTGCTACCGGCGACCGAACCAGCTCATCATCGGTACGCCGTCACCCCAGCTGACGCCGTACCTCGGCACTGACGACGCTTCCATCGGCACGGCCTCTGGTCCGTGCGCTCAACGCGCTCATGACCTTGCCCATGGCGCGCATGCCCTCGCCGCCGACACCGAGCTCGTCGATCGTGTCCGTCACGAGGGCCGCGATCTCCGACTCGGAGAGCTGCGCCGGCAGGAACTCGGCGATGATGGCCTGCTCCGCTGTCTCCTTCGCCGCCAGCTCGACCCGCCCGGCGTCGCCGAACGCCGCCGCAGCCTCTCGGCGCTTCTTCGCCTCGGTGGCCAGGACTCCGGTGACCTCGTCGTCGGTCAGCTGCCGGGCTTGCTTGCCGGACACCTCGGCGTTCGTGATCGCCGAGAGCACCATCCGTAGGGTCGATGAGCGCAGCGAGTCGCGGGCGCGCATCGAGGCCGTCAGCTCGCTGCGCAGCCTCTCCTTGAGCATCGCCATCGCCCTAGTGTGCCGCACGGCCTGACTACGCTTGGCGGATGAGAGCCATGGCGAGGTCCGCTGCAGCCGTGACCGCGGTGAGTGCGGCGGGGATCGCCTACTCCGCGGGTTACGAGGTCCGGGCGTTCCGGTTGCGCCGGGTGGAGATCCCGTGTCTGCCGGGGGAGAGCGCGCCGTTGAAGGTGCTGCACCTGTCGGACATCCACATGATGCCGGACCAGCGCAAGAAGCAGGCCTGGCTGCGCAGCCTGGCCGCGCTCGAGCCGGATCTGGTCGTGAACACCGGTGACAACCTGAGTTCCCGCGACGCGGTGCCAGCCGTCCTTGCATCCCTCGGCGACCTTCTCGACCTGCCTGGTGTCTTCGTGATGGGCTCGAACGACTACTGGGGCCCCGTGCTGAAGAACCCGCTGCGCTACTTCCTCCCGGACGGCGGCAGCAAACGGATGCAGGGTCCCCCACTGCCTTGGCGCCCGCTCCGCGACGGCCTGTCAGGCGCCGGGTGGCTGGACCTCACGAACACCCGAGGTGAGCTCAAGGTCGGCGGCTCCGTCGTCGCCTTCGCGGGCGTCGACGACCCGCATCTGCGGTACGACGACCTCGCCGCCGTCGCGGGGCCGGCTGACCCCCTCGCCGACCTGCGTCTGGGCGTCAGCCATGCGCCGTACCTGCGCGTCCTCGACGCGTTCACCGCGGACGGGTACGACGCGATCTTCGCCGGTCACACCCACGGCGGCCAGCTCCGCCTGCCGGGTTACGGCGCCCTGGTCACGAACTGCGACCTGGACCGGGCTCGCTCTCGTGGCCTGCACCGTCACGTCGCGGGCGGACGGGAGGCGTGGCTGCACGTGTCCGCCGGGTGCGGCACGTCGCCGTACGCCCCCTACCGGTTCTGCTGCTACCCGGAGGCCACTCTCGCAACGCTCACCGCCGGCCCGGTGCGCGCCGGCGACCGGGCGATGGCCGTGACCGCTCCGAGCACCATGGGTGCCGCGGCGAGCGTTGGCGGCTCACCGCACGTGACCGATCCGCGAGCGTGATGTCG
Source organism: Propionibacteriales bacterium (assembly GCA_038232255.1). GTDB lineage: Bacteria > Actinomycetota > Actinomycetes > Propionibacteriales > Nocardioidaceae > JAWWPG01. The sequence goes on from JBBSIF010000033.1 coordinate 1,676, forward strand.
TGACGACACGAGCCGCTGTGTAGACTCGCTCCGCTTCGGGCTGTGGCGCAGTTTGGTAGCGCGCGTCGTTCGGGACGACGAGGCCGCAGGTTCAAATCCTGTCAGCCCGACCACGTGATCGATGTTGTCCCTGCGGGCCTGGCGCGTTCAACCCCTCCGTTGCTCACGTCGTCCGCGGCTGTAGAAGACGCGAGTACGCCCAGGTAGTCAGGAACGGCGGCAGGTCATCAGACAGTGTTACTGCCTCGAAGACACCGCGCGCGTCAGCCACTCGGGAGTCGACGCCGGCCTCCGCTGCCGCTGCCGCCGTCTCCTCGTCGAGCAGCCGTACGACGAGTGGCCGGTCGACGACGCTGCCCTCGGCCGTGACCGTTCCGGCTCGCAGCCACTGCCAGATCTGGCACCGGGCGATCTCGGCGGTGGCGGCGTCCTCCATCAGGCCGTTGAGAGCGACCGCCCCGCTGCCCCGCAGCCAGGCATCGACGTAGCGCACCGCGACACCGACGTTGGCGCGGACCCCCGCTTCGGTCACCTGACCCGGCGTCTTGGCGACGGCAAGGAGATCCTCCGCAGTGACGTCGGCCGGGGAGCGACTCGAGGTGATCTGGTGCGGCTCTGCACCTAGCTCGGCGTCGAATGCGGCGCGGCAGGTCGCGACCAGCCCCGGATGGGCCACCCACGAGCCGTCGAACCCGTCGCCGGCTTCGCGTTCCTTGTCGAGCCGCACCTGCTCGAGAGCGGCGCGGTTCTCCTCGGCGTCCTTGCGCGGGATGAACGCCGACATGCCGCCGATGGCGTGCGCTCCGCGGCGATGGCAGGTGTCGACGAGGAGCTGGGTGTAGGCCCGCATGAAGGGGGCGGTCATGGTGACCGCCGAGCGGTCGGGCAGCACGTAGTCGTCCCCGCGGTCGGCAAAGGCCTTGATGATGCTGAAGAGGTAGTCCCAGCGGCCGGCGTTCAGCCCGGCCGAGTGCTCGCGCAGCTCGAACAGGATCTCCTCCATCTCGAAGGCGGCGAAAATCGTCTCGATCAGCACGGTCGCCCGGATGGTGCCCCGGGGGATGCTGAGCAGGTCCTGAGCGACGACGAACGCGTCGTTCCACAACCTGGCCTCGAGAGCGCTCTCGAGCTTCGGCAGGTAGAAGTACGGCCCGCTGCCGCGCGCGATCTGCTTGGCCGCGCAGTGGTAGAAGTACAGGCCGAAGTCCAGCAGGGCGGCCGAGACCGGGCGACCGTCGATGACGACGTTCTTGTCCACCATGTGCCAGCCGCGCGGACGGACGACCATGGTCGCCGGGTCAGGCCCGACGACGTACCGCTTGCCGCCAGGCACGGTGAAGTCCAGGGTCCCGTCGACGATCTTGAGCAGGGTCGCCTGCGACTGCACGACGTTGGTCCAGGTGGGGCTGTGAGCGTCCTCGAGGTCGGCGAGCCACACCTTGGCGTCGGAGTTCAGCGCGTTGACGGCCATCCGCTGCTCCGGCGGACCGGTGATCTCCACCCGACGGTCGAGCAGCCCGGGCGCCGGTGCGCAGACGCGCCACTCTGGATCGCTGCGGATCGAGGTCGTGTCGGGGTTGAAGTCCGGATTGGAGCCTTCGGTCACCCGCTTGGCGCGCTCGCAGCGTGCCGCCAACAGCTCGCACCGCCGACCGGCGAACGCGCTGTCAAGCTTGGCCACGAAGGCGAGCGCGTCGTGGGTGAGGATGGCCTCGGCTCCGTCCGGCCCAGCGCCGACGACCTGGATGCGAGAGCCGACGGTCATGGGGGCGAGGGTGGCGGAGGTGCTCATGAGTGGAACTGCTCCTGCTCGGTGGACCCGCTCAGCGCCGTGGTCTCCGAGCCCGGGTTGAGGGCCTTGGTGACCAGGTCGAAGTAGCCGGTGCCGACCTCTCGCTGGTGCCGGGTCGCGGTGTAGCCGGCCTCCTCGGCAGCAAGCTCTCGCTCCTGGAGCTCCACGTACGCGCTCATGCCGTTGGCGGCATACCCCTTCGCAAGGTCGAACATCGAGTGGTTGAGGGCGTGGAACCCAGCCAGAGTGATGAACTGGAAGGTGTAACCCATGTGCCCGAGCTCGCGCTGGAACTTCGCGATGGTCGAGTCGTCCAGGTGTCGACGCCAGTTGAAGGACGGTGAGCAGTTGTAGGCCAGCATCTGGTCGGGGAACTGCGCCTTGATCGCCTCGGCGAACGTCCGTGCGACCTCGAGGTCCGGCAGCGAGGTCTCCATCCACAGCAGGTCCGCGTACGGCGCATAGTCCCGGCCTCGGGCGATGCACGGCTCGATGCCGCCGGTGACCCGGTGGAAGCCCTCTGCGGTGCGGTCGCCGGTGAGGAAGCGCCGGTCGCGTTCGTCGACGTCGGTGGTGATGAGCGTGGCCGCCTCGGCGTCGGTGCGGGCGACGACGACGGTTGGCACGTCCAGGATGTCGGCGGCCAGCCGGGCCGAGTTCAACGTGCGGATGTGCTGGCCGGTGGGGATCAGCACCTTGCCGCCGAGGTGCCCACACTTCTTCTCCGACGCGAGCTGGTCCTCCCAGTGCACCCCGGCTGCGCCGGCGGCGATCATCGCCTTCATCAGCTCGAAGGCGTTCAGCGCCCCGCCGAAGCCGGCCTCGGCGTCTGCGACGATCGGCACCAGCCAGTCGATGGCGGACTTGTCGGCGCCCTCCGACCAGGTGATCTGGTCGGCTCGGAGGAGGGCGTTGTTGAGGCGGCGTACGACGGCCGGCACCGAGTTCGCCGGGTACAGGCTCTGGTCGGGATAGGTCTGACCGGACAGGTTGGCGTCGGCAGCGACCTGCCAGCCCGAGAGGTAGATCGCCTCGAGGCCGGCCTGCACGCTCTGCACCGCCTGGTTGCCCGTCATCGCGCCGAGGGCGTGCACGTAGTCGCGGGTCTGCAGCAGCTGCCACAGCCGTTCGGCGCCTCTGCGGGCCAGCGTGTGCTCCTCCGTCACCCGCCCGCGCAGCCGGACGACGTCGTCGGCGGTGAAGTCCCGGTGGACCCCCGACCAGCGGCGGTCGGTGGCCCAGCTGCGCTCCAGCTCCTGCGCTGTCCGCTGGGGTGCGCCAGCGAGGGCGTAGTCGGCGGTCGTCTCGGTTACGGCAGTCATGTGGTGTCCTCGGAGTCGCGTGCTTAGCTCGGCTGCAAAGCGCTTCGGTCTGCTGGCGTCGACCATGCCTGACCCGCGCCACCTCCATAACCCCCGCAAGCAGCCATCTTCGGCAAACGTTTCACGGCTCTTTGCAAAGTCTGCGAAGGCCGGCCTTGCTAGCGTGGCTCCGTGGCCGAGAAGATGTTCGTGGGCGGACGCCTGCGGCAGCTGCGCGCGGAACGCCGACTGTCGCAGGCCGAGCTGGCGCGCGACCTCGAGATCTCGCCCAGCTACCTCAACCAGATCGAGCACAACTCCCGCCCGCTGACGGTCCCCGTGCTGCTGCGGATCAGCGACCTCTTCGGCGTCGACGCCGGGTTCTTCGCGACGCAGGACCGGACTCGGCTCGTCGCCGAGCTGCGGGAGGTCCTGCGCGACGCCGACCAGGGACTGGCGGCTGACGACAGCGAGGTCGCTCAGGTGGCGACCGAGCATCCTGGCGTCGCGCAGGCGGTGCTGGCTCTGCACCGCAGGTACCGGTCCGTGACCGATCAGCTGGCAGCAGCCACCCGCGACCAGCCGGGGCTGTCGACCCTCATGGCGCACGAGGAGGTGCGCGACTTCTTCTACGACCGCGGCAACTACATCCACGTGCTCGACCGAGCCGCCGAGGAGCTGGCCGGCGAGCTCGGCCTGCGCCGCGGCAACCGCGAGGCGGCGCTCAGAGCCCGCCTGCAGACGGCGCACGGCGTCCGGGTTGAGGTGGCGGGGCAGGACGGCGACGACGGCAACGAGCTCTCGTGCTTCGACCGGGGCAGCCGGACGGTGCGGCTGTCGCCGCAGCTGGACGCCGGACAACGGGCGTTCCGGATGGCGCACCAGCTGGCCACCCTCGAGTTCGCGGACCTCATTGACGAGGTCGCCGGCGAGGCGACGTTCCACGACCCGCAGGCTCCCGACCTGCTGAAGATCGGGCTGGCCAACTACGGCGCCTCGGCGACGATCCTGCCGTACTCGACGTTCCGTTCGACGGCCGAGGCTTTCCGATACGACATCGAGCAGCTCGCCGCGCACTTCTCCCTCGGCTTCGAGAGCACCTGTCACCGTCTCAGCACCCTGCAGCGCCCGCGCGCTCGTGGTGTGCCGTTCACATTCGTCCGGGTCGACCGGGCGGGCAACATGTCACAACGCCAGTCGGCAACGGCCTTCCACTTCTCGCGCACCGGCGGCACCTGCCCCCTCTGGAACGTCTACGAGGCGTTCGCCACCCCGGGAAAGCTGCTGACGCAGGTCGCCGAGATGCCCGACGGCCGCCGGTACCTATGGATGGCCCGCACGGTCTACCGCAGCCCGAGGCGCTACGGTGCGCCGGGCAAGCTCTTCGCCGTGGCGCTCGGTTGCGAGATCCGGCACGCCTCGCGCCTGGTCTACTCCGCCGGCCTCAACCCGAGCGACCCTCGGGGCGCGACGCCTATCGGGGTGGGCTGCAAGGTGTGCGACCGCACGGCCTGCCCTCAGCGCGCCTTCCCGCCGATTGGACGGCCTTTGGAGATCAACCCGGACCGCGGCACGTTCATCCCCTATCCGACCATCGATCTCGCGCCCACGAAATCCACGGAACTGCCCCGTTGAGCTCTCCGGCGCAGCGGTCGGTGGTCACGACGGGCCGAACTGGCTCAGCAGACCGGGGGTGGCGGCGTCGGCGATGCGACGTGCCTCGGTCGGGGTCACGTCGAGGATCCGGTAGAACTGTCGCCCTGCTGCGGTGGTGGCGGAGAGCGTCAGTACGCCGACCCGCCGCTGGAACAGCGACTGCCTGACGTTCCAGCCGATGATGGCGTCGGTCTCGAGGATCGCTTTGCGCCGTACCAGGGAGCCGGACTGCGTGACGAGGTAGCCGCCGGCGACGCGATGTCCCAGGTTGCGGGCTCGGTCCGCCGCGAGCGGAGCCGCCCCGAGCAGCAGCACGACCCCCGCCGCCCAGTCGTAGCCGCGAAGCCCCAGGACCCACCACACGAGCCCGGTCAGCGCAAGGACGGCGAGCGCGCCGCCGAGCGCGCGCGTGTACCGGCGTCCGGTGGCGGCGCTTCCGTGCGGAACCAGGGCGGCGTCGACGACGTCCGGGCGACCCGTGACCACCGAGGCCACCCGAAGCGCCGCTGCCAACGGCGCGTCCGGGAGCAGCACCGTGCCGCCGCGACCGGCGGGGGATGCACCCCGGCCGACCTCCAGGCCCGTCGCGATCGCGATCGTGCGCGCGCCTCCCATGAGCCTCAGCAGCAGCGGCTCGCTGATCCCGACACCACGGAGTCGGTCGACGTCGATGCTGGTCGCCCGGGTGGTCAGCAGCCCCCGTGCCACGTGGAAGCTGCCGCCGCGATGGCGGGTGAGCCGAAATCCCCAGAACGCCAGCACGTACCGCACAGTGGACGCCAGCGCGACGAAGACCGCAGCACCCACCGCCACCTCCGCCACGGCCAGCCACAACGAGATCTCGCTGAGCTGAGCGGACACCGAGTGGAGCGGCCCGATGGTCCCGACGTCGACCTGGGTCTCCGACACGAGCCGCCATCCGAACCCCAGGATGGCGAGGCCGGTGACGACTCCGGAGAGCGTGAACGGCGCGAACCGCAGCCAAGCCGGGTCGAGCCGCGCGATCTCGGCCTCAGGGAGCCCCGGCTCCAGAAGCCCGTCGGCGGGGACGTCCAGGGACGGCGTACCACCTGTTGCGTCGGCGCGGTGCAGCAGCTCTCCCCGCAGCCGCGCCGCGTGGTCGGCCGCAAGCCCGTCCAGCCGCAGCGCGGAGCTGCCCTTGCGGTCGGACACCCCGGTGCCGATCTCGACGCGCGCCAGCCCGAGGGCACGATGCAGGAAGCTCGACGTCACGTCGACCGTGCGGACCCGCTCGAGGCGGGCAGCGAGAGTACGACGACGAAACAGGCCCTCCCGGATTTGCACCTGGTCCGCGCTGACGCGATAGCGCGTGGTGAACCAACGGCTGAGCGACACCGCCGCCACGATGCCCGCGCCCACCAGGCCCCACAGCGGGCCGTGCCCAGCCCCGGAGCCCACGAACAGCAGCGCCAGCAGGCCGGGCACGGCACGACCGATCTCCCTGATCGGATGCACCAGCAGCATCAGCGGACTCAGCCGGCGCCACGGAGCAACCGCGGGGGCGGCTGCCGTGGCCATGGGTGGGGACGCGGGCGAGCTCATCAGGTGGCGTCCTCGGTGTTCGCCTCGGTCCGGGTGGTCAGCTCGGCCACCAGCCGGTCGGCCGTTCCCCGGTCGAGACCGTGGATCTTGAGCGGTCCCGCCGCCGACGCCGTGGTCACCGTGACGTTCGCCAGCCTGAGCAGCTGCTCCAGTGGTCCGCGGTGGCTGTCCACCGTCTGGATCCGGGACACCGGCGCGATTCGGCGCTCCTGGGTGAACCAGCCGGTCTGGGTGTAGACCGCGGAGCCGGTCGCCTCCCAGCGGTGGACGCGGTAACGCCACTGCGGCATCACGACGATGTAGGACAGCGCCACGACGACGCTGACGACGTCGATCACCCCCCGCATCCGGTGCGAGACCGGTGACCCCCCGACGTACAGGATCAGCACCTCGACAGCGCCGATCACGACCCAGGTGAAGACCGCTCGGAGCGTCCAGTAGGAGAGAGCCCGGCGGCTCACCCGGTTCGCCGGAGCCCGCAGGTTCAGCCCGGACAGTGCCACGTCGGCCACCGGCGGTCAGGCGTCGGTGAGCTCTGCGGCGACGAGCTCCGCGATCTGCGCGGTGTTGAGCGCTGCGCCCTTGCGGAGGTTGTCGCCGCAGACGAACAGCTCGAGGGTGTTCGGGAAGTCGAGGGCCTGCCGCAGCCGTCCGACGAACGTCGGGTCCGATCCTACGACATCAGCGGGCGTCGGGAAGTCGTCGCGGCCGGGCTCGTCGATGACGACGACGCTCGGCGCCTCCACCAGCACCTGCCGGGCATCGTCGACACGGAGAGCACGCTCGAAGACCGCGTGCACCGCCAGCGAGTGGGCAGTCACGACCGGGACCCGCACGCACGTCGCCGAGACCTTGAGATCGGGGATGCCCAGGATCTTGCGGGACTCGTTGCGGACCTTGAGCTCCTCGCTGGTCCATCCACCCGCACGCAGGGAACCGGCGAACGGCACCACGTTGAGGGCGAGCGGCGCGGCGAACGGCGAGGCGTCACCGAGCTTGTTGGCCACGAGCCCCCGGACATCCCCTGCCGACTGCCCGAGGGTGCGGTTGCCAGCAACCACCTCGATCTCGTCGTACAGCCTCTCGACACCGGCCTGCCCCGCACCGGACGCTGCCTGGTACGACGCGACGACGAGCTCGCGCAGGCTCCATCGGGCATGCAGAGCGCCGAGGGCGTCCATCATCGTCAGCGTCGTGCAGTTCGGGTTGGAGATGATCCCCTTGGGGCGATTGCGCACCTGCCAGGCGTTGACCTCGGGGACGACGAGCGGGACGTCGTCGTCCATCCGGAAGGTTCCTGAGTTGTCGACGACGACGACACCTCGGGTGACGGCGACCGGCGCCCACTCCGCGGACACCTCGTCGGGCACGTCGAACATCGCGACGTCCACACCGTCGAACGCCGAAGCCGTGAGCTCCTGGACGACGATGTCCTCTCCCCTGCAGCGCAGCACTCTCCCGGCTGAGCGAGCGGAGGCCAGCAGCACGATCTCGCCCCAGACGTCGTGTCGCCGGGACAGGATCTCGAGCATGACGGTCCCGACCGCGCCTGTTGCTCCCACGACGGCGAGTGTCGGCTTGGGCTGGCCCGTCATCGCCCGGTCCCGCCGTAGACGACGGCCTCGACATCGGCGGACTCCAAGTCGAACGCCCGATGCGCAGCGGCCACCGCGACGTCGACGAGGTCCTCGTCGACGATGACCGACAGGCGGATCTCGGAGGTGGAGATCATCTCGATGTTGACCCCGGCCGCGGCAAGGGCTCCGAAGAAGGTCGCGGTCACCCCGGGATGGGTGCGCATGCCGGCCCCCACGAGCGAGACCTTGCCGATGCGGTCGTCGTACAGCAGCTGCTCGTAGCCGACCTCGGCCTGCAGGCGCGACAGCGACTCCATCGCCACCTGTCCGTCCTCCCGGGGCAGCGTGAACGAGATGTCGGTGCGGCCGGTGGCTGCGGCGGAGACGTTCTGCACGATCATGTCGATGTTGATGCCCGCCTCCGCCAGCCCCTCGAAGACCCGCGCGGCCTCGCCGACCTTGTCGGGCACCCCGACCACCGTGATCTTTGCCTCGCTGCGGTCGTGTGCGACGCCGACGATGATCGCCTGCTCCATCTCGTCCCCTTCGGTTGTCTCTCCGACCCACGTGCCCGGCTTCATCGAGTACGACGAGCGGACGTGGATCACGAGCCCATAGCGGCGCGCGTACTCCACGGAGCGCAGGTGCAGGATCTTGGCGCCCGAGGCGCACATCTCGAGCATCTCCTCGTAGGAGATGCGCGGGACCCGGCGCGCGCCCGGCACGATCCGGGGGTCGGCGGTGAAGATCCCGTCGACGTCGGTGTAGATCTCGCACAGCTCGGCGTCGAGGGCAGCGGCGAGCGCCACGGCCGTGGTGTCCGACGCACCACGACCCAGTGTGGTGATGTCCTTCGTCTCCATCGACACGCCCTGGAACCCCGCGACGATGGCGATGTTCCCCTCGGCCAGCGCCTGCTCGATGCGGCCGGGCGTGATGTCGATGATCTTCGCCTTGCCGTGCGAGGAGTCGGTGATGACGCCTGCCTGGCTGCCCGTGAAGGACTTGGCGGAGTGCCCGAGGTTGGCGATCGCCATCGCCAGCAGCGCCATCGAGATCCGCTCCCCAGCGGTGAGCAGCATGTCGAGCTCGCGGGCCGGCGGCACCGGCGAGACCTGGAGCGCCAGCTCCCGCAGCTCGTCGGTGCTGTCACCCATGGCGGAGACGACCACGCACACGTCGTACCCGGCCTTCTTGGTGGCGACGATGCGCTGCGCGACCCGCTTGATACCGGGTGCGTCGGCCACGGAGGAGCCGCCGTACTTCTGCACCACGACGCCCATGATCAGAGCTCGTCAGCCGCCGCGAGCCGGGAAGCCTCGATCTCGCCGATCTCGTCGGCGTCCAGCCGGTCGTGGGAGATGACCGACTGCAGGGCTCGCAGCACGGCGCTCGCCGCGGGTCCCCAGCTCGCCACGTAGGAGACCTGCCACCACCACAGCGCTTCCTGCACGTCTCCCGCACGGTAGTGCTGCAGGCCGTGCGCGACGCCCGCCGCCATGTCGACGACGTCGTCGGAGACCCGCGAGTGGACCAGCTCCGGTGGGTCGATGTAGGGGTCGAAGACCTCGGTGAAGTCGTCGACGCCCTCGAGCAGCACGGTGAGCCGGCGGCGCATCTCGTCCAGGTCGGGGTCCGGGCCGGCATCGGGCTCGAACTCCTCGGCGGGTACGAAGTCCTCGTGGAGCGCGAGCCGGGCGCCGGCCAGCAGCAGCTGGCTCACCTCGAGGAGCAGGAGAGGTACGGCGGTGCCACGCTCGCCGACACGGGCGATCTCGCGTACGGCGATCAGGAAGCTCTCGACCTGGTCGGCGATGCCCTGGGCCAGGTCCTCCATGTCGCTCGGCACCGGGGAGGCGGTCTCAGAGGTCGTCAACGGATCTTCTCCCCTCGAATGCCCGACCGAGAGTGACCTCGTCGGCGTACTCCAGATCCCCACCCACCGGCAGGCCGCTCGCGAGACGGGTGACGCGCAGGCCCATCGGCTTGAGCAGTCGGCTGAGGAACGTCGCGGTCGCCTCACCTTCCAGGTTGGGGTCGGTGGCGAGGATGACCTCGGTGATGGTGCCGTCGGCGAGACGGACCATGAGCTCCTTGATCCGCAGGTCCTCCGGTCCGACGCCCTCGATCGGGCTGATCGCGCCGCCCAGCACGTGGTAGCGGCCCCGGAACTCGCGTGTGCGCTCCACGGCGATGACGTCCTTGGGCTCCTCGACCACGCACACCACGCTGAGGTCCCGGCGGGGATCGAGGCAGATCCGGCACTGGTCGGCCTGCGCGACGTTGCCGCAGATCTCACAGAAGCTGACCTTGTCCTTCACCTCGACGAGGACCGTCGCGAGCCTCTTCACGTCGATGACGTCGGTGTTGAGGATGTGGAACGCGAGGCGTTGGGCGCTCTTCGGACCGACCCCGGGCAGTCGCCCGAGCTCGTCGATGAGGTCCTGAACGATGCCTTCGTACATACCGGTCAGAGCCTACCGGGCGGCCCCGTCGGCCCCCGCCGTCAGCGTCGTGGGCGGGGCCGAGTCCCGGAGCGCTTGCCGGGTCTCAGCGCCTGGCGGCGAGCCGGGCCTTGAGCGCGTCTCGCTTCTCGGTGAAGCGGGTGGCCGACGTGTCGAGGACTCCGAGGAAGTCGGCGAGCTGGCTGCGGGCCTTCTCACCCTCTCCGGACAGCCCCTCGAGCTCGAACACCTTGCAGTAACGCAGCACCGGCATGACGACGTCGTCGTGGTGCTGACGCTGGTCGTAGATGCCCTCGACGGCCATCTCGACGGCCTTGCGCTGGAACCCGGGGATGCCGGCGCCGGGCATCTCGAAGGTCGTCACCACGTCGAGGATCGCCTGCATCGCCTCGTCCGGCGCGATCTGCAGCGACGCGTTGAGCAGGTTGCGGTAGAAGATCATGTGCAGGTTCTCGTCGGCGGCGATCCTCGCGAGCAGCCGCTCCGCCATCGGGTCGTTGGTGTACTTGCCGGTGTTGCGGTGCGAGACACGGGTTGCGAGCTCCTGGAACGACACGTAGGCGAGCGATCGCATCAGGTCCTCGCCGTGCGCCGACTGGTAGCCCGCCGACATGTGCGTCATCCGAAACCGCTCGAGCTCGACCGGGTCGACCATTCGCTTGACCAGCATGTAGTCCCGCATCGCGATCCCGTGCCGGCCCTCCTCGGCGGTCCAGCGGTGCACCCACTCACCCCAGGCGGCATCGCGTCCGAAGATCACGGCGATCTCGTGGTGGTAGCTCGGGAGGTTGTCCTCGGTCAGCAGGTTGACGATGAGCGCCGACCGCGCCACGTCAGGGATGTCGGCGTCGTCGGGTGACCACGGCTCGCCCTCCATCAGCCCGTCGAAGTTGCGGCCGTCGCTCCAGGGGATGTAGTCGTGTGGGAACCACTCCTTGGCCACCGCGTAGTGGCGGCTGAGCTCACCCTCGACCACCTGCTCCAGCTCGCGCAGCAAGTTGGTCTGGGACATGGGTTCCGCTGTCATGGGCGCGCCTTCCCGCTCGTAACCTACGTTACCGTAGGTTACATGATCAGCCTCGCTGGCGGAGGGAACCATTGACACCTGAACGCGCCAATGCGCTAAAGTAGCGCTGTGGCGACAATTCAGGTGCGGGAGGTCCCAGAGGAGTCTTACGAGGTGCTGCGGCGTCGGGCACGCCGCGCCGGCCAGTCCATGCAGGCCTACCTGAGGGACGAGATTGTGGCTCTCGCCGCGCGTCCTACGAAACGGGAGGCCGTCGAGGTCATCGAGGCAACCCTTTCCGGAGCCAATCCGCCTGGTACGACGCTCGGCACCGTTCTGGAGGACCTAGCGGTGGACCGCCGCTGAGACTGCGATGACAGTTGTGGTCGACGCCTCTGCGCTGGCGTTCAGCGTCCTCGGTAGTTCCGCGCGGCAACGGTCGGTCCGAGCGCGCCTGACGGACGACGTCTGCCATTCGCCGCACCTCATCGATGCCGAGGTTGGCAACGTGCTCCGTCGTCACGTCCTTCGGAGCCAGCTGACCCCCCGCGATGCGGAGACATTATTGAGAGCCGCGCCTGTCTTCATCGATCACCGACACCAGATGACCGGCCGGTTGGCGGAGGCCGCCTGGATCTTACGGGACAACGTGTGTTTCTACGACGCTCTCTACGTTGCACTCGCCCAAGCGTTGTCGGCGCCCCTCCTGACCGGCGATCACCGGCTCAGCCGGGTTGCTGGCCTGCCGTGCGAGGTGCAGGTCGTCTAGCTCCGCGCCCGGCGCTGTTGTTCACGGCGCGGCGTACGCCGACTCGTCGCCGAGTCACCCGGCACGCGGAGCTGGGTCCTCGTCGTCAGGCACCACGGGTGCGGCTCCACCGCCGAGAAGCGCGCCGAGGTCGGCTCCGAGATCGGCTCCGAGACCTCCGGTCGCCTCGCCCATGGACTCGGTGGCCTGCTGCCGGGCGTTGTCCGTGGCGTTGTGCACAGCCGCCACGACGAGGTCGGCCAGCGTTTCCGGGTCGTCGGGGTCGCACACCTCGGGGTCGATCCGCAGCGCGACGAGATCACCGGCACCGGTAACCGTCGCATGCACCAGACCACCGCCCGCCGTGCCCTCGACCCTCGCGCCCGCGAGCTCGTGCTGCGCGGCGACAAGTCTCGCCTGCATGGCCGAGGCCTGCTGCAGCAGGCCCTGCAGGTCCGGCATTCCAGAGGCGAACACCTCCTCCGGAAGGTCCTCCTCCGGGTGCTGACTTTCGACCGTCATGGCTCTCCGCCCATCGTGTCGGTTCGTACCCTCACCCTACGGCGCTCGCCCGGCGGCTCAGGTGCGCGCTGGTGCCGCGGCCGATCCGGCGAGTGCTGCGGATCGCCTCCTTGGCGCTCGCCCGGCTCACGCCCGACGAAGGATGAGGCATAGCGGTAGCCCCAGCAGCCCAAACCCCTCAACGTCCCTCACCCGTCGCGGACGGCGGCAGACTGAGCGCGACCATGACAGCGCCGGTGACGGTGACCATGGCGGTCACGATCCAGCCGCCCGACGCCACGCCGCCGCTGCGACTCAGCAGGCCGTCCACGACCGAGCAGGGCAAGAACGTCAGCCACGACAACGTGCTGACACCCGGGGCGACACCGGCGGCCCCGCAGGCACTGAGCGCTCTCCGCCTCTAGGCGCCGACGTCGTCGTGGATGTCCTCGATGACCTGCGCGCCGAGTTCGCGAGCCAGCAGTTCATGCGATGTCAGTGCCGGGTCGTCGACCACCGGGTCGTCATCCGCGATGTCGGTGGCGGGGATCGGCTGTGCCTTCGTGCCGCCGCCACCCGATCGGGTGCCGCGGATGGCGCCCTTGGCCGCCTGGACTCCGGCTTGGGACCTTGGTGCTGCGGCGGCTGGCGGTCGTGCCGGCGGTACGGGCGCTTGTGGCCGTGCCTCGTCAGCGGGTACGACGGGGCCTGCGCCCTCCTCGGCGGGTGCCCGGGGGCCGGGCGCCTCGGTACCGGCGGCGCCCAGACCGCCGCCTGGCCCGTCGATGATGCCCTCCACCCGCCACTCGACTCCGAGCTCGTCGATGAGCGCCTGCTGAAGGATCTCGTCGGCGCCGCTCGAGCGGAAGTTCTTGGCGGCGCCAGCGCTGACGAAGCCGATGGTGATGATCCCGTCGTGTAGGTCTTTGACCTGCGCGTTTTGGCTGAGCAGCAGCCATGAGAAGCGCCGCATGGTCTTGACCCGGTCGAGGACGCCGGGCCAGAGCCGCCGGATGTCGACGAGGGTCAAACCCGAGCTCGCCGCGGGCGCCGAGGCTCGAGGGGGCCGGGTGGGCTCCGCGGCAGGCGCGCCGCGGACCGTCTGGACAGCGGGCGAAGGCGCCACGCCTGATGCCCCCTCCGTCGCGGTCACGCCAGCTGCCGATCCCGGGTCGGGACCGACAGCGGTCGCTGCCGGATCGTGGGCAGGCGTCGAGCGAGCCGCCGGAGGCTCGCTCGGGGTCGCGAGGACCGTCGTACCGGCATCACCGACCACGGACAACCGCCGCTCGACGCGGTCGATACGGGCGCCCAGCCCCTCCGCCGTGTGGTCCATGCCGGGGAGCAGGATGCGGGCGCACATCATCTCGAGCAGGAGTCGCGGCGCCGTCGCCCCGCGCATGTCGGTCAGGCCCTGACTGACGACGTCGGCAGCTCTGGTCAGCTCGGCACGTCCGAAGCGGGCGACCTGACCGGCGAGGCGCTCCGCCTGGTCGAGGGGCACCTCGATGATTCCGCGGGTCGCAGCATCGGGAACGGCGGACATCACGACGAGGTCGCGGAGCCGGTGGAGCAGGTCCTCGGCGAAGCGCCGCGGGTCCTGACCGGTGTCGATGACCTTGTCGATCACGCCGAAGAGCGTGGCGCCGTCGTCGGCTGCTAGCGCGTCGACCGTCTCGTCAAGGAGGCTGTCCGGGGTGTAGCCCAGCAGCGCCGTGGTCAACGGATACGTGACGCCGTCGGGACCGGCGCCCCCGATGAGCTGGTCGAGCACGGACAGGCTGTCCCGCACCGACCCGGCGCCGACCCGAACGATCAAGGGCACGACTGTCGGCTCGATCGCCACGCCCTCCCGTTCGCAGAGCTGCACGATGTAGTCGCCCAGCACCTTGGGCGCGACGAGCCGGAACGGGTAGTGATGCGTGCGCGAGCGGATCGTCCCGATGACCTTGTCAGGCTCGGTGGTCGCGAAGATGAAGCGCAGGTGCGACGGCGGCTCCTCGACCAGCTTCAGGAGAGCGTTGAAGCCCTCCTTGCTGACCATGTGCGCCTCGTCGATGATGTAGACCTTGTAGCGCGAGCGGACGGGCGAGAAGAATGCGCGCTCCCTCAGGTCCCGGGCGTCGTCGACGCCGCCGTGGCTCGCGGCGTCGATCTCGATGACGTCGAGCGAGCCGGTGCCGCCGGTCTTGAGCTCGACGCAGGAGTCGCAGACCCCGCATGGGGTAGCCGTCGGACCCTGCTCGCAGTTGAGCGCCCTTGCCATGATGCGCGCGCTCGTCGTCTTGCCGCAGCCACGCGGGCCGGAGAAGAGATACGCGTGGTTGACCCGATTGTTGGCGAGCGCCTGCGACAGCGGCCGCGTGACATGATCCTGCCCGATGACGTCCGCGAACGTGTCCGGGCGGTACCGCCGGTAGAGGGCAAGAGGG
The DNA here is from genome assembly GCA_038232255.1 of Propionibacteriales bacterium. Taxonomy (GTDB): domain Bacteria; phylum Actinomycetota; class Actinomycetes; order Propionibacteriales; family Nocardioidaceae; genus JAWWPG01. The sequence continues at coordinate 16,717 of JBBSIF010000033.1, forward strand.
GCATCCACGACCACGACACTAGCGCCGTACGACGACACGTCACCTGTCGCCGGGGAGGACAGCGAAGGACCCCTCGTGCACCCAGCAGAGCTCGCTTACCCTTGCTGCCTTCCGGCCCTGGGGGAGTTGGGCAAGGTGCCGCCGCACGAGGGGCTGGGCCCGAGTGTAGGCGAGTGCCGCGTCCACCAGCCACCTCCTACCCTCCCCGAATTGTCGGCAGATGGCTGGCGCGAGACCGCCACGAGCGCCCTTTGCCTCCCATTCACGGGCCGTCGACGCGGGAACGGGTTGATCGCGCCCGGCGCCGTACCGGTAGCCTCTGCGGCGGAGGATTCGCATAGTGGCCTAGTGCGCACGCTTGGAAAGCGTGTTGAGTGAAAGCTCTCAGGGGTTCGAATCCCCTATCCTCCGCCACCCGAAGCCAGCCGCTGACCTGGGAGAACGCCGACAGCAGTCCGAACTGCACCGGATCGGGGTCGGTGGCTCTCAGGGCTCGCAGTCTCAGCTCACTCGGCGTGGCTCTCGCCTCGATGCTTGCCTCGATCGGCAGGTAGCCCCGAGCGGGTTGGGCGATCACCTGCGAGCGTTGGACAACAGGTCGTGACCCTGATCCGCGCCCATCACGGCCGTTGGTCCCCAACATTTGTGTGCGGCCCGGGCTGACGGCGTTGATGCGGATCCTTTGGGCCAGGTACCCCACGGCCGCGACCAGCTATTCGCCCGTGGCGCCGTCGATGCATTCGCGGAGGAAATCCGCGTGGCCATTGTGGCGCGCGTACTCCTCAATCATGTGCAGGTAGATCCACCGCAACGTGTAGTCCTCGCCGGGGCTGGCGTCGTCGAGACTGCGCCCAGCCACGGCCTCCCGCGACCGGGCGACACTCGCCTGATAGCTGGCCAGGTCGTCCGCGGCCCGCGCGATGTCAACCTCGTCGCAGCCTTCTGTGGAGCCCGGCACGTAGTCCCAGAAATACTCGTGGTCCGGCTGGTCGTCGTACGAATGGAACCAGGCCTCGACTCCAGACAGGTGCCGAACAAGGCCGAGCAGCGACAGCGTCGACGGCGGCACCGACCGCAGCGCCAGTTGCTCCGGCGTGAGGCCGCCACATTTCAGCAGCAAGGTCGTGCGTTGGAACTCGAGGCGGTCTTCGAGCGCGGCCCGCTCGTCGATCGGGTTGTTCGGCGGCTCGGGGCGCTCGGGCATGGCCCATGTCGACATGCCGGCGACCTTACGTATCCGTCGACCCCTTGGCCAGCCGGTTAGGGATCGACTAGCCCCGAACGGGTCTAGCCCTCCCCTAGAGCCGAGCGGACCTGCGGTGGTGACCACATCAACTCGCAAGCGCGTCGCGGCTCCTGGTGATCCGGCGCGATGGCGCTAGCGCAGCGGGCAAGCCCACCCTTGAACAACCTCAGCTGGCGGGTTCAGTTCGCCGAGCTGTTATCCCGCTGTGACCATGTGGCCCACGCGGCGATGCCGGCGATCAGCATGAGTACGACCGCGATGCCGCTCACGATGAGCAAGCGTTGGCGTCGCTCGCGCTTCTCGGCCTCCGCCCGCACCAGCGCCATCTGGTCAGCAACAGCCGTCTCCCCGCCAGGCCGCAACGCCCTCCCAGACCGCCCAGCCAGCGATGATGAGCGCGATGGCGGGATCGACCCAGCTCCATCCGATCACGGCGGTGACGCCCAGCCCGACGAGCACCGTGGCGGCCTGGGCGGCGCACATGAGGTTCTGTAGACCCTCGCCAGTCGTGGCGTCGGAGTCCAAGTGGCTACCCAGCCGGCGCTTGGCCAACCCGAGCAGTGGCATCACCACGACGCTGCTGGCCGCCACGGCGATACCCAGTGCTGTGCTGTCCGCACTGTGGCCCATGGCCAGGTCCCAGAGGGCCTGAACTGCGATGTAAGGCGCCAGGAAGAAGAAGGAGACGGCGACGCCGCGTTGCGCCAACCGCTCCGAAGTTTCGGAGACCAGACGCCGACCGGTGAAGCGCCAGATGACGATAACGCTCGCGAGGCCCTCGATAACGCTGCCCAGCGCCCATCCGACCAGCGCCGTCGAACCTGCCTCGAAGCCGGCCAGCAATCCGATGGCTCCCTCGGCGCACATCCAGACCAAGCTGGCCCACGACAGCAGCCGAACCCAGCGGATGCGGCGCTGCCGCAGGTCTGCGCCGCCCCTGACGGTTTGACTCGTACTCATCGGTGCAGCACGTGCTCGTGGTCCTGGTGGCCAATCGGCTCCACTTGGAAGGTGGAGTGCTCAATGTCGAAGTGCTCGTCCAGACAGTTGCCCAGCGCGTCTAAGACTTGACCGCCCTTGGCGGCCTCAGCGACCACTACGTGAGCCGATAGGACGTTCACGCCGCTGGTGATAGTCCAAGCGTGCAGGTCATGCACGTCAGTCACACCCTCAGCCTCCATCAAGTGACGGCGAACTTCCTCCAAGTCGACATCTTTCGGGGTGGCCTCCATCAGCACATCGACTGCCTGGCGCAGCAGCCGGAAGGTGCGCGGGATGATCAGCACACCGATGAGCAGGGAAGCAATGGGGTCGGCCCGCTCGAAGCCGGTCAAGGCGATGACCACCGCGGCCACGATGACCGCCGCAGCCCCGAGGAGGTCGCTGGCCACTTCTAGGAAGGCTCCTCGGATGTTGAGACTCTGCCCCTGACCGCGGAACAGCAAGCTCAATGAGACTGAGTTGCCGAGAACGGCGATGATGCCGAAGATGATCATGATGCCGCTGGCGACTTCGGGCGGATCGATCAGACGACGGATCGCCTCAACGAGCACGAACCCACCGACGCCGAGTAGCAGCAGCGCGTTGACCAGCGCTGAGAGGATTTCGAGGCGTAGGAAGCCAAAGGTCCGCTGCTGCGTAGCAGGCCGCTGTGCAAAGTGGATGGCCAGCAGTGAGAGACCGATGCCAGCGGCGTCGGTCAGCATGTGTCCGGCGTCAGCCAGCAGAGTCAATGATCCGGACAGGAGCGCCCCGATGACCTCGACGATCAGGATGGTCACCGTGATGCCGAGCACCAGCGACAACCGGCCTTTATGGGTTAGGGCCGCGCTCCCGCCGTGTTCGTGACCAGCGCCCATCAGGCCGGGCCCTCGCGCAGGGTTGGCTCCTCGACGGCATGGCGAATGCCATCACGGAGCAGATGCCGGACGTGCTCGTCACAAAGGGAGTAGTAAGCAACCCGACCAACCCTCTCGCGGGTCACCAACCGGCTCGTCCGCAGCAGACGCAGCTGGTGGCTCACCGCCGACTCCGACATACCCAGACCCGCCGCCAGATCGCAGACGCACAGCTCGTCGACTAAGCTCAGTGCTTGCAGGATGCGGGCACGCGACGGCTCCGCGAGCAGCCCGAACAGGCGCGTCACCAACTCCATCTGCTCCACGTCGAGCAGCGCCTGACGTACCACCGCTACCGTCTCCGGATGGAGACAGCGCACCGCGCAGGCATCAATGACGTCTGAATGTGCGGTCATACATTCAACTATGAACTCCAGCCGAAGTCTTTGCAAGGTGCGCCTGATGTGGGCCCCCTCGAGCCGGCCTTACGCGTCGGTGGCCGACGACGGGCCTGGAACTTTTCCGCGGCCGGTCCACACCGCGCGGAGCCTTGCCAACTCCCGATGCGGGCTGTCCTCGTACAGAGACATCGGGTCGTCGAACGGCCACGGCGCCGCCGTGACCACTCCCCCGCGGACCACGGGCACAAGCCGTTCCAGAAGCTCATCTGTCGCTCCTGGCAACGACAGCTGCGGAGTATGCACCTGCACATTCAACGGCGGATATGCGGATGTGGTCACGGGGGTCGCTGGCATGGGCGCAACCCTAGAAAATGCGGACGGCGCTTGCATCCGAATACCGCGCGAGTCCACAGGGCTTGACTGTCACGGACTATGACCAGTGCCCGTTCACGGTGGAGTGGGCGCTCCTTGCCCATGCGGCCGGGCGGACGGTCTGGTCTGGTTGTCGCGTCAGCTCAACAGCGTCCTCAACGGCGTCCCGGCA
>JBBSIF010000034.1:0-20224 GCA_038232255.1 Propionibacteriales bacterium
GTGTCGGCGGATGCGGCAACGGAGGGTCGAGCAGGTCCTGGGCTCGCAGCCAACGGATGAACGCCGACGCCTCGCCGCTGAGCCGGCTGGCGTCGTCCCGGCGGAGCAGGTAGTGGTTCTGGCGCATGGGCACCGCCGCATTGTGTGCGACGAAGAAGCCCCTGTCCGCCACTGACGGCCTGGCTTGATCGCCGGGCCCAAGCGACTTAGCGGATCTCAGCTTTCATGGTCAACCAGCCGGATGCGGTAGCGACGGCGCATGGGGATGACGAACCACGAGACGACGTAGCCGGACGTTCCCACCGCTGCTGCTACCGCGCCAGCGAGGTCTCCGAAGAGGACGCTGACGACCATCAGGACCGCCCCGGTCATGGCGAACGCGACACAACACATGCCAGCCAACGTGAGGCGGTGCGCCGTCCGGACGAGGTACCGCTTGTCGCGCCGGCGAAACAGGACTCTGTGCAGCGCGGCAGGTGCCATCAGCAGCGTGCTCGCTGTCGCGGCGCCGAGAAGCGTGACGAGGTACTCGACCTTCTGGAACGTCGTCACGCTGCCGAAGCGAGCGGCAAACGGGACCGTGAGAAGGAACGCGAACAGCACCTGAACGCCCGTTTGCATGACACGAAGCTCGCTGACCAGCTCGACGAGGTTGCGGTCCAGGCGCTGCAGCTCCGTTTCCCCGCGCTCGCGTCGGCTCCACGCCTCGTCGTGGCTCCAGACGTCCACCATCTTGATCAGCGTACGCGCGTGACCAGCCACAGATCACACGGATGTCTTCTCGCCAAGGCGCAGCAGGTGAGCGATCGCGGCTTTCGGCGGCACACCCGCACTGCTAGAACGAGATACATGAACTCCCTGCGCGGGTTCCAGAGCGCTGAGCACGGTTGCCACCAGGTCGAGGTCTGCCCGCCTGGGAGCCCTGGCTGGCCCGAGGCTCCGAGGTCACTCCGGGCCAGCGTGGCGGTCCGTCAGGTGCTGACGATGACGAGCGGTGTGAGCTGGGTCGAGGACTACCGTGACCCGGACAGCCCGGCATCTCGGATGCTCGCACGCTGGCGCACCGGCCAAGGAGGCTTACGGGACTGTCTGATGAGCATTCATCGACGTCACCCGCCCGGGACCCGCTATGCCTACTCCAGTGCTGACTCCCTGGTCCTGGACTGGGTGCGTGAGCGAGCGACCGGCAGGACGTTCGCTGAGGCGATCGGCGACCTCTGGCAGCTCTGCGGCGCAGACCAGCCCGCGAGCATAGGATGGGCGGCCAGTTCGTCTACGTCGACCGGCTCCGTCGCACGGTGGTGGTGAAGACCTCTGCGTGGCCCTATGAGGACAGCTGGTGGGACCGGCAGTGCAGGGACCTGTGCTACCTCGGCCTGTCGGCGATAGCGGAGGCCGCGGCGATGCTCTCATGAGCGGCACACATGCCCTCCTCACACTGGACCGAACGCTGGTGCCGGCAGCGGTCCTGCGAGCTGGTACGGCCGGCGCCTATCGCGCCATCGGCGGTGCTCCCGGCGAACCCCACGTCGTACGCACGGAGCTAGCGGGCGGGCCACCCGACGGGACCACGAGAGAGCCTCGCCCGCTCCTGACCTTCGCGCACGCCACCGACCTCCAGCTTGCCGACGTCCAGTCGCCTGCGCGGTTCGAGTTCTGCAACCAGTACGTGGACGACCCGAGGTTCCACCACCTGGTTCCCATGCACCGCCCCCAGGAAGCCCTCGCCGCTCGCGCCGCGCAGGCCATGGTGCGCACCCTGAACTCGCTCTACCACGGTCCACGGAGCGGAGCCGATATCCAGCTCGTGATCACGACCGGGGACGCGATCGACAACGCCCAGTGGAACGAGCTGCGGACGTTCCTGGCTCTGCTCGAAGGCGGCCGGGTGCGGCCCGGCTCGGGAGGCCCGCGCTACGAAGGCGTGCAGTCCCTCGAATGGGGCGACGACAGCTACTGGCGACCGGACGGCGACGGGACCGTCGCCTCTGACTGGTACCAGCGGCGCTACGGGTTCCCGCACCTGCCGGGCCTGCTGGAGCGTGCGCTCGCCGACTTCCACTCGGGCGGGCTGCGACTGCCGTGGCTCGCGTGCGTCGGGAACCACGAAGTCCTGGTGCAAGGTCTCGGGAGAGTGACCGGCCCGCTGCAGCGGCATCTGGTGGGCGCGAGCAAACCCAGCGGCTCGTTGGCCGACCTCGATCTCGACGCGCTGCACGAGGTCTTCATCGAGTCCCCGGAGAGCTTCCTGTCCGGTCCGCAGCACTCCGTGACCCCAGATCCCGGCCGACGCGCGGTGGGCCGAGCTGAGTTTGTCGACGCGCACTTCTCGCCGCTGTCCCGCCCGTTCGGTCACGGCTTCACGGACGAGAACCGCCGGTCGGGCACGGCCTACTACGTGCACGATGTCGGCGAGGTGCGGCTGATCTGCCTCGACACCACCTCCGCCGCGGGGTCGGCGGCCGGTTGCCTGGACGAGGACCAGGCTGGCTGGCTGCGAGACCGGCTCGAGGAGGTGCACTCCCAACGCCTCACAGCGGAGGGCACGATGGTCGCCACCGGACAGAGCGACCGGCTCGTGGTGCTGTTCTCCCACCACGGCATCGACACTCTGACCAACACGCGCTGGCTACCGACGGGGCCGCATGCGTCGCGACTGGTCGGGCGTCCTGAGCTGACGGACATGCTGCACCGGTATGGCAACGTCATCGCCTGGGTGAACGGTCACGCGCACCTCAACCGGGCGACGCCACGAGCCGACCCGCTGGGTCGAAGTGGAGGCTTCTGGGAGATCACCTCGTCTTCGTTGATGGACTGGCCGTGTCAGGCCAGGCTGGTGGAGGTGCTCGACAACCGTGACGGCACGCTTTCGCTCGTCTGCACCATGGTCGACCACGACGGCGCCGTGCGACCCGAGCCGGACCGGCCGTGGACGGGGCAGTGGCTCGCGGGCCTGCACCGTGAGCTGGCCGGAAACGAGCCGTGGCGCGGGTTCACCTCGCTCGCACGAGGAGATCTTGCTGACCGGAACGTCGACCTGCGGCTCCCGGCGCCGTTCCCACTGCCGTGAGGATCCACCTCATGCCACGATGGGCCGGATGACCAGCGCGGCCGATGACGTTCCGATGACCCAGGGTGCAGAGCCCGGTCGCGTCCAGTCGGTCGACCGCGCCCTCAGGCTGCTTGACCGCGTGGCCGCGGCTGGGTCGCGCGGAGGGACGGTGGCGGAGCTCGCCGCGCAGTGCCGCCTCAACCGCGCAACGGCCTGGCGGCTTCTCGGGACACTGGAGGCCCATCGTCTGGTGGAGCGCGACCCGAGCACCAACTGCTACCACATCGGCTTCGCGTTGATCCGGATGTCGGCCGCCGCGGGCTACGACGGCGTGGTGAGAAGGACACGTCCCATCCTCGAGCGGGTATCCGCGCAGACCGGTGAGACGGCTGACCTGGCCGTAGCCGGGTTGCATGGGGTGACCTACGTCGGGGAGGTAGCACCTCCCTCCGTGCTGGCGGTCAGCTGGCTCGCCCGCGAAGTGCCGCTGCACGCCACCTCGACGGGCAAGGCCTTTCTCGCCTGGCTCCCTCCTGAGGAGGCTCTCGGACTGCTCGAGGTGCCCCTGCGTGGCTTCACCGACACCACGGTGACTGACCCGAAACGTCTGCTGGAAGAGCTGACCGAGACCCGTGCCCGCGGCTATGCGGAATGCGCTGGAGAGCTCGAGCCGACGTTGTACGGGGTGTCCGCGCCGGTGCTGAACACGCAGGACGGCGGCCGGCCGCTGGCGGTCTTCAGCATCTGGGGGCCGGTCAACCGGGTGCCCGTCTCGCGGTTCTCCGCGCTAGGGCTCGTCGCGATCCAGGCGGCAGCCGACGTCCGCGCCACCATCACGGCCTGAGAAGCCCGGCTCCGGCGACGCCGCGGACCCTTGACAGCAGCGGTCAGTTGGGAGAACTGTTCGTATCGTGCGATCGTGATCTCGCATAGCGAACTGGCTCGCATCTGTGGAGTGCTGGTGGTCCGGAGGAGGGTCCAATGGCGGAGTCACGCAAGGTCATCATCACGTGCGCGGTGACAGGTTCCGGACACACGCCGACCATGTCGCCACACCTGCCCTACTCGGTCGAGGACGTGGTCAGCCAGTCCGTGGCCGCGGTCCAGGCCGGTGCTGCTGTCATCCATCTCCATGCCCGGGACCCGCGCGACGGCAGCCCGACGGCGGATCCGGCGGTCTTCCTCGAGTACCTCAAGGGCATCAAGGACTCCACCGACGCGGTGGTGAGCATCACCAGCGGTGGCGGGACCGGGATGACCGTCGCCGACCGGCTGCGGGTGATCTACGAGACCAAGCCCGAGCTCTGCACGCTCAACCTGGGGACGTTCAACTACGGAAGCTTCCCGATGATCCCCAAGTACGCCGGCACGTGGAAGTTCGACTGGGAGGAGCCGTACCTGGAGAGCACGCGAACAGAGCCGTTCGTGAGCACGTTCGCCGACATCGAGCACATGCTCACAAACGTCCGGCAACAGACAGGTGCGCGGTTCGAGTACGAGGCTTATGACATCGGCCATCTCTACACGCTGGCCTACTACCTCGACGCCGGGCTCGTGGAGCCGCCCATCTTCCTGCAGACGATCCTGGGCGTGATGGGCGGCATCGGCGCGGAGGTGGAGCACCTGGCCCACATGAAGTCGACGGCGGACCGCCTCCTCGGCAGCTCCTACGAGTGGTCGGTGCTTGGCGCCGGGCGGCACCAGTTCAACATGATCACGGTCTCCGCCGTGATGGGTTCACACGTGCGGGTCGGTCTCGAGGACGGTCTCTTCATCGGCCGGGGGCGGCTCGCTGAGTCGAATGCGGAGCAGGTCGCCAAGATCAGGCGGATTCTGGGCGAGCTCTCCCTGGAGGTGGCGACCCCGGAGGACGCCCGGAGGATCCTGGGCCTCAAGGGCCTGGACCAGGTTGGCTGGTGAGTTGCGAGGGACGCCCCGCGCCGGACGCCGTACGCACCGTCGCTGTCGTCGGCGCGGGCGTCATCGGCGGTGGCTGGGCGGCCCACTTCCTGCGCACGGGCTACGACGTCGTGGCGTGGGACCCTGCGTCGAACGCATCCGAGAGGCTCTCGAGGCTGCTGGACACCGCCTGGCCGGCGCTCGAGCGACTCGGGCTGCGGAACGGCGCCAGCCGCGACCGGCTGCGTATCGCCGACACCCTCGAGGACGCCGTCGCCGGGGCCGACTTCATCCAGGAGTCCTCACCGGAGATGCTCCCGGCCAAGGTGGCGCTGCTCGCAGCCATCGATGGAGCGGCCAGGCCGGATGTCGTGGTGGGCTCGAGCACGTCGGGCATCGCGATGAGCGATATGGCTGTGGAGTGTGCGACACCCGATCGCTTCGTGGTGGGGCATCCCTTCAACCCGCCGTACCTCATCCCGCTCGTCGAGGTGGTAGGTGGCAGGGGCACCGACGCGGGGACCGTGGCCTGGGCGGAAGCGTTCTACACGCTGGCGGGCAAGATCTGCCTGACCATGGATCATGAGGTGTCGGGCTTCGTCGGAAACCGACTCCAAGAGGCCATGTGGCGCGAGGCGCTGCATATGATCGACTCGGGGCAGGCGACAGCCCAACAGATCGACGACTCGATCGTGCACGGCCCAGGCCTGCGCTGGGCACTGATGGGCCCGATCCTGACGTTCCATCTCGCCGGTGGACCGGGCGGCATGGCGCACATGCTGGACCACTTCGGCCCCGCCTTGCTGGAGCCGTGGACCCGCCTGGATGCACCACTCTTGACCCCGCAGCTGCGTGACCGCGTGGTCTCCGGGGCGGCGGCGACGGCAGGCGGGCGGACCGTCTCCGAGCTGGAGCAGCGCCGCGACGCGTTCCTCGTGGACCTCCTGCTGCTTCTCGAGGAGCACCGGGTTCTCGATGGGTGAGCCACCGACGCCGTTCTCGACGTACCGCACCCGGGTGCGAGAGGAGTGGGTGGACTACAACGGCCACATGCACGACTCGAGCTACGGGACTGTGCTCAGCGACGCCAACGAGGAGCTGTTCGAAGCGCTCGGCCTCAGTGTCGACTACCGCGCCACCGCGGGGGCCGCGTTCTTCACCGTGGAGTGCCACATCCGCTATCTCGCGGAATGCCTGCTCGGTCAGGTGCTGCTCGCCTCCACCATCATGGTGGCCGCGGATGCCAAGATGGTGCGGTTGTACACCGAGCTCCTGCACGAGGACGGCCGGCCGGCTGCGACGGCAGACTCGGTGTACCTTCACGTGGTGCTGGCGCTGGGCAGGACCACGGCCATGCCGCCCGACCGGTGTGATCGAGTTCTCGACATGCTCTCCGCCCACGCAGGTCTGCCGCGTCCGGCCCACCTCGGTCTCGGTGTGGGAGCCACTCGTGCCTGACGCCCCCATCCCCGCCCCTCTTCGCCTGCATCGCGCGACGGTCAAGCCCGCATGGGTGGACTACAACCGGCACATGAGCGAGTCGTGCTACCTGCTGGCCTTCGGGGACAACGCCGATGCGTTCTTCCGCTATCTCGGCATCGACGAGGAGTATCGGACGGGTGGGCACTCGCTCTACACGCTCGAGACTCACCTGCACCATCGCCGAGAGGTGAGTGAGGGAGAGTCGCTGGTCATGACGTTGCGCGTGCTGGACCACGACAGCAAGCGGGTGCACGTCTTCCATGAGATGTTCGCGGGCGACAGCGACCTGCTGGTGGCCACCGCTGAGCAGATGCTGGTCCACGTCGACACCGGGGCCGCCAGATCGGCCCCGATACCCCCGCACGTCGCGGCACGTCTGACGGCGATCCGTCGAGCACATTCAGCGCTTGCCGTGCCGGATGTCGTCGGCAGGCCGATGCGTATCGACCGCGACTAGGAGGACCCATGGACTTCGGGCTCAGCGACGAGCAGCGGTCGATCGTCGAGACGGTACGCCGGTTCGTCGCGAACGAGCTCTATCCCCGCGAGGACGAGGTGGAGCGGTTGAGCGACGTACCGCCCGCCGTCGTCGAGGCGATTCGGTCGAAGGCCCTGAAAGCGGGGCTCTACGCGGCCAACATGCCGGAAGAGCTCGGCGGTGGCGGCCTGGACGCCGTCGCGATGGCTCTCGTCGAGCGGGAGCTCGGCAAGGCGAGCTATGCGTTGCAGTGGCTGGTTGCCCGGCCGAGCAACATCCTGCGGGCATGCGTGGGAGAGCAGCGCGAGCGCTACCTCCTGCCGTCGATCCGCGGTGAGCGGCACGACTGCCTGGCGATGACAGAGCCGGGCGCCGGCTCCGACGTGCGCTCCATGACCACCCGGGCGGTACGTGACGGCGACGACTACGTGATCAACGGGACCAAGCACTTCATCAGCAACGCCGACCTGGCGGACTTCGTGATCCTCTTCGCCGTCACCGGCACTCAGAGCACGGTAGGGGGATCGAAGGGGGTCGTGAGCGCCTTCCTGGTGGACTTCGGCACTGCGGGACTGACCGTCCGCCGCGGCCCGGACAGCGTCTCGCATCGCGGCTACCACCACAGCGAGCTGTCCTTCGAGGACTGTCGGGTGCCGAGCGCACAGCTCCTCGGAGTGGAAGGTAGCGGCCTCGACCTGATGGGAGAGTGGCTGGGCGCCAGCCGCCTCACCGTGGCGGCCTCGAGTGTCGGGCGTGCCCGCCGCGTGCTCGAGATGACCGTCACGTGGGCCGCCGAGCGCGTTCAGTTCGGTCAGCCCATCGGACGCTTCCAGGGGGTCGGGTTCCCGCTGGCGGACATGGCCACCGAGCTCGACGCCGCCGAGCTGCTGACCCTCCGGGCAGCCTGGAAGCTCGACCAGGGCACGATGACCGACCAGGATGCGGCCATGGCCAAGGTCTTCGCGTCGGAGATGCTGGGCCGGATCACCGACGGCGCAGTGCAAGTGTTCGGCGGCATGGGCCTGATGTCCGACCTGCCGATCGAGCGGTTCTGGCGTGACGCGCGAGTGGAGCGGATCTGGGACGGCACGAGCGAGATCCAGCGCCACATCATCTCCAGGTCGATGTTGCGTCCGTTGGGGGCGTGAGCCGACCATGACTGACAACCTCCGGCGGCTGTTCGCACCGCGGCACCTTGTCGTCGTGGGCGGAGCAGCGGCGGAGGCAGCAGTCCGCTCATGCCGGGCGATCGGCTACGCCGGCGACATCTGGCCGGTGAACCCGACTCGGTCGTCGATAGACGGACTGGCTTGCTTCCCGGACCTGACGGAGCTCCCGGGTATTCCCGACGCCGCCTTCGTGGCCGTACCGAGGGAGCAGACGATCGCTGTCATCGCTGAGCTCGCGCGCCTCGGCACGGGCGGAGTGGTCTGCCATGCCTCGGGGTTCGCTGAGGACGGCGTGCACGGCCTGGAGCTGCAACGCCGGCTCGTCGCCGCGGCCGGAGAGATGGCACTGATCGGCCCAAACTGTCTCGGCGTCATCAACTACCTGGATGGTGCGGCGTTGTGGCCGGAGCAGCACGGTGGGTCTTCCGTGGATCGCGGAGTCGCCGTCGTGACGCAGAGCGGCAACATCGGTCAGAACCTCACCATGCAACGAAGGTCGTTGCCGTTGGCTCAGCTGGTCACCGTCGGCAACGCTGCCGTGACAAGCACTCTCGACGTCGTCGAGGCGATGCTCGACGACTCCCGGATCACCGCGATCGGGTTGCACCTGGAGGAGATGCCCGATGTCGCGAGGCTGTCCCGCGTGGCGCTCGAGGCGCTTCGCCGGCGGGTGCCGATCGTCGTACTCAAGTCAGGCTCGTCGGAGCTGGGCGCCCGGGTAGCGGTCAGTCACACAAGCGCGCTGGCTGGCTCGGATGTCATCTGCACCGCATTGTTCGCCCGCCTCGGTATCGCCCGCGTGCACCGGATCGAGGCCTTCGTGGAGACCCTCAAGCTCCTCCACACCCATGGCACCCTCCCTGGCGCCCGGGTTTCGTCAGCCAGCTGCTCGGGTGGAGAGGCCGCTCACATCGCCGATCTTGCCCATCATCGCGGAGTGACGCTCCCCGACTTCCCGCCGGCCACGGCCAGGCGCCTGCTCGCGGTGCTGGGTGAACGCGTCTCGGTGCGCAACCCACTCGACTACCACACGCACATCTGGGGAGACCAGCGAGCGCTGACCGAGTGCTTCGCAGCTTTCCTCGGCGCAGGCTCGGACTGTCATCTGCTCGTGCTCGACTTCCCTCGGGAGGACCGATGCGACACGGGCGCCTTTGAGATCGCCCTTGACGCGTTCGTCGCGGCACATCAAGACGCCGGTTCGCGAGCCTGCGTGGTCAGCTCACTGCCGGAGAGTCTCCCCGAGGAGACAGGACGGCGACTCATGGCTGCTGGCATAGCGCCTATGCAAGGGATCGCGGACTGCCTTGACGCGATCGCAGCCGCGCACGTGGTGGGCGTTGCACAGGCACGTGCCTGCGACATCCTCCCGCTGGAGGCCGTCGTCGCGCCCGCGGGCGGTCCTATCGAGCTCGTGGACGAGGCTGAGGCAAAGGCGGCGCTCAGTGCGTTCGGCCTGCTCGTTCCCCCGAGCGCCGTGGCCGGACGCGGTGCGGTCGGAGAGCTGGCCGCACGCATCGGTTTCCCCGTTGTCCTCAAGGCTGTCTCGACGACGCTGGCCCACAAGTCCGACGTGGGCGGCGTCCAGGTGGGCCTGACGTCTGAAGACGAGGTGGAGCTTGCCGCGGCGGGAATGTCTCAGCTGAGCGACCGGTTCCTGGTCGAGCGCCACGTCGAAGGAGCACTCGTCGAGCTGATCGTCGGGGTGCGCAGCGACTCCCACTTCGGGCTGACGATGACGCTCGGAACGGGTGGCGTGATGGTCGAGCTGATCAAGGACACGGTGACGCTCCTGCTACCGGTGACGGGCGCCGACATCCGAGCCGCCCTCAGCTCGCTGCGCTCGTGGCCACTCCTGGGGGGTTCAGGAGCGCAAACGGAAGGTGTGGACTCGGTTGTCGCCGCCGTTTCGTCCATCGTCGAGTACGCGCGTCAGCATGCCGACCGTCTCCTGGAGCTCGAAGTCAACCCGTTGTTGGTCCTGCCGGACCGCGCGGTCGCCGTCGACGCCCTGATCCGGCTGTATGGAGCCGCGTCCCCGGCTACGCGCCAGCACGACTTGGCGGACGTGGGATGACGGTGCGGATGGAGGTGGACGGAGAAATCCTTGTCGTCACCCTCGACCGTCCGACTGCCAACGCCATCGATGTCGCCACCAGTCACGAGCTGTACGCCGCGTTCCAGCGGCTCCAAGAAGACAGCGGCCTGCGGGTGGCGGTGCTCACCGCGGCTGGAGACAGGTTCTTCTCGGCGGGCTGGGACCTCAAGGCGGCCGCCTCCGGAGAGTCGATAGAGGCCGACCATGGTCCGGGTGGCTTCGGCGGGCTCACCGAGTTCACCGGCCTGCGCAAACCCGTCATCGCCGCGGTGAACGGACTGGCGCTCGGTGGCGGCTTCGAGCTTGCCCTCGCCGCCGACCTCCTCGCGGTAGCCGACCACTCAGAGTTCGCCCTGCCCGAGGTGACCCTGGGGATGGTGGCTGACTCGGGTGGCGTCCTGCGCCTTCCCCGGAGACTGCCGCTCGCAGTGGCAACCGAGATGCTGCTCACGGGCCGGCGCATGAGCGCCGCGGAAGCCTACGGCTGGGGCCTGGTGAACCGCGTCGTACCCGCTGCGAGCTTGGTCGACGAAGCAATGAAGCTGGCCCGCGATATCTGCGCGGGCGCACCGCTCGCAGTTGCAGCGGTCAAGGAGATCATCGAGGCGACGGACGGTTTGGGGCTTGATGAAGCGTACCGACGGCTGCGGCACGGCGGCCTGCCGAGCTACCAGGCCATGCTGGGATCGGAGGATGCCAAGGAGGGACCGCAGGCCTTTTCGGAGCGGCGCCCGCCCAGATGGCACGGACGATGAGCGCCACGAACAGAGGATCGAGGCGGAGAGCGAGCCGCCCAGCACGTCGCCCCCATCAAGGCTCCTAGCCACGGCTGACGGCACACCCAGAGTCACGAGCTGTGACGCACGGTGCACGGCCGCGTGACGGTCGGGGGACCGGCGATACTGGGTGGATGCCGGCGTTGAGGGAGTGGCTCAGGCGTTGGGTCCAGGCCGGCCTCGAACGCTTTCGTCAACGTGGCAAGCGTTCTGTCGAGTGGATGGGCCGGCTCACGGCGGTGGCCGTCGCCAGCTACCTGGTTGCCCATCTGGTGTTCCCGCACAGCGAGCCGTTGCTGGCGCCGTTGACCGCGTTGCTGATCGTCCAGCTGACGCCGGTGAGCATCCTCACGAGCGGCGCCCAGCGCGTGGTCAGTGTCGTCGCGGGTGTCAGCGTCGCGGTCGTCTTCTCGTCTCTGGTCCACATCACCTGGTGGAGCCTGGGCACGGTGGTCGCTCTCTCCTTGTTGATCGGGCAGCTCCTGCGGCTCGGGCCCAACCTGATCGAGGTGCCGATCAGCGCCATGCTCGTTCTCGGCGTCGCCAGGGCTGCGGAGTCAGCAGCGTGGCAGCGGATTGCCGAGACGTTGGTTGGGGCCGGTGTCGCCGTCTTCTCCAACTTGCTGTTCCCGCCCAAGGTGACCAGCGACGATGCCGCCTCGGCCATGGAGAGACTCGGCGACGATCTGGCTCGTCTGCTGGATTCGGCAGGAGATGACGTGGCGGACCAGGACCTGTCCAGCCGCGAGCTCAGTGAGCGCGGGTGGCGCTGGCTGGGGGAGGCTCGGCGGCTCACCTACGATGTCCCGAATGCCGGCACGGCCCTGCTGCGAGCGGAGGAGAGCCGGCGACTCAACCTGCGCGCGCTCGGTACGACGGACTCGGGGCCTGGACTGAGGCACGGGCTGGAGGGTTTGGAGCATTCGGCGGTATCGCTGCGCGGCATGTTCCGTTCGTTCGCCGAGGCAACGCAGGGTTACGCCGCCGACGGCCGGGAGCTGGCACCGGACGTCAGGTCGGCCGTGGCCATGCTGCTGCACGACCTGGCTACGGGGGTGAGCGCATATGGACGGCTGGTGCGCGCCGAGATACACCTGGGAGAGGACCCACCGGAGGTCGCGCAGCTGCGGGATGCGCTGAGGAGCTTGCAGGACGCGCGCGCTCGGGTCGTCGACCTCCTGCTGATCGACCCCCGCAGCGACACCGACCTTGCGATTCTCACCTCGTCCCTGCTCGCCACCGTGGAGCGTCTCCTCCAGGAGCTCAGCCTCGATGAGCACGTGCGGCATCGGGTTCACCGGCCGCCCACCCTGCCCTCACGTCTCGTCACCCGCACGCGACGCCAGCTAGGCGGCTCAGTGCGGCCCACCTGGCGCAGGCGGGACAACCACAGGCACCAGCCTTGACCGCAGGGACCTGCTTGTCTCGTTCCCAGGGGATCCATAGACGCACCGCGAGCCAGGGTGCGACTGAGAACGTAGCGCTACACAGCGGCGGCATGATCAACACACCGCCGTCTCCGAGAAGCCGGGTGAGGCTCCCCAAAGGACCCACGCGAAGATAAGGACCCGGCCAACCCGTGGGTTCACCGGTTTCCTGTGTCTTGAGAGATCACATAGTGGGCCCCGTGGGACTCGAACCCACAACCCGCGGATTATAAGGACGCGGCCCTGAGGAGTCGGTGCGGTCAAGCTCTACGGGCTCCGACCTGCGGGAACGCCTGCAAACCAGCTCTGACCTCGGCAAACACCGGTTACGTCCCGGCGTGCGCCGACCCACCGCGACCTACCCCGCTAGACCCTCACCGGAGCCCGTTCGGAGCCCTGCGCGCGTTCCAAGCGACACAACCGAGCGAAGCCGGTTCCTTCTGGTGAGTGGAGGGCGTGAATCTAGTGCGGGCACTGAGAGCATCGCCAGCACCTTGTTGAGTCCTGGCCTGTCGTCGGTCCGACCGCTGTAGCCACTGTCCTTGATCACGTCGACAAGGTCCCACCCTCGCCGTTCGCACTCGGCCTGGAGCGCAGCCCTCTGCGTACCGAGGCTGTAGTCCTCCTCGGCCTGCTCTGAAGTCGACACCCGCACATAACCCACGACCCTCACGACGCACGCACCTGGCTGAGCGACCAGTCGCAGTCGTAGCGGTCCATGAGTTCCTGCGTGGCTCGCTGCTGAGCCACCTTCCTGCTGGTCGCTCGCACGCGCAGCACAACGCTGTCGAGCTTGCGTCCGTGGTCGTCGTGCCGGTCGATCTGGACCGCCCACTCTTGCTCTCTCATCTCCCCTCCCTCGGCCGCTAGTTGACGGTTCAACTGGCGGTCGGGAAAGCGCGTAGGAGGCTGCCCGCTTCACCGGATCGGGGCTCCCGGCTCCCGGCTTGGCGACCGCCCCGGACGGCTCCGAGGCTCCGAGGTACCTCCGAGGGCTCCGAGGGCTCCGAGGCGCTTGCAAGGCCTTGTAGGCGTGTGCAGAGCACGGTCTAGCCCTCGTCCCACGGGGGCGGGGCGCTCCCGGAGCGTCCGGGGCTCGGATCGGTCCGGACGACGCGGGCAGCGACGATGTCGTGTCCCTCGTGCGGCAGGTAGCTCGATCTGTCCTCGCGGTCTCTCCGGTCGAGAGCGAGAGCCGCGAGCGTGTCCTCATCGAGCTCTGACCGCCCCGCTGGGAGCTCTGCGAGCGGGTAGCTCGACTCAAGCTCTGACATCCGCTCGGGCTCGACGTAGTCCGGTCGGAACGTCCGGGGCAGGAGTCCCGCCCCCGATGTCCCGCCCAAGTGTGCGCCCGCCAGATTGATGACGTCTGCGAGCGCGTACGTCGAGCCGTGGATCGTGACGGCTTCCGCAGCCTTGAATCGTCAGCAGCTCGCGCATGTCCTCGGCTGCCTCGTCCTCGATCAGGTCCCAGTCGGTCTTGTCGCGTAACTCCACGTCGAGCGTCGCGTGCTTGGGACGCACCCCGGTGCCGAACCCACGCACGTAGTAGCTGTCGATGAGCGGATAGTCGGGGTTCTTGCCCTTGACGAGCTTCATCCCTCGCAGGTTCGCCGTGGTGTGCTCCCTGAACCTCAGCACGTTGTACGGGCTGTTCGGTCCAGCCGATGCGACCGCCAGCACATGGCCCCTCGGGATCAAGCTGTTCTCAGCTACCCACGCCTGGCCGTAGGCACCGATCAGCGGCAGGGTGCCGTACATCGCCGGAGGCGTGTCGCCCACGACAAGCTCGGTCGTCAGACGGGGCGGGGCACCGGCTCCGGGGATGAAGTCGAACTGACCGGTTCCACCAGCGGTCGAGCGGAAGCCACGAATGACGTTGCCCTCCTGCCGGTTCGCCAGCAACAGCAGACGCCCACTCGCCGGGTCCGCGCCGTAACCGTGCTCGTACACGCCCGACTTGTGAACAAGTCGGGGCTGGAAGTCAGGCCTGACGACAAGCCGCGACGTTGCCCTCTTGATCGGACTCGTCTGGACAGCTCAGACCAAGGACGGCCATCGGCAGAGCCAGCCCGAGGCCGAGGGCGGCCGCTGAGGTGGCGTCCGGACGCCAGCCCACCCGCGAGAGCGCCGTCCGTGTCTCCCGTTCGACCAGATAGCCGGCCACCATCGCGACGCCGAGAACGCCAAGCAGTCGAGCCGCAGCCGGGCTTCGCCCGGAAGCCAGTCGAGCCGTTGTCACAGCCTGAGTCGCGAGGATCACGACCGGCGCTGAAAGGCCGGTGCCGAGCAACCAGGAGTCCCTGGGGACGCGGTCAGCGCCGCCTTTCCAGCCGGCCAGTGCGATGTCGAAGGCGAGCCCGCGCCGCAGGGCCAGCACTTGACCCCAGACACCAGCCAGCAGCTGGGTGGCCGAGATCGCCACCAGACGACGCCGTTGCCTCACAGCCTGCCCGCAGGCTCGCGGCAAGCCCGACGTCCCAGCGCTCGCGCTGTTCGGCTCGAGAGTCACGCTGGGCCTCGGGTCAGCTCGAAGTCTCACACGATCGGGCGGGCCACAACCAAGCCGAGTCGCCGCCGTATGGCGGCTGACTCGGCTTGGCGTGCGATGCGCTATCTGTGGTCGACGAACGGCTGCGGTACGCCGATTCGGCCGTCGCTCCACGTGAAGTAGCTCATCGCTCCTGACGACGCATTGTCGGTGTAGTCGCCGAAGTTCGGGGTGATCAGGCTGGACGTGTTGGTCCAGTTGGTGGAGCCGGTCGTGATCCTGAAGTCGTGGCCGCCCGTGGTCGGGGTCGCCCGGATCTCACCGAAGTAGTCGGTCTGGGCGGAGTCGGCCGGGTGGAGTCTCCGGTCGTACCACGACGTGGCGATGGAGCCGTCAGCCCGCACACTCACTGCCGGGAGGAAGTGCAGCGCGTACGAGTTGTCGTCGTCATTCACCTTGGTGATCGGGCCGTTGACGGCGAGGGTCATCGGCAGCGCCCGCATCCAGATGTCGCCGAGCGGGTGGACGCTGGCGTCGTTCCATACCACCACGACCTGCCCCAGCGGCGCATCCACCGCGATCCGTGGGAAGTCCTGTCCGGTTCCCCGGTTGAAGCCGGCGATGACGACATTGTCAAGGGACTTGACGCCACCTTCGCCATGGGAGTTGCGCTGATCCTTGGAGACAACGCGCGGATGGTCCGGGCCGCCGACCTTCGGCGTGACGTCACCGGCCTGCACGAGGGCGGCGTGGATGTACACGTAGGGGTCGCCGTTGAACTGGTTGGAGTCGATGTTGCGTTCCCAGGAGACGTAAGCGTCACCGTTGGGCGCCACCGAGACGTACGATCCCTGGTTCACCGTGTCGCGCTCTTCGGGCCACACCACGACCGGCTGCCTCCAGTCACCGGAGCTGAGACTTGTGGGATCCGCCGGCACGCGTGCTCGAGCCAGCTCGATCTGCCCGGCGCCACTCTGGCCACCGACCCCGAAGAAGAATCGGGTGTACGACATCGCGAGCTGTCGGCTCGTCGGGTCGTAGCTGATGAACTCCTTGTCCAGGAATGCCAAGTTGGGCGAGGGGTTCCGGCTGCACACATCACCGCCATTGGCGGCTACCACGGGAAGCCCGAGCCTCGTGGTGCCATCTGTTCTCACCGTCAGCACCTCGACGGCGAGCTGCAGACGTGCGTGCTGTCCCCTTCCGCAGGTGACCGAGTTGGCCGGCAGATACAGGCTCCCAATGACAAAGTGGTGGCTGTCGATGCGGGCGATCGTTGGGTCGCCGAACCACTGCTGGTTGGGGTTGTCGTTGCGCAGGCCGACCAGATCGGTGAAATGTCTTCCGTTGTCCGTCGAGACACCCACCCCGGTGAGCGAGGCCCGCCGGTCTGTGGACGGCGCCACAACGAAGCCCGTTGCATCGTTCCACGCCGACACCACAGTGTGGGTGGAAGCGGCAGCAGCGATCGCCGTCTCACTCTGCCCCGCGGCCAGATCCTTCTTCGGAGTGTTCGCATCCACATTGGTTCCGAAGGTCACCGGGCCGGTATGGGTTGGGGAGGCACCGACACCACCATCCGATGCCGGGCCGTTGAACCAGGCCTTTGCCCCGGACGACAACGTCTGCACATCGATCGCGCCCGGAGACGGACGGCCAGTCTCCGTCGCAGAGGAAGCGGACGGCACCACTCCGAGAGTCCCCGCAAGGGTCACCGCCAGGGCAGCCCCACCTACCAGTCCAGCTCGATTTCGCATAGAAAATCCTTCCAACAACGTGACCGACGGAAAGAGACGAACGACTAGGCACGTCCTACCACCACCAATGGCGGTATGCAACACCTCAACTGCCAGGAATCTACTCAACCGGAAGCAGGCCCGTCACGATGCGAGGTGACGGCTCGCATTGCGTAAAGTGAGTCGATCTCCTGCCCTACCGTCGGGACTGGTCGGATTTTCCTGTGCCGCTGTGTGGATTGAACAACTAATGAGGCGTGACTCTGACATGCGTTTGCGCGCCATTCTCGGGCGGACACCTCACGTTCAATCTGTTCGCCAGATCGAGAGGAGGGCGTCCCCTACCAAGCCGCGTCAGCACATGCCAGCGTGCACCCGGACCGGGTGACGCTATGGCCGGCTGCCGCGCTGCTCGTCGGCGTATGTGCCCTTGGGGGTGTCGCCGGCCGTCGCGTCGTCCGGGGTGTCGATGGGTACGCCGCTGATGGCCCCCCTCGCGGCTCGGGCCGCCGTCTTGGCCGCCGGCGATCCGGCGGGTGCTTCGATCTCGGCGACGGTTGGACTGCCGAACATCGGGAGCCCGGCGTTGCGGCGAAGGAGACCCCAGATGAGCGGGAGCACGATGAGGATCCCGACGCCGATGAGCAAGATGGTGATCGGGTGGCTGGTCGCGCCGTTGTGGTAGCCCAGCGGCCACCAACCTGACTTGTCCAGCAGGGCGAGGCCCGAGACCGTGAGCACCACGACGATGCCACGTCGGATGGACGAAGAAGGCACCCGTGGCGCGATCTTCGAGCCCAGGATCGACCCCGGGACCGAGCCGATGATCAGCGGGATGAGGATGCCCCAGTCCAGGCCGTTCGCGATGATGTTGGCGACGGCCGCGGAGAAGACGAGCGGAACCGCCTGCACAAGATCGGTCCCCACCAAGCGCACGGCAGAGAGGGTCGGGTAGAGCATCAGCAGCGCGATCATGATGACCGAGCCCGACCCGACGGACGTGATTCCGACGAGCAGACCACCGACCGCGCCGACGATGATGGTCGGGACGGGACGGACAACGGGCTCGCTGACCTTCGTGTTGGTGGTTCTGCCTACGCGGCGGAGCTGGATGTACAGCCGAGCGGCGTACGTGGAGGCGGCGAGCAGCAGCGCGAGCCCGATGAACCGTTTGAGCGTCGTGTCGATGTCGGTGTCCGGAGCGACCCAGCGCACCAGGAAGGGGCCGAGGAAGGCGAACGGCACCGAGCCCGTGATCAGGAACCCCGCGAGCCGGAGGTTGGGAGAGCCCTCACGCCAGTGCACGGCCGCCCCGGCCGACTTGTAGACAGCGGCCGCTGTCAGGTCGGCCGTGACCACCGAGGATGCGTCGCCGACACCGAGGAAGATCAACGCGGGTGTCATCAGCGCGCCGCCGCCCATCCCGGTGATCCCGACCACCGTGCCGACGAGGAACGCGGCGATGACCGTCTTGAGCTCGGTCGTGTGCCCCCAGATCACGTTGTCGGCGACCAAGGTCGTAGCGGAGTGCAGCATGCGGTCCTCCGGGTAGTCAGGGACGAAGCCCTCGCTGGTCAGCATCCACGAGGCTTGTGCTGATTGTAGTCTATAACTATTAATTCCATCAACTTAGACAAATCGTCCCGGGAGGCCCTTCGTGCTGGGTTGGTTCGGGGCAAGGTCAGCCGCTCCTACTGCACCGGCTGCCCGACTCCGCGGCCGTTCCTCGAACGCCTCGGACTGTCGACAGCATCTCTCAAGACATCGGCGACAATGCATGTCACGTGATGCTCGGGCATGTCGAAGGCCCGCCTGGTTCTGACCGCCCCGTTCGTTGACCACCGGAGCCCCGCCGAAGTGGCTGCCCGTTACGGGGTGCACCGCGGCTGGGTCTATCGGCTCAAGGCCCGCTACGAGGCCGAGCGGGAGGCAGCGTTCGAGCGGCGGTCGCGGCGGCCGAAGACGTCACCAACCGCGATCGACACCGCGACGGTCAACCTCATCGTCGAGTTGCGGCGCGAACTCCGCGAGGCGCGCCTGGACGCCGGTCCGGACACCACCTGCTGGCACCTGAACGAGCATCACCAGGTCACCGTGTCGGTGTCTTGAGACATGAGATGTGTGGGCCCCGTGGGACTCGAACCCACAACCCGCGGATTAAAAGTCCGCTGCTCTGCCAGTTGAGCTAGGGGCCCGGGGCCCGGGACGAGCGGAATTGGCGGTGGAGAACCGCTGACGCCCGCGGTCACGTCTGTTCGCACGTGGACGTGGCCGGGTTCGAGTCTAGAGTGGCACGACGTTGGCCCTGCGGCCACTCGGTCGAACGGACATCGAGGCGCCACGCCGAGCCTCCGGCATGAGCGAGGCGCAGTGGTTCCGGTAAGGGAGCGGGTTGACCTGGCAGATCTGCGTTCTAGGCCGCGCGGGGATGATGCTGCTGTTGCTCGGCTTCATCGCGCCAGACCTGCAGTGCCCAGGCGTTGTCGGCCAGGGCTGCCAGCAGCACGACCGCGGTCTGGTTGTGGACGCCCCGGGCCGGAAGGCGCTGGCCGTGGAAGGCGCCTTCGAGCTCCGCGTTGAGACTCTCGGTGTCCTGGCGCATCCATACAGGCGACGGTGATCGGGACTGGATGCCGGAGCCACACGTAGGTACTCGGTGCGGTTGTACCCGATCTTCGTGTCAGCATCCGTCGTGAGCAGGGGCTCCCATCACTCGTGGTCAGGCTGTCCAGGGCAGGGCAGGGAGTAGCGGCCGTAGGACTGGTGCCTGACCGTTTCGTCCTTATGTCGGGTCGAGTCGCGTTTGGTCTGATGCCGTGTCAGTTCGCGGTACTCGCTGCCCCGTCGACATTGATGGACTGCTCGAAGATGGTGCCGGCCGCAGCCCACAGCTGGTGGCCACCACACTGGGCCTCGCGCTTGACGCGACGTGGACTCCAGGGCAGTGGTTGGGCGGCGTAGCCGTGGTCGTCGATGAGGATGCCGCCCTTCCGGGCGGTTCGACGTCGGGCGGGCGACCCCGCATCCGATGACCGTCTGGATCAGGTTGAGGTGGGTGCCGCGGCAGGCGCCGTCGGCGGTGAACCATGGATGCCTCCAGTTCTCCGCGCGAGGTCAAGCGCCAGCCTTGTGAACACACGCCCCTCCCCGCCCGGCACTGTTGCATTGAGCGATCCCGCGAACCGCTCGCCGCAAGTCTTGCGGTCCAGCGGCGCTGAGCTTCGCCCAGGGCCTCCCCATATGTCGACTTCGACGGTAAGGGCCCCTTCGAGACTCGTCGCGAGGCAGGCTGCAGGAAGATTTGCTGTGCCAGCCCCCCGCGTTGGGTCAATGCAACAGTGCCGTAACAGCTGGTTTGCGAGCCTCGGATGGCCAAACCTGTCCCCGCAATCGGGAACGATTGCCGTGCTCGACAGTGTTTCCCCTGCAGGGAGCCGTTCGTGCTGCCGATGACACGGATCCAATATGTCCTGGTATCGAACCGCGGCGGGTCGCCGACTTGCACCGTGGCTGGCCGTCTTGGCGCTGGTGCTCGTGGCTGGATGCACGGCTGCTAGCTCGACGTCCTCGACATCCGCGCCCGCGTCCGCCGCGAACGCGCTCGACTTCACCGGCA
>JBBSIF010000035.1:0-18936 GCA_038232255.1 Propionibacteriales bacterium
CTTCCAGCCCGGGCCAGGAGCTCGTCGACCACGAGGTAGCCGACGTTGTGCCGCGTAGCGGCGTACGCCGGCCCAGGATTGCCCAGACCCGCGACGACCCACACGTCGCCGGGCACGTCGGCGCGGGTCAGCTGTCCGAAGTCTCGTCGCTGCTGTCGCCCTCGGCCCCGGCGGCGGTCGCCGCATCGGCGTCGCCTTCCTCGTCGGGCTCGTCGCGCTCGACCCCGAGGTCGGCCTCGGCCTCGGCCAGCTCGGCCTCCAGGTCCTCCTGGGTCTGCTGCGCCGAGACGTTCACGATCATCAGGTCCTCGTCGGCGTTGAGAGCCGCGCCCTCGGGCAGAACCAGGTCACGAGCATGGATCTGGGACCCGGCGGGGAGGCCGGCGATGCTGACCTCGACCGACGGCGGGATGTGAGTCGCCTCCACCTCGAGCGAGACGGTGGGGCTCTCCAGGTTCACCAACGTGTCGGGCGCGGCCTCGCCCTCCAGCACGACCGCCACGTCGACGGTGACCTTCTCGCCCCGACGCACGATGAGCAGGTCGGCGTGCTCGATGAAGCCCTTGATCGGATCGCGCTGCACCTGCTTGGGCAGCACCAGCTGGGTCCGGCCGTCGAGCTCGATGGACAGCAGTGCGTTCGCCGTCTTCAGCGCCAGCATCAGATCGTGGCCGGGCAAGGTGACGTGGACGGGGTCCGTGCCGTGCCCGTAGAGAACGGCAGGAACCTTGCCGGCGCGCCGGGTACGACGCGACGCGCCCTTGCCGAACTCGGTGCGGGTCTCGGCAGCGATCTTGACCTCGGACGGCACGGGAACTCCTTGACAGGAACGAAGACAGGCGCGCCGATGGTGAAGGGCGCAGCGCATGATCTTATCCCGCTGCCTCCACCGAGTGAAATCGCCCACCTCCCGTCGTCGAGGGGCAGCCGTCAGGCGTGACCGTCGAAGAGGCTGGTGACGGATCCGTCCTCGAAGACCTCGTGGATGGCCCGGCTGATGAGCGGCGCGATCGACAGCACCGTCAGCTTGTCGAAGCGGTGGTCGTCGGGTATCGGCAGTGTGTTCGTCACGACGATCTCGCGCGCCACCGAGTTCTTCAACCGGTCGACGGCGGAGCCGGAGAGGATCGCGTGGGTGGCCGCGATGATGACTCCCTCCGCACCACCGGCCATCAGGGCGTCGGCGGCCTGGCACACCGTGCCGCCGGAGTCGATCATGTCGTCGACCAGGATGCAGACCCGCCCCTTGACGTCCCCCACGACGCGGTTCGCGACCGACTCGTTCGAGCGACGAGCGTCCCGGGTCTTGTGGATGAAGACCAGTGGCGCGCCGCCGAGCCGCGACGACCACTGCTCCGCGACCTTGATGCGCCCGGCGTCGGGGGACACCACTGCCAGGTCCTCGTGCGAGTAGCTCTTCGCCACGTGGTCGCAGAGCACCGGGAGCGCGGCGAGGTGGTCGACCGGCCCGTCGAAGAAGCCCTGGATCTGCGCGGTGTGCAGGTCCACCGAGATGAGGCGGTCCGCTCCCGCGGTCTTGAAGAGGTCCGCGATCAGCCTCGCCGAGATCGGCTCGCGCCCGAGGTGCTTCTTGTCCTGGCGGGCATATCCGTAGAACGGCATGACCACGGTGATGCGGTTCGCCGACGCGCGCTTGAGTGCGTCGACCATGAGCAGGTGCTCCATGATCCACTCGTTGATCGGCGCGGTGTGGCTCTGCATGACGAATGCGTCGCAGCCCCGCACGGACTCCTGGTAGCGCACGTAGATCTCGGAGTTCGCGAAGCTCCGGTACGTCGTCGGCACGAGCGTGGTGCCCAGCAGGTCGGCGACCTCCTCGGCGAGCTCGGGGTGCGCGCGGCCCGAGAACAGCATCAGGTTCTTCTCGGTCGCTCTCTTCAGGCCGCTCATGGGCTCTCCTGCGAAGCCGCCGCGTCGAGAGCCCGCTCCGCCGCCCGGTGCGCCGGCGTGCCGGGCCGACGTCGCCGAACCCAGTCGCTCACCACCCGCTGCGGTCCGGTGGACACCGCTAGCGAGCCCGGGGGGACGGTGCGTCGTACGACGGTCCCCGCGCCGGTGGCAGCCCCGTCGCCGATCGTGACCGGTGCGACGAAGGTGTTGTTGGCGCCGGTGCGGCACTGCGCGCCGACCGTGGTGTGGTGCTTGGCGACGCCGTCGTAGTTGGCGAAGATCGTCCCCGCGCCGATGTTGGTGCCCTCGCCGATGTCGGCGTCCCCGACGTAGCTCAGGTGCGGGACCTTCGCCCCGTCACCGATCACCGCGTTCTTCGTGCCGACGAACTCGCCGATCTTCCCCCGGGCGCCGAGCTCGGTACCCGGGCGCAGGTGGGCGTACGGCCCCACGCTGGCGCCGTCGCCGATCAACGCGAGGGTTGCCTGGGTGCGCACGACGCTGGCTCCCCTGCCGACCTCGACGTCGGTGAGGGTGGTGTCGGGGCCGATCACCACGTCGTCGCCGATCGTGCAGGCGCCGAGAAGCTGGGTCTGGGGGCGGATCGTGACGTCGCGGCCGAGGGTCACGTCGACGTCGACCCAGGTGGTCGCCGGGTCGACGACCGTGACGCCGGCGCGCATCCAGTGCTCGACGACACGGCGGTTGAGCTCCGCGCCGAGCCGCGCGAGCTGCACCCGGTCGTTGACGCCCTCGGTCTCCCAACGGTCGTCGACCGGGTGCGCCAGGACCCGGGCGCCACTCGCCCGCAGGACCGCCACGCTGTCGGTCAGGTACTTCTCCCGCTGCGCGTTGTCCGTGCCGATCTGAGCCAGCGCGGCGCGCAGCGAGCTCACGTCGAAGGCGTAGATGCCGGCGTTGACCTCGGTCAGCGAGCGCTGCTCGTCGGTGGCGTCGCGCTCCTCGATGATCCCCCGCACGCTGCCGGTCTCGTCGTACAGGACACGTCCGTAGCCCGTCGGGTCCGGCAGCTGCGCTGTCGCGAGCGTCATCGCGGCTCCACCCTCGACGTGTCGGTCGAGGAGCTGCTGCAGCGTGGCGGCCGTGAGCAGCGGCACGTCGCCCATCGTGACGACGAGGGTCCCGGTGAGGTGCTCCGGCAGCGCCCTGAGCCCGCACTCCGCGGCGCGTCCCGTGCCGGCGACCTCGTCCTGGTCGGCGAGAGTCGCGTCCGGGTCGACGTCGGCGACGTGCGCCGCGACGCGGTCGCGCTCGCGTCGTACGACGACCACCACGTGCTGCGGCGCGAGGCTCCGGGCGGTGGCCCGCGCGTGGCCCAACAGCGTGCGGCCGCCGATGCTGTGCAGCACCTTGGGGGTCGCTGATCTCATCCGGGTGCCACCACCGGCCGCCAGGATGACGACGGCGGCGGGGTGGGTCGGCGTCACGGGCCTTCGCTCCTCGGCTGGGTCGCGGATGCGTTGCGGGAGCTCGCTCCCCTGCCTGGCTTCGATCCAGGACCTCAAGCTTCAAAGGCTTGCGGGCTGCCGGGTTACCCCACAGGGGACTGCGTGGAGTGATCCGTTCCCGGCGCACCCCTGCGTGAGCCCAGTCTGCCACAGTACGTTCGGCGCCCGGCGACCGTCGTACGCCGCCTCAGGTCGCAACAAGCACCCGACGTCCAGGCCGTTCCCGCGACCTGTCCGTCGGATCTTTCCCGGCGGCTGCGTCCAAGATCCGACGTTGAGGTTGTTCAGGCGACCTGTCCGTCGGATCTTTCCCGGCGGCTGCGTCCAAGATCCGACGTTGAGGTTGTTCAGGCGACCTGTCCGTCGGATCTTGGCGGGCGGGTGGCCACAAGAATCCGACGGTTGAGGGGGTGTTCCGGCGACCGTCGTACGCCGCCGCATTCGCCACGGATGTCGGCAGAAGCGGTGACGACAGCGTAAACCTACGCTACCGTAGGTTGTGCGCACGTTCCCGTCTCGACCGCTGAGGATCTTCCGATGACCCAGACCACCTCCCGCCCCGCCGGCAGTCAGGAGATGGCCGACCCCGCCATCGCGACGCTCGGCGGTGAGAAGCAGTCGCTGAAGGAGCAGATCGCCCTCGGCATCTTCATCGCCGTCCCGTTCCTCGCGCTGCTGGCGGCGGTCCCCATCGTGTGGGGCGGCTGGCTCGGGTGGCACGACGTCGTGATCACGATCGTCATGTACGCCATCACCGGTCATGGCGTCACCGTCGGGTTCCACCGCTACTTCACGCACAAGGCGTTCAAGCCGAAGCGACCCGTCAAGATCGCCCTGGCGATCGCCGGCTCGATGGCGATCCAGGGCCCGGTCGTGCGGTGGGTCGCCGACCACCGCAAGCATCACAAGTTCTCCGACCGCGAAGGTGACCCACACTCCCCCTGGCGCTACGGCGAGACCGTGCCCGCCCTGGCCAAGGGGCTTTTCCACGCGCACATGGGATGGCTCTTCGACACCGAGCAGACGTCCCAGCGGCAGTACGCACCCGACCTGCTCAAGGACAACGACATCGTGCGCATCTCCCGGTCGTTCCCGGGGCTCGTGTTCGTGTCCCTGGTGCTGCCGGCGGTCGTCGGCGTGCTCTGGTCGATGTCGTTCGAGGGCGCTCTGACCGCCTTCTTCTGGGGATCGCTCGTGCGGGTCGCGCTGCTGCACCACGTGACGTGGTCCATCAACTCGATCTGCCACGCCGTCGGTTCGCGGCCGTTCCGCTCTCGCGACCGGTCCGGCAACGTGTGGTGGCTCGCCATCCCGTCGATGGGCGAGTCCTGGCACAACCTGCACCACAGCGACCCCACCTGCGCCCGCCACGGCGTGCTGCGAGGTCAGCTGGACACATCGGCGCGGATCATCTGGGCGATGGAGAAGCTCGGCTGGGTCGAGGCGGTGCGCTGGCCCGTCAAGGAGCGCCTCGCGATGAAGCGGGCTGAGGCGACGAGCGCCTGACGTCGGCGCGGCAACGTCCGCCCACCCGGGCGCCATCGCACTCACCCACCCGGACGCAGCGGGGCCAGACCCGGGGCTTCCTCGTCCGACGTACCGTGGCGCCAGCCCAGGCTGGGATACTGCGACGGTGACCGACACCCCGAAGCGCCCCTCGCGCGGACGGATGACGGGCGCCGAGCGGCGCGAACAGCTCATCGACGTCGCCCGCACCCTGTTCGCCGTGCGCGGGTTCGAGGGAACCTCGATCGAGGAGATCGCCGCGCGGGCCCAGGTGTCCAAGCCGGTCGTCTACGAGCATTTCGGCGGCAAAGAGGGCCTCTACGCGGTCGTCGTCGACCGTGAGGTGCGTCAGCTGCTGACCATGATGCGCTCGTCGCTGACGTCCGGCCACGACCGCGAGCTGCTGGAGCAGGCCGCGTTAGCCCTCCTGGACTACATCGAGCAGTCCTCCGACGGCTTCCGCATCCTTGTCCGGGACTCGCCGATCGGCTCGGAGACCGGGTCGTTCGTGTCGATCATCGGCGACATCGCCGGTCGCGTGGAGCACATCCTGGCCGCCGAGTTCAGCCGCCGCGGCTTCGACCCCGAGCACGCCCCGCTGTATGCGCAGATGCTGGTGGGGATGGTGGGGACCACCGGCCAGTGGTGGCTCGACACCCGCAAGCCCGACAAGTCCGTGGTCGCCGCCCACCTCGTCAACCTCGCCTGGAACGGTCTCTCCGGCCTGGAGAAGTTCCCCGAGCTGGACACACGCTTCCCGGTGCGGTCGCTCCACGACGACTGAACGCGAGGCGCCGGTCGCGGTGCCGGTCAGTCCATGTGCAGCCCGAGGAGCTCGACCCGGTTACCGTGCGGGTCGGCGAGGTGGAATCGCCGGTATCCGGGAAAGTTCGCGTCCCAGGTGACGACAAAGCCGCTCGCCTCGAGTCGCTGCGCCAACGCGTCGAGGTCGTCGACGAGGAAGGCCGGATGAGCC
Organism: Propionibacteriales bacterium; assembly: GCA_038232255.1. Taxonomy (GTDB): domain Bacteria; phylum Actinomycetota; class Actinomycetes; order Propionibacteriales; family Nocardioidaceae; genus JAWWPG01. Next base: position 5,863 of record JBBSIF010000035.1, read on the forward strand.
TTCCGCGCGGGCGCGAACGGGTCCTCGACGCCGACGTGCAGCTCGTAGCCCTCCCCCCGGAACCACACACCGCCGCGCTTGGCGAGCTCCGGCGGCTTGGCCACCTCGTCGAGGCCGAGCAGGTCGCCGTAGAAGGCACGGACCGGTCCCTCGCCGCCCTTCGGGCACGCCACCTGGACGTGATGCAGGACGGTCACGACCCCTCCTCCGCGGGCGGCGCAGGCGTCGCTCCGCTCGGACCGCTCGGATCGCCGTGGACGCCGAGGACGCCGCGCCGTGCTACGACGAAGACCCGGCGGAACGGCAACACGGTGCCGAAGCTCTGAGGAGGATACGCGGCGCGCAGCAACGCCTTGTACTCCGTGACGAAGGCCGCGCGCCGGTCTTCGTCGAGGGCCTGCAGGACGGGGCGGGCGCCGGTCCCGGAGATCCACCGGAAGACAGGGTCCTCGCCGGTGAGCACGTGGAGGTACGTCGTCTCCCAGCCGTCGACGCTCAGCCCGAGGCTTGCCAGATCGGTGAGGTAGGTCTGCGGACCGAACGCGGTGGGGCGCTCGACTCCCGCCGTCGCCGCTGCGAACCGGGGATCGGAAGCCAGCTCGTGCAGGAGCACATGACTGGGCTCGTCGAAGTTCCCCGGAACCTGGAAGGCGAGCCAGCCCTGGGGCGACAGACTGTCGACAAGCCGTGGCAGGAGCTCCCGGTGGCCCGGCACCCACTGGAGGCTGGCGTTCGCGACGAGAACGTCGACGGGCTCCACGGGCTGCCAGTCCCGGAGATCGACCACCTCGAACGCCAGCCGGTCGGTCGACTCTCCCCGTGCTCTGTCGACCATGGCGGCTGAGGAGTCCAGGCCGGTGACGCTGGCGCGCGGCCAGCGCCTCGCCAACGCGGCAGTGAGCCGGCCGGGCCCGCAGCCGAGGTCGACGACATTCCGGGGATCGCTGACAGCCACGCGTGTCACCAGGTCGAAGAACGGCCGCTCGCGCTCGTCCTGGAAGGCGAGGTACGTCGTCGGATCCCACGTCACTCCGAGCTCCCCACGGTTATCTCTTGACATCAAGATACTTTCTCAGACGCGATCTCTTGATGTCAAGACGTTGAGCGGCGAGAGCGGCCACTACAATCGCGCCGTGAGCACGCCGCCACCCGATGAGGTCGACCGCCTGGTCACCGCCTGGACCCGGGAGCGCCCCGACCTGGACGTCGAGCCGATGCAGGTGCTGAGCCGGGTCACGCGGCTCGCCCGTCACCTCGACCTGGCTCGTCGTGAGGCATTCGAGGCTCATGGGCTCGAGACGTGGGAGTTCGACGTCCTGACAGCGCTTCGGCGAGCCGGACGGCCGTACCAGCTCTCACCCGGGCAGCTGCTCCGCGAGACGATGGTGACGTCAGGGACGATGACCAACCGAGTCGACCGCCTTGCAACCAAGGGACTTGTCACTCGAATGCCGGATCCCGGCGACAAGCGCGGAGTGCTGGTCCAACTCAGCAAAGAAGGACGGCGCCGCGTCGATGCCGCCCTAGAAGGGCTGCTGGACCAGGAGCGCGTCCTTCTCGACGGGTTGTCCACCAGACAGCGCGGGTCGCTGGCGTCCATGCTTCGCACCGTGGTCGCCCCCTTCGACGACGACATCCGTTGAGCTGACTCAGCGCGACGGAAAGTGAGTATGAAAGCGCCTCAGATAGGTTTCGGCCATGGCGATGCCTGATCTCGCGGAGAGACTCCGATGCATCGAGCGCCAGCGCCTGCGGTCGCTCGTCGACGTGCGGGTCGCGGACGCGGATGCCCTCCATACTTACGACTTCGAGCTCATCCATCCCGGTGGCGGCGTGTGGTCTCGAGAGCAGTACTTGGGAGGGATTGCCTCTGGTGACATCAACTACCGCCGCTTCGAGGCCGTTTCCGGCATCGACGTGATGGTCGACGGCAACCTGGGCGTGCTGCGTTATAGATCCATCATCGACATTGCAGTAGGCGGGCAACAGGCGGGCCTGTTGGACTGCTGGCACATGGACTGCTATCGATGCACTGGTGGAGACTGGCGCGTGCGCTGGTCGCAGGCGACGGCGATCGGGCAATCTGAAGGATGACCCGCCGCAAGAGTGACCCGACAAAGCCCACGGGCGGCGGGTGCAGCCGGACACACTGTCTGCGGCATGCTGGTCACCGTGCTTGTGATCCGCGAACTGCTCCCGGATGACTGGGCGGTCTGGCGAAGGCTGCGCCTCGACGCGCTCGCCGAGGCACCGCACGCATTCGCTGCCCGCCTTGCTGACTGGCAAGGGGAGAACGACGACGAAGGGCGGTGGCGCAGTCGGCTAAGCATCCCAGGGGCGTTCAACGTTGTTGCCGTGCTCGACGACCAGCCGGTCGGGATGGCGAGCGGTGTCCCCACCGACGACGACAGCATGATCGAGATCATCTCGATGTGGGTAGCTCCGGCCACGCGAGGACGAGGGGTTGGAGATGCCCTGATGGACGCCGTTGAGCAACGGGGGCGGGCGATGGGTGTCCACACGCTGCGTCTCCGTGTCGCGGAGGACAATCGGACGGCCGCTAAGCTCTACCAGCGCAAGGGATTCCGTTTCACCGGTGAACGAGGCGACGTGATGCCCGACGGAACCGGACGGGAGGCCCTGATGGTGAAGCAGCTTCAGCCGGTCAGGAGACCCACGCTCAGCTGACGGCCTCCACCACCTCAGCTGCCTCCAGCCAGGCGGTCTCGATGTCGTCGCGCTCGCCGGCCAGCGTCGCGAGCGCCGTGTCGAGCTCCGCGAGCTTGATGTAGTCGCTGGCATGCGTCGCCATCTGGGCATGCACGTCGGCGATCCTCTCCTGCACCTTGGCCAGCTGCCGTTCCAGGCGCGCCAGGTCCTTCTTCGCCGCCCGCTGGGCAGCCGCGTCCCCGGCGTCGTACGACGACCGGTCGCCGGTGGCGTCCGGTCCGGTGCCGACCCCGCGGCGCCGGCCGCTCAGGTCGTCGCCCGCAGCCCGCCGGGCGAGGTACTGCTCCACGCCGCCGGGAAGCAGAGCCAGCGAGCCGTCCCCCAGCAGCGCCCAGACCGTGTCGCAGACCCGCTCGAGGAAGTACCTGTCGTGGGAGACCACGACGAGGGTCCCCGGCCAGCCGTCCAGGTAGTCCTCCACGACGTTCAGCGTGTCGATGTCGAGGTCGTTCGTCGGCTCGTCAAGCAGCAGCACGTTGGGCTCGCTCAGCAGCAGACGGAGCAGCTGGAGCCGGCGGCGCTCACCTCCGGAGAGGTCCCCGACGCGCGCGGTCAACCGGTCGCCGGTGAAGCCGAACCGCTCCAGCATCGAGGCCGCCGTCACCTCCCGGCCCTTCCCCACGTCGGCCACCCGCCGCACGTCCTCGACGGAGGCGAGGACGCGTCGGGTCAGGTGCAGGTCGCCCAAGGACTGGCTCAGATGCGCCACCTGCACTGTCTGTCCGCGGCGCAGGCGGCCGCGGTCCGGCGTCAGCTCACCCGCGAGCACTGACAGCACGGTCGTCTTGCCCGAACCGTTGACGCCGATCAGCCCGAGCCGGTCGCCCGGCCCGATGCGCCACGTCACATGGTCAGCAAGCACCCGCTCCCCCCGCACGATCGTGGCGTCCTCGAGGTCGAGGACGTCCTTGCCGAGCCGTGCAGTGGCGAACCGCTGCAGCTCGACACTGTCCCGGGCCACCGGCTCGTCCTCGATGAGCACCTGCGCCGCGTCGATGCGGAAACGCGGCTTGGACGTCCGAGCCGGTGGGCCGCGGCGAAGCCAGGCGAGCTCCTTGCGGACGAGGTTCTGTCGCCTTGCCTCCGCGGCGCCCTCCTGTCGTGACCGCTCGGCCCGCGCCAGCACGTAGGCGGCATAGCCCCCGTCGTACATGTCGACGGTCGCGTCGTGCACCTCCCAGGTCGTCGTGCACACCTCGTCGAGGAACCACCGGTCGTGGGTGACGACCACCAGTGTGAGGTCCCTTGCCAGCAGGGCCGTGGCCAGCCATGCGACGGCCTCGATGTCGAGATGGTTGGTCGGCTCGTCCAGGAGCAGGACGTCGAGGTCGCTGAGCAGCAGCGCGGCAAGGGACACCCGCCGACGCTCGCCTCCTGAGAGACCCGTCACCTGGCGGTCCAGGGCGATGCCCCCGAGGAGGTGCTCCACGACGCCCCGCGCAGCGGCGTCGGCCGCCCACTCGTGCTCGGCCCGTCCCCCGAGGACGACGTCGCCGACTTGGCTGGCAGGGTCGAGGTCGTCATGCTGGGCGAGCATGGCGACCCGCAGTCCTCTGTTGTGCGTCACCCGGCCTTCGTCTGGCGCTTGGAGCGCCGCGAGGATCCGCAGCAGGGTGGTCTTGCCGGCGCCGTTGCGGCCGACGACGCCGATCCGGTCGCCGCGCTGCACCCCGAGGCTCACCCGGTCCAGCAGGGTTCGGACGCCGTACGACGTGGAGACGGCGTCACAGCTGATCAGGTTCACCGGCGCAGCGCCCGCCTCAGGTGGTGATGCGCGCCCCAGGCACCGGCCCGGTCGCGCGCTGCACCGACGTGCAGAGTCCGGAACCGGACAGCGCGACCGCGAGGTCGACGGCGTGCTCGGCGTCGGAGGCGAGGAAGAGACAGGTGGGTCCGGAGCCTGACACGACCGACCCAAGGGCTCCGTACTCCTCGCCCAAGTCCAAGGTCCGCTTCAGCGCAGGTCGCAGCCGCAGCGCGGCCGGCTGCAGGTCGTTGTGCAGCGCGGGACCCACGGCGTACGGGTCACCGCTGCGCAGCGCCGCCATCAGGTCTTCGGGAACCGTCGGTGCGGACACCGCCATCCGAGATGCCGCCCGCATGCTGTCGAGCTGCGCATAGACGTCGGGAGTGGCAAGGCCGTCGCCCGCGTAGGCGAGCACCCACTCGTACGAGCCGCGCGAGAGCACCGCCGAGAGCCGCTCTCCGCGGCCGGTGCCGATAGCCGTGCCACCACTGAGGCAGAACGGTACGTCGCTGCCGAGCTCGGCTGCGACGTCGTAGAGGTCCTCGCGGGTCGCGCCCGTCTGCCACAGCGCGTCGCAGGCAAGCAGGGCAGCCGCCGCGTCAGTGCTGCCGCCACCGAGGCCACCGGCCACCGCGATCGTCTTGTGGATGCTGAGCGCCACGCCCTCGGCGACGTCGAACGCCTTCGCCAGCCTGCGAGCCGCCTGGACGGCCAGGTTTGTCTCGTCCGTGGGAACGCGGTCCTGTCCCTCACCGGTGACACTGACGGTCATCTCCTCCGACGTCCCACTCGGGCGCGCCTTCACCTCGTCGTACAGCGACACCGCGTGATAGACGGTGGCGACCGGGTGGTAGCCGTCGGAGTCCACCGCGCCGACTCTCAGGCCGAGGTTCACCTTCGCGGGGCTGCGCACCGTGACAGGGGTGAGGCTCACGTTCCAAGGCTACGTGGCGGCGGAGAGAGCATCCGCCAGCCGCGCGAAGTCCGAGACGGTGAGACGCTCGGGCCGTTCGGTCGGGTCGATCCCGGCCCCCACGAGCGCCTCGTCGGCACGACCGGCTGGCGCCAGAGCGGACAGCGACGAGCGCAGCATCTTCCGGCGCTGCGCGAAGGCGGCATCCACCACGTCGAACACGCGAGCCCGCCCCACGGCGGCGGCCGGCGGATCCCGGCGGTCCATCTCGACGAGAGCGGAGTCGACGTTCGGTGTCGGCCAGAAGACCTGCCGTGCAACGGGTCCCGCCAGGCGCACGCGCGCGAACCAGGCGGCCTTGACGCTCGGCACACCGTAGACCCGCGATCCCGGCGCCGCCGCCAGCCGCTCCGCCACCTCCCGCTGCACCATCACGAGGGCCCGCCGCAGGGAGGGCTGGTCCTGCCAGAGGCGCAGCAGCACCGGCACTGCCACGTTGTAGGGCAGGTTCGCGACCAGCACCGTCGGCGCGGTGTCGAGCCTGACGTGCAGAGCATCGTCGTGCACCACCGTCAAGAGGTCGCCGGCGTCGGGCGCATACTCGGCGGCGATGGCCCGCAGGCCGCCCGCCAGCGCCGCGTCGACCTCCACCGCTGTCACCGGGGCGCCGGTGCCGAGCAGGCCGAGCGTCAGTGACCCGAGCCCGGGCCCGACCTCGAGGACGGTGTCCCCGGGCCGGATGCCCGCCAAGGTGACGATTCGTCGCACAGTGTTCGGGTCGATGACGAAGTTCTGCCCGCGCCTCTTGGTGGGCCGCACGTCCAGGCGGCTGGCCAGCAGACGGACCTCGGCCGGTCCCAGCAGACGGGGTCCGGTCAGACCCCCGCCTGCACCGAGCACACCGGCCACGCGCCCCAGCCCTGCGAGGCCTGGACCCGCTCCGCGATCGCGATCTGCTGCTCGCGGCTCGCCAGGTTCGCCGTCGGGGCGTAGGCCCCTCCGCCGTACCCGAGCCACGTCGACGAGCTGAACTGCAGCCCTCCGTAGTAGCCGTTGCCGGTGTTGATGGACCAGTTCCCGCCGGACTCACAGGCGGCGATCCGGTCCCAGACCGATCCGCCGTAGCTGGGAGCCGGGGGGGCCGGTGCGGGTGCGGGAGCCGGCGCAGGAGCGGGAGCCGGCGCAGGAGCGGGAGCCGGCGCAGGAGCGGGAGCCGGCGCAGGAGCCGGCGGTGGCGGTGCGACGTACGTGCCGTGAACCTCGATCCTGCTCACCGGCGCCTTGAGCACCACGCGCTTCAAGAGCCGCTTCGACGCGACGTTTCCGTTGGTGCCGCTGAACCGGTAGGTCAGCCGATCCGTGCCGGAGCTTCCGGCGCGCTCGACGCGGACGTTGCCCTTCGCCAGACTGCTGTCCTCCTTGACGACGGTCGAGTAGCCAATCGTCACGGTCGACACCTTCGTGAAGCTGAAGACCCGGGTGACCACGATCTTCCCGCTCTTCGCGAGCGGCGTCGACAGCGCGGGTGACACGCGGTCGTTGTCGTCGAGGTGGACCTTCAGGTCGATGAGCGCGTCACCGACGGTCAACGCCGTCGTGGTGACGGGACGAGGCTTGTTCGGTCCGACCTTGAGCACCAGGCGCTTCGGCGTGTTGATCGCGACGGCCAGCCCTGCCCGGCTGATGAAGGCTGACCGGCTTGTGGACCAGTCGGCGCCGGGAGTGACCCGCTCACCGATCTGCGCGAGGGCCGAGTCCACGGTGGTGGCGGTGGTCCAGTACGTCTTCGCGTCCCCGTCCATCACCAAGGTGAGCTCTCGACCGTAGGAGACAGCGATCCGCGTCCCGTCATCGACGGCCGTTGCCGGCGATGGCGCGACGACGTCGTGCGGTCCGACCACGATGCCCTGCGAGCGCAGGACCTTGGCGACAGTCGGTTGCGTCGTACTGATCCTGTGCGCCTTGCCTGCGATGACCAGCGTCACGGACTTGTCGTTGTTGCGGTTGTTCGTGGAGAGGACGAACACGCCAACGGCGAGGCTGACGGCGAGGACGCCGGACAACAGGGCAAACCAGATTCTCTTCTTCGACACGATGCTCCCGAGCTCGAGGTTCCCGGAACGCGGCTCGTCCCCACGATGCGCGAGCAGGGGTCTCGCAACAGACGGCCGCCCGGCTGGGCAAGTCCCCGACCATGCCAAACGTCTCGTCAGAACGCAAAACGCTCTCAGGAAAGTCGCCACAGAGGTCCACAGTCACCACCTGAGCCACAGCGACCACATTTCCATCAGCCCCAGGCGCCGCCGAACGCCGCATCGGTGTTGTCCGCGAGTGCTGCGCACAGCCGCTTCAGGTCCGTCGCACGCACGTCAGCCATCGCTCGCACGGTCGTCGGCACGAGGTACGACGCGTTGGGTCGCCCTCGGTACGGCGCCGGCGCAAGGAACGGCGCGTCGGTCTCGACAAGGATGCGGTCGAGCGGCGCGACGACGAGTGCGTCGCGAAGCGGATGAGCGTTCTTGAACGTGACGGTGCCGGCGAACGAGAGATACGCGCCCCTGTCCAGGCAGGCCTTCGCGAAGTCCGCGTCGCCGGAGAAGCAGTGCAGGACGGTGCGCTCCGGTGGGCCGAGCTCGTCCAGTGTCGCCAGCACGTCGTCGTGGGAGTCGCGGTCGTGGATCACCAGCGTCTTGTCGAGTGCCTTCGCCAGCGCGATGTGCGCGGCGAAGGAGCGCCGCTGGGCTGCCACGCCCTCGGGTCCGGTGCGGAAGTAGTCGAGCCCCGTCTCGCCGATCGCCCGAACCCGTGGGCTCGAGCGGGCGAGACGCTCGATCTCCTCCAGGGCACCGGGAAGGCCGCCTCGCTCGTCGAGCCTCGGCGCCTCGTTGGGATGGATCGCCACCCCGGCGGCGACGGCGTCGTACTGCTCCGCGGTCTGGACAGCCCACGCCGCACCCGGCAGGTCGCAGCCGATCTGCACGATCCGCGGTACGCCGACAGCGACGGCGAGCTTGAGCGCCTCCCCGGGCTCCAGCCACGCATCCCCGTCCTCGATGTCGAGGTGGCAGTGGTTGTCGACCACAGGCAGCGGCAGCGGCTCGGGCAGCGGCGGCCGCGAGGTGTCGCGGCGTTGCCCGAACTCGGCGTTGACCCGCGACCTGGTGGGGCCGGTCACGTTCGATCTGCCGGCTCGGCATCGTCAGCCAGGCGGGGGAACAGCGCAGCGCCCTTGGTCAGGCGCGCTCCCGGCGGCAGCTGACCCCAGCGGCCGGTCGACGACAACGGCTGCTCGCCCAGCACGCCCACCGTCTGGCCGCCAATCGCGTCCCACAGCGCGGCAGCAGCCTTCGGCATGACGGGGTTGTGCAGGACGGCTATCGCCCGCAACGACTCCGCCGCTGCGTAGAGGATCGTGCCGAGCCGGGCCCGCCCCTCGTCGGAGTCGTCCTTCGCCACCTGCCACGGCTGCTGCTCGGTGACGTAGGCGTTGACCACACCCACGAAGTCGGCGACGGCCGTCACCGCCTCACTGATCGCGACGCGGTCGATCGCCGACTCTGCAGCACCGACGGTGGAGGTGAGCGCGTCGCTGAGCCGCTGCTCCGCCTCGCCGGCGGCCGTAGGCGCCGGGAGGACACCGTCGAAGTACTTGGCGACCATGGCCGTCACGCGGGATGCGAGGTTGCCGAGACCGTTCGCGAGCTCGTTCGTGTAGACGGCGCTCATGTGCTCCCACGAGAAGCTGCCGTCCGAGCCGAACGCGATGGTCTTCATGAAGTAGTACCGGTAGGCGTCCGACCCGAAGTGGTCCGTGACCACTTCCGGTGCGATGGCCGTCGCCTTGGACTTGCTCATCTTCTGCCCGCCGACGAGCAGCCAGCCGTGAGCGAAGACCTGCCGTGGTACGTCGACACCGGCCGCCATCAGCATGGCGGGCCAGATCACGGCGTGGAAGCGCAGAATGTCCTTGCCCACAAGGTGGATGTCGGCTGGCCACCGCCTGTCGAACGTCACCTTGTCAGTCCCGTAGCCGGCGGCTGTCGCGTAGTTGAGCAACGCGTCGATCCACACGTAGAACACCTGCGAGGAGTCCCAGGGGACCGGGACGCCCCAGTCGAAGCTGGACCTGCTGATCGACAGGTCCTGCAGCCCCTGCTTGACGAACGACACCACCTCGTTGCGCGCCGACTCCGGCTGCACGAACTCCGGACGGCTCTCGTAGAGGTCGAGCAGCCGCTGCGTGTACCGCGACATCGCGAAGAAGTAGTTGGACTCACTCACCGTCTCCACTGGCGTCAGGTGGATCGCACAGACCTCGACTCCGTGCTCGTCCAGCACGAGGTCGCCCGGCAGCTTGAACTCCTCGCAGCTCACGCAGTACGGACCCTCGTAGCGGCCCTCGTAGACGTCGCCCGACTCCCGAACCCGCACCCAGAAGTCCTGGACCTGCTTCGTGTGCGCAGGGTCGGTGGTCCGGATGAACTGGTCGTTGGCAACGTCCACGGTCTCGAGCACCGGCCGCCAAGCCGTCTCGACGAGGTGGTCGGTCCACGCCTGTGGTGACATGGCGTGCTCGGCCGCCGCCCGCATCACCTTCTGCCCATGTTCGTCGGTGCCGGTCAGGTACCAGACGTCCTCGCCCCGCTGGCGGTGCCAGCGGGTCAGCACGTCGCCGGCCACGGTCGTGTAGGCGCTGCCGATCGAGGGCGCTGCGGTCACGTAGTAGATCGGCGTCGTGACGTAGAACGTCTTGGCAGCGATGTCCGTCATTCCGCAAGCCTAGTGAGCGAGGTCGACCGATTTATCGGCCTCGACCGGCAGTCAGCGATGGCTGGCCTGGTAAACGTCCCGGCGCGCCACCCCCGTCCGCCGGGCAACGGCGACTACCGCGTCCTTGCGCGAAAGCCCACCCGAGACCGCCTCGTCGACGAGGGCGCGCAGGGAGTCGGTGTCCGGAGGGGACGACGGTCTCTCGTCGACTCCGGCTACGACGATCGTGACCTCCCCGCGGACCTCCTGCGAGGCCCACGCCACCAGGTCGTCGAGCGGCCCGCGCCGTACCTCCTCGTACGTCTTGGTGAGCTCGCGGCAGACGGCGGCCCTCCGGTCGGAGCCGAACACCGCCGCCATCGCCGTCAGGGCGTCGCGCGTCCGGTGCGGCGCCTCGAAGAAGACCATGGTCCGCTGCTCGTCCGCCAGCGACCGCAGGCGCCGCGCGCACTCCCCGGCCTTGCGGGGCAGGAAACCCTCGAAGCAGAACCGGTCAGCCGGCAGGGCAGAGACGGCCAGTGCCGCGAGCACCGCCGACGGGCCCGGTACGACGGTCACGTCGACCCCGGCGTCGACGGCGGCCGCCACCAGCCGGTAGCCCGGGTCGGACACGCTCGGCATTCCGGCGTCGGTCACCAGCACGACGCGCTTGCCCTCCTGCAGGGCGGCGAGCAGAGCGGGGGTCCGCTCACGCTCGTTGCCGTCGAAGTACGACGTCAGCTGGCCTCCCACCTCGGCGCCGATGTCGGCGGCCAGCCGCCGCAGCCGGCGAGTGTCCTCGGCGGCCACGATGTCGGCACCGGACAGCTCGGCGGCGAGGCGTCCCGAGGCGTCGTCCGGGCGGCCGATCGGCGTACCGGCGAGCACCAACGTCATGGCCGCCATCTTGTCAGCCTGGCCGGTGCCGGCTCTCCCGCTCCGTACGATGGCCACGTGTCGACGACCCGGGTGCTGCGGGAGCTCGCCGTCTCCGCACCTCGCGACCGGGCACCGCTGGGCAGCACCGTCGACGGGTCCCCCCTTCCGACGGTCCGCCGGCGGCTGCTGCCCGCGACGTTCCGCAGCGACATGGCCTGGGGCTGGTACGGCCCGCTGCTCGTCACCCTCTTCGTCGGCATCTTCCAGTTCTGGGGGCTCGGGACGCCGCACAAGATCACGTTCGACGAGACGTACTACGCCAAGGACGCGTACTCGCTGCTCGTCCGGCACTACGCGTCGACGTTCGTCGACAACTCCGTGACCGACAATCTCAACGAGGCCGACCAGATCATCAACTCGGGCTCGACCAAGGATATCTTCGCTGACCCGCCGAGCATGGTCGTGCACCCGGAGGTCGGCAAGTGGATGATCGCCTTCGGGGAGTGGATCTTCGGGCTCACGCCGTTCGGCTGGCGGTTCTCGTCCGCGCTCGTGGGGACGTTGATGATCCTGGTGATGTGTCGTCTGGTACGACGGCTCACCGGCTCCACGCTGCTCGGCTGCGTCGCGGGACTGCTGCTCGGCTTCGACGGCCTGCACTTCGTCATGTCCCGCTTCGCGCTGCTCGACATCTTCCTGGCCTTCTGGCTGCTGTGCGCGGCGCACTGCCTGGTCGCAGACCGTGACTGGGCGCGGCTGCGGCTGGCACGACGGTTCGAGGTCTCACCGCTTGGTCCTCGGTCCCGGTTCGGTCCGGTGCGCGGCTTCCTGCTGCGGCCCTGGCGGATCGGCGCCGGCGTCTGCTTCGGCCTCGCCTGCGGGACGAAGTGGAGTGGTGTCTTCGTCTTCGCGGCCATGTGCCTGCTGGTGTGGGCCTGGGACAGCGGAATGCGCCGGGCCGTCGGCGTCCGGTGGGCGCCGATGAAGTCCCTCGTCGTCGACGAGATCCCGGCGCTCTTCTCGCTGGTGGCGGTGGCACTCGTGGTGTACGTCGTCAGCTGGATGGGGTTCTTGACCCATGCGCAGAAGTTCGAGGACGCCTTCGGTGCGGCCGCGAACGGCAACCCCGCCTGGAGCTCCGTCGACGACTTCGGAGGTCATCCTCAGGGCTTCGTGGAGGGTGCGGTGCACAACCTCGACATCCTGTGGAACTACCACAAGGCCGTGTACGACTTCCACACCGGCACCTACATCCGGGAGGCACATCATCCGTTCCAGTCGAACCCGGGCGGCTGGCCGCTGCTGAACCGGCCGCTGGGAATCGACGCGGTCAGCGGGGGACCCGACGCGGTGCCCGGATGCCCTGCGGGCGAGAGCTGCGTGCGACAGGTCCTCGCGATCGGGACGCCGGCGCTGTGGTGGGGCGGTGTCGTCGCGCTCGCGGTCGGGCTCGGCTACTGGGTCTTCCGCCGAGACTGGCGGTTCGGCCTGCCGGTCGTCGGCTTCCTGACCACCTGGCTGCCGTGGTTCCGTTACGACCAGCGGCCGATCTTCTTCTACTACGCGGTGTCGATGATTCCCTTCACGGTCATCGCGGTGACGCTCGTCCTCGGCAAGATCGCCGGCCGCGCGGACGCCCCGCCACGCCGCCGGCAGGTCGGAGTACTGCTTGCAGGTGGCTTCGTGGTGCTGGTGGCGCTGAACTTCGCGTACTTCTACCCGATCCTCACCGACGGGCTGCTCACCAACGCCCAGTGGAACCACCGCATGTGGCTGACCCACTGGATCTGAGCGGGTTCACCGAGCCGTCGGTTCCAGCCGCCGTACAACCACCCGAACAGCTCGATCGAACACCTGCCGCCGCCCTCGTCGCCGTACATCGACCCCAACAGCTCGATCGAACACCTGCCGCCGCCCTCGTCGCCGTACAACAACCGGAACAGCTCGATCGAACCCTGCCGCCGCCCTCGTCGCCGTACATCGACCCCAACAGCTCGTTCGAGCACTTTGCGCCGGTCTGCTACAACGAGCTGCTCGACGTCACGATTGCCAGGCA
>JBBSIF010000036.1:0-18553 GCA_038232255.1 Propionibacteriales bacterium
GCCGCGTGCCCGGGAACGTAGCCGTTGCCGACGAGCATCGTGACGTCGGAGGCGAGGCCCTCGGCGCCGAGCGCCGCCGCGGTGAACGACGTCGCCATCGAGAAGAAGATCACGGTTCCACCCTGGTTCGTGGAGAGGATCGCGCCGCCCTCGCAGCCGGGCACGTCGACGCAGACGACCGTCACGTCGGCAGGGCCGCCGGCCGCCTCAACCGCCTGCGACAAGGCGATCGGGTCCCGCGCGTCGGCGAGGACCACCGCCGAGGCGAGATCGAGCCCGTCGAGCTGGTCCGCCTCCCGCTGGACCGGCACCACGGCGATCGTGCGGCCGGCTCCCGCCGACGCCGCCGCCGCCAGCGACAGCGACCCGCTCTTGCCGGCGCCGCCGATCACGCACACGGTCGGGTCGACCCCGCGAGCGACGTACTGCGAGACGACGCGCGACGTGAGGGCAGGAGCACCGCACACGTCCATGACGGCCAGGGCCAGCGGCGTCGGGAGGTCGTCGGGAAGCACGGCCGCGATCGAGCGGCCGAAGAGGATCGCGTAGCCGGTGCACTCGACCTGTTCGGAGGCGCCGTCCCAGGACCGCAGCCCGTCGGTGATGACCAGCGGCGTCAGGGTCAGGGAGACCAGGGTCGTCACGGCCTGGGCCTGCGACAGACCGAGCGGTGAGTCGGGTCCGACGGCGTCGACGGTTCCGACGAGCATGCCGCCCGAGCCGGTCACGGGGTTGTGCATCTTGCCCCGGCGCTCGATGATCTCGAGCACCTCGGCGCGGACCGCAGCACCGTCCCCCTGGTGCGACTCGTAGAGCTGGCGGAACGACGCGGCGTCGAGGTTGATGCGCTGCACCGCGATGCGCACCTCGTCGGGCCAGATGTCGCGTCTGGTGTCCAGCCGCTCGGCGGCCTGGGGAAGCACTCCGACCGGATCGAGCACCCGGTGCAGGCCCAGGGGGTCGCTGGAGCCGAGCGGACCGTCGGACACGGAAACCTCTTCCTCACGTCGCGCCGTGACCGCAAGACTTACGGCAGGTCGTTGCTGGCGCCGTACATTCTCCCGTACTCTTGCATGAGATGTTCCGGCGGCACAACCGCCGTGCGCCGAGCACTCTGGAGGACGCGTGACCGAGCCGACCCGACTCGAGCAGCCCTATCGCTACAGCCGCATCGAGCTCGTCGAGCCCGACTGGACACGGCTGCCCGGATGGAAGGATGTGACGGCGCAGCAGTGGGCCTCGGTGCAGTGGCAGCGGGCGCATTGCGTGAAGAACGTCAAGCAGCTCAAGGCTCTGCTCGGCGACACCGTCGACGACCGCTTCTACGACGACCTCGAGCGCGACCAGGCCGAGCGCGCGACGATGTCGATGCTCGTGCCGCCCCAGATGATGAACACGATGGTGCCGCACGCCGTGCCGACCACCGAGGACCTGTACGCCGACCCCGTCCGCCGCTACATGCTGCCGGTCTTCTCCGACCGGCGGACCGACTGGCCGAGCCACCCGCACGCCACCCGCGACAGCCTCCACGAGCACGACATGTGGGTCGCCGAGGGGCTCACCCACCGCTATCCGACCAAGGTGCTGGCCGAGCTCCTTCCGACCTGCCCGCAGTACTGCGGGCACTGCACCCGGATGGATCTCGTCGGGAACTCCACACCGGTGATCACCAAGCTGAAGTTCGACCTCAAACCGGTCGACCGCCTCGACGCGATGATCGCCTACCTGCGCTCCCAGCCTGGCGTGCGCGACGTGGTGGTGTCGGGTGGGGATGTCGCGAACATGCCGTGGCCGCGCCTCGAGGCGTTCGTCGACGCGGTGCTCGACGTCGACAACATCCGCGACGTCCGGCTCGCCACCAAGGCCCTCATGGGCCTGCCGCAGCACTGGCTGCAGGACGAGGTACGCGCCGGCATGGAGCGGCTCGCCACGAAGGCCCGCGAGCGCGGCGCCTCGATCGCCATCCACACGCACGTCAACCACGCGAACTCCGTGACGCCGCTGGTCGCCAAGGCGACCCGGGCGATGCTCGAGACCGGCATCCGCGACGTCCGCAACCAGGGCGTCCTGATGGGCGGCATCAACGACGACCCGCACCGACTTCTCGACCTGTGCTTCGCGCTCCTCGACGGCGCCCAGATCATGCCGTACTACTTCTACATGTGCGACATGATCCCGTTCAGCGAGCACTGGCGGGTGTCGGTGGCGCGCGCTCAGGAGCTGCAGCACGGGATCATGGGCTACCTTCCCGGGTTCGCCACGCCGCGCATCGTCTGCGACGTACCGTTCGTCGGGAAACGCTGGGTCCACCAGCTGGAGTCCTACGACCGCGAGCACGGCGTCTCGTACTGGACGAAGAACTACCGCACATCGATCGAGCAGGACGACGCCGACGCCCTGACGCGCACCTACGAGTACTACGACCCGATCCACACCCTGCCGGCCGAGGGTCAGCAGTGGTGGCGCTCGCACGCGGGCGACCACCTGGTTGCCGCCGAGGTGGCCGCCAAGGCGTCGCGCGACGCTGCCGAGTCCCAGAAGGACCTGCTCGTCCACTGACCCTGGCGGGGCCGCTCAGAAGGGTGGCGGGCGGTTCTCGTAGGGCGTCGAGAGCACGATCGTGGTCCGGGTGGAGACGTTCGCGACCTTGCGGATCCGGGCGAGCAGGTCCTCGAGTGCGCGGGGTTCGGCGACCCGGACGTGCAGGATGTAGGACTCGTCGCCCGCGACCGAGTAGCAGGCCTCGATCTCGCGCACCGGCAGCAGCCGCTCGGGCGCGTCGTCGGGCTGCGAGGCGTCGATCGGGCGGATCGAGACGAAGGCGCTGAGCGTCAGGCCGAACTCGCCGGGATCGATCTTCGCGACGTAGCCCTTGATGACGCCGCGCTTCTCCAGCCGCTTGACCCGCTGGTGCACGGCCGACGTGGACAGCCCGGTCTGCTTCCCGAGCTCGGTGAAGGACATCCGGCCATCTGCGGCGAGCAGCTGGCAGATGACCGCGTCGACGTCCTCCATCAGCCGGGTACGACGGTCAGCGCGCGCGACGTCGTGTTGAGGCGCTCGATGCCGTCGGCGGTGGTGACCACGATGTCCTCGATGCGCGCGCCGTGGCGACCAGGCAGGTAGATGCCCGGCTCGATCGAGAACGCCATCCCCGGCTCCAGCAGCGCGCGGTTGCCCGCCACGATGTAGGGCTCCTCGTGCGTCTCCAGGCCGATGCCGTGGCCGGTCCGGTGGATGAAGTAGTCGCCGTAGCCGCCGTCCTCGATGATCTGGCGCCCGACCCCGTCCACCGACTCGGCCGGGACGCCGGGCCGCGCGAAGTCGCACTGGGCCCGCTGCGCCGCCAGCAGCACGTCGAAGTAGTCGGTCACCTCGGCGGGCGGCTGCCCACCGACGACGTACGTGCGCGTGCAGTCGGAGCAGTAGCCCTGCGCGGTGGTGCCGCCGATGTCGACAACGACGGAGTCGCCGGCTTCGATGACGCGGTCGGACAGCGAGTGGTGCGGGGACGCCCCGTTGGGACCGGAGCCGACGATGACGAAGTCCACCCGGGCGTGCCCTTCGTCGAGGATGGCCTGCCCGATGAGGGCCCCTGCCTGGCGCTCGGTCCGGCCCACCGTCAGGAACTCCCCCATCCGCGAGTGCACACGGTCGATCGCACCTGCTGCCCGCCGCAGGGCGCTGACCTCGTCACTGCCCTTGCGCATGCGCAGCTGGCTCAGGACCGCGCCAGCCACGGAGAAGTCGGCCTCCGGCAGGGCCGACTCGAAAGCCAGCATCCGCACCGCCCACATGTGGTCGTCGACACCCACCCGGCGGGCACCCTCGAGAGGCGCGACCGCCAGCGCGTAGCTGTCGTCCGTCTCGGCGTGGTGGACGATCTGCATCCCCGCGAGGGCTGCCGGCGACCGCTCCGCCTCCGCCGCCTCCAGGGTGGGGACCACCAGCACGGGGCTGCCCTCGACGGGGAGCACCAAGGCGGTGAGGCGCTCCAACGGGGACGCGTCGTACCCGGTGAGGTATCGGAGGTCGGCGCCGGCCGCCACGACCAGCGCGTCGAAGCCAGCTGCCGCCAGCGCCGTCTGGGCGCGGGCGATCCGCGAAGGGACGTCCACGGTCATGACGTCACTGTATCCACCGGGTGGCATCATCTCGGGCGTGACATCACGGCTGATGCTCCTGGACACCGCGTCGCTGTACTTCCGCGCCTACTTCGGCGTGCCGGACAGCCTGCAGGCTCCCGACGGCACCCCGGTGAACGCCGTCAAAGGGATGCTCGACTTCGTCGCCAGGCTGGTGTCGACGTACTCCCCCACCGGGCTGGTGTGCTGCTGGGACGACGACTGGAGACCACAGTGGCGGGTGGACCTGCTGCCGACCTACAAGGCGCACCGGGTGGTGCAGGAGGTGCCGTCCGGGGTCGACGTCGAGGTGACGCCGGATCCGCTGACCGTCCAGGTGCCGATGATCAGGACGCTGCTCGAGGCGCTGGGCATCCCGGTGGTCGGCGCCACCGGCTACGAGGCCGACGACGTCATGGGAACCCTGACCTCGCGGGCGAGCGGACCCGTGGACGTGGTGACGGGCGACCGTGACCTCTTCCAGCTCGTCAGCGACGAGCGCCGGGTGCGCGTCCTCTACATCGCGCGGGGCGTCGGGAGGCTCGAGATCGTCACCGACGCCGTGGTGGTCGCGAAGTACGGCGTGCTGCCCGAGCAGTACGCCGACTTCGCCACGCTGCGCGGCGATCCCTCGGACGGGCTGCCCGGCGTCCCCGGGGTGGGGGACAAGACGGCAGCGGGTCTGCTGCGCCAGTACGGCGACCTGGCGGGCATCCTCGCCGCAGCCGAGGATCCCGCCAGCAGCCTTGCCAGCGGGACCCGTGGGAAGCTGCGCGCAAGCCGGGACTACCTTGCGGTCGCGCCGGCCGTGGTGGCGGTCGCCCGTGACATCGACCTGCCCGCCGTGGACACCGACCTGAGGCCGGTGCCGCCCAGCAGCGTCCAGGTGGTCGAGGAGCTCGGGCGGGCCTGGGGACTCGGCGGCTCGGTGCCGCGGGTGCTGACAGCGCTGGCCGCGGCTCAGTCGAGGTCGGAGGAGTAGGCGACCACGCCGCGGCGCATCGAGGTGACGAGCTCCCGCGCGGTCGAGCGCAGGGCGTCGTCCGGAGCGGCGGCTGCCACCTGGTCGGCGAGGTCCACCACCTGCTTCACCCAGCGGACGAAGTCGCCGGCTGCCAGGTCCACATCGTCCAGGACGTCGTCCAACGGTGCTCCGCCGGCCCAGCGGTAGGCCGGCCAGGCGAACCCCAGGTCGGGCTCTCGCAGGAAGGACAGGTTGTGCGAGCGCTCGACGGCGTCCAGCTCCGCCCAGAGGTGCGTCATGGACTCCAGGGTCGAGCGGACCGTCCCGCCCGGCACCCGGGGACGCTGCGCCTCGTCGGGCTTGCGGGACTCGAACACTAGGGACGAGAGCACCGCCGCGAGGGCGGGAGCGGCCAGCCCGTCCCAGGTCCCGCGCCGCAGGCACTCCGCCGCCAGCAGGTCGAGCTCGCTGTAGATGCGGGCGAGTGCGGAGCCGGCGGGCGTCACCTTCTCCCCCTCGAGGTAGCCGAGCTCCTCCAGGACGTCGCAGACTCGGTCGAACTCGCGGGCGATCGTGTTCGTGCGCTGCTCGATCCGGCGGCGCAGCGAGGCTGCCTCGCGTTCGAGCTTGACGTAGCGCTCGGCCCATCGCGCGTGCTGCTCGCGCTCGGGGCAGGCGTGGCAGGGGTGCTCTCGGATCAAAGCCCGAAGCCGGTCGATCTCGGGTTCCGGCGCCGCCGGGCCGCGACCCGGCCGGCCCGCCGGGGGTCCTGGGAGGTCTCGGGTGCGGTCGCGCAGCACGACGGCGAGCTCGCGACGCTGCTGCGGGTTGCGCGCGTTGAACGCCTTGGGGATCCGCAGGCGCAGCAGCGGCTCCACGGGGGTCGGGAAGTCGACGAGCGAGAGCCGGCGCGCCTGCCGGTCGAGCGTGAGCACGAGCGGGCGGGGACCGTCGCGCGTGGAGCGCACTCCTGGCTCGAGGATCACCGCCACGCCCGCCCACCGACCGGTCGGCACCTTGATGACGTCTCCGGGCCGCAGCGACTCGAGCGCCACCGTCGCCTCGTGGAGGGTGTCGCCGCGTCTCTTCCGGGCGCCCGACCGCTCGATGTCGGAGAGCCGGCGACGCAGGGCGGCGTACTCCAGGAAGTCCCCGCGGCTGCACGTGCGCGCCTCCGCGTAGCCGGCCAGCCCTTCCTCCGAACGGCGTAGCTCGCGGGCGAGCCCCACCACCGCCCGGTCGGCCTGGAACTGCGCGAAGGACGACTCGAGCAGCTCCCGCGCCGTCG
Organism: Propionibacteriales bacterium; assembly: GCA_038232255.1. Taxonomy (GTDB): domain Bacteria; phylum Actinomycetota; class Actinomycetes; order Propionibacteriales; family Nocardioidaceae; genus JAWWPG01. The sequence goes on from JBBSIF010000036.1 coordinate 6,377, forward strand.
CCTTGCCCACCTGGCCCACGAGGTTCACCGCCATGTTGTACGACGGCCGGAACGACGAGCGGAGCGGATAGGTCCGGGTGGAGGCGAGGCCCGCGACCGCCTTGGGGTCGAAACCAGGTGCCCACAGCACGACAGCATGACCCTCGACATCGATGCCGCGGCGCCCCGCGCGCCCGGTGAGCTGGGTGTACTCCCCCGCCGTGACGTCAGCGTGCGTCTCCCCGTTCCACTTCGACAGCCGGTCGATGACGACCGAGCGAGCCGGCATGTTGATGCCCAGGGCCAGCGTCTCCGTCGCGAACACCATCTTCACGAGGCCGCGTGAGAACAGCTCCTCCACGCACTCCTTGAACACCGGCAGCATGCCGGCGTGATGAGCCGAGACCCCCCGGCCCAGCGCCTCCAGCCATGACGGGAAGCCCAGGACATCGAGGTCGGCGCTCGGCAGCACCGCCGCCCGGGACTGGGCGGATCGGAGGATCTCCCGGCGCTCGTCGGGCGACGTCAGGCGCAGGTTGGCGTTCAGGGTCTGCTGGACGGCGGCGTCGCACCCGGCGCGGCTGAAGATGAACATGATCGCCGGCAGCAGCCCCTCGGCGTCCAGGCGGTCGACGACGTCGACCCGGCTCGGGACCAGTGCTCTGCCCGCCGGTCGACGGTAGCCGCCCCGCTTGGCCCGGTGGTCCCGCGCGCGCGTGCGGTGCCAGTCGTCACGCGCGACCCGGGCGAGCTCCGGGTTGACGTCGGCCTCGCCCGTGGCGCCTCGCGCTCCGTCGGCGAACAGGTCGAACATGCGCTGACCGACCATGACGTGCTGGAAGAGCGGCACCGGCCGACGCTCCTCGACGATGATGTCGCCCTGGCCGCGGACCGTGGTGAGCCAGTCGCCGAACTCCTCGGCATTCGAGACGGTAGCCGACAGCGACACGATGCTGACCGACTCCGGCAGGTGGATGATCACCTCCTCCCAGACAGCACCACGGGCTCGGTCGGCGAGGTAGTGGACCTCGTCCATCACGACGAACCGCAGTCCGCTGAGCGTGAACGAGCCGGCGTAGAGCATGTTCCGCAGCACCTCGGTGGTCATCACCACGATCGGGGCGTCGCCGTTCACGGCGTTGTCCCCGGTGAGCAGTCCCACGCGCTCGGAGCCGTAGCGTCGCGTCAGATCGGCGAACTTCTGGTTCGACAGCGCCTTGATCGGCGTGGTGTAGAAGCACTTGCTCCCTTCGGCGAGGGCCAGGTGCACCGCGAACTCCCCGACGACCGTCTTGCCCGACCCGGTGGGCGCGGCGACCAGCACGCCCCGTCCGGCGAGGAGCGACTCGCAGGCACGACGCTGGAAGTCGTCGAGCGGGAAGTCGTACAGCGCCGCAAACTCCTCGAGAACCGTCATGGCCCGGGTGCGAACACGGTGACGGCGCCCGGCACGACCTCGACGGTGACCGGAAGGGGAGCGAGTCGCTCCCCGTCCGCATAGGCGACCACGGACGGTGCATCGACCGTGACCGACCGCACCCGGTGGAGCTCGTACGCCGGATGACTGACGTGGGTTCCCTTGAACAGCCGGGGGTAGACCTTGACCAGCTCCAGCTTCGACACCGGCTTGATCACGACGACGTCGAGGAGGCCGTCGTCGATCTCCGCGCCGTGGCAGATCCGGATCCCCCCGCCGTACGACGGGCAGTTCCCCACGGCGACGAGCATCGCCTCCCTGCGCCTCTGTTGACCGTCGAGCTCCAGCGTGTACCCGATCGGACGGAAGACCCGCAGCTCGGCGAGCGTCGCCAGGTTGTACCGCATCTGGCCGGCAGGCCAGGTCATGGCGTTCGCCCGCTCGGCGACCAGGCTGTCGAAACCGGCAGCAAGGACGGTCGCGAAGTAGGTGCCCCCAGCGGATCCCACATCCATCTTTCGCGTCTCGCCGGCGAGGATGACCTCGACGGCCTCCAAGGGAGCTCGGGCGGGGATGCCCAGGGCGCGGGACACGTCGTTCCCGGTTCCCGTCCCGATCACGCCGAGGACGGTGCCGGAGGCCACGACGTGCTGGAGCGCCAGGTGGACCAGCCCGTCACCGCCCATCAGCACCAGCGCGTCGTACCCGTCGGCGACCGCGGAGCCTGCGAACCCCGCAGACTCCGCTGCGTCGCCGCCGACCATCCGGGTGACCTGGAAGCCTCCGCTCGCCAACCGGTCCGCCACGGCGTCGACAGCCCCCGCGAAGCGACCTCTGCCGGATGCGGGGTTGACCAGCAGTGCCAGGCGGCGGGTCACAGGGTGAAGGTCACGGTGAAGTTCGCGCTCGGCGCGCCGAGCGCCTTCGCCACCCGCCGGATCGCCTCGCAGGCGAGGTTCGGGTCGAAGCTGACGGTCGGCACCGCGGCGGCCACCCGGTCGCCGGTCCCGAGCAGCAGGACCTCGCCGAAATGCCAGGCCTGGTGCGCGTCGTGGCGCTGGGGCGACGAGCAGACGGTCCGCGGATAGGCAGCGTCGGCCGCGAGCAGGTCGAGAGCCTGAGCGCGGTCGTCAGCACTCAGCCGTCCGGCGATGATGGGCTCGGTGCTCAGGACGTGCTCGGTCCGCCATGTCACCGGCTCGGTGCCCAACCAGTCCGGCAGGTCGAACGCGTCGAACGCAGTGGTGGACATGACCCTGTCTGACTAGATCGGCGAAACTTCGTCATCGTCGAGGTCAGCATAGTCAACGTCGCCGTGGCGGCGGCGGCGCCGGTCGATCCCGTGGGCGATCACCTCTGAGATCAGGAACAGCACGACCATGGGTATCGCCAGCAGGAGCATCGTGATGGGGTCGGTCGAGGGCGTCGCCACGGCGGCGAAGACGAACGTCCCGAAGACGATCCACGACCGCCAGCGAGCGAGCTGCCGGCCCTTCACGATGCCGGCCAGATTGAGCATCACCACGAACAACGGGATCTCGAAGGCGACGCCGAAGACGAGCAGCACCCGCAGGACGAAGCTCAGGTAGCCGTTGAGGTCGATCAGGTTCGTGACGTTGCCGGGCGTGAAGCCGATGAGGACGGCCAGGCCCTTCGGCAGGACGACATACCCGAGCACCACCCCGGACATGAACAACGGACCGGCGATCGAGGCGAAGATCACCGTCCAACGCCGCTCGTTGCGATGCAACCCGGGAGTGATGAAGGCCCACATCTCGTAGAGCCAGATCGGGCTCGAGCCGACGAGGCCTGCGACAAGCGAGACCTTCGTCTGGAGCAGGAAGGAGCTGGAGACCCCGCTCACGACGGGCTGGGACTTGATGCCCTTCGTCTCCGCCAGCCGGTTGCCGACGTCGATGATGGGGCTCAGCAGCAGGTCGGAGATCTGTCCGTAGAAGATCCACGCCACGATGAAGCCCACGAGGATCGCGGCGACGGAGACGAAGAGCCGGTTGCGGAACTCACGGAGATGGTCCGTGAGGGCCATCCGCCCGTCCTCAGTGCGGGGAGGGCCCTTGGAGTCCTTCCTCAGGCGGGAGGAGATAGCCACGCAAGATGTCCTCGATCAGCGCTCGGAGTCGGTGCGCGGCGGCTGCTCCAGCGGCACCTGCTGAGGAGGCTGCGAGATCGTCTGGCTCGGCCAGGGCTCCGCGACCACTGGCTGTGCGGCAGTCGGCGGTCCGGCCGGCTCCTGCTGTGGGAGCTGCGCCTGGGGAAGCTGCGCCTGCGTCGCTCCGGCAGGCTTGTCGTCGTCATCATCGTCGTCCATGAGGCCCTTGGTCTCGGCCTTGAAGATGCGCAGCGCTCGGCCGGTCCCTCGTGCCACCTCGGGCAGCTTCTTGCCGCCGAACAGCAACAGGACCACGAGAACGATCAGGATCAGCTCTGTCGGGCCGAGGCCGGCGAGGCCGGGTATCGCGAGATTCATGGCTGCCTCTTCACTAGGTTGTCCCTTACTCGACCACTGTACGCCGCGCGGACCAGCGTCTCCCTGACACTGTTGGGCACCGGCTCAGCTCGCCGCGTCGTAGTGCGCGAGCGTCTGCCTCGCGAGGTCGCGGACGGAGTCGGCCAGCGAGCTGGGCTCCACGATGCGGGCGGCGCCACCGAGCCTCATCACGAGCCGGCGCAGCCACTGGACGTCGGTGTAGCGCACCCGAACGCGCAGTCCGCCGTCGGGCAGCTCCGTGCTCCCCTCCGTCGGGTAGTAGTCGGCCACCCAGCGTGCCCCGGGCTCCAGGTCCACGACAGCGACAGGGTCGGCCGGGTCGGGCCGGAAAGCCCCCTTCGACACGTCGAGGAGCGACACGTCGACGGGTGGCGCGGCTGGGGCGTCCAGCACGGTCGCGGCCGTGATGTTGTCGATGGTGAAGAGCCGGGTCTCCTGGGCCCGGTGACACCATGCCTCCAGATACGGTCGCCCCTCGAAGTAGACGAGCCGTAGCGGGTCGGCGACGCGTTCAGTCGTCTCGTCGCGCCTCGCGACGTAGTACGTCAGGTGCAGCTGCCTGCGCTCCCGCAGTGCGAGATCGACGGCTTCGCGGATCCGCGGGTCACCGGTGTCGAGCTGGACGTCGACCACCGCGGCGGGCGACGACCGCTCCCCCGCCGCCGCCTCGATCTTCGCAAGCGCTCGGTCCACAGCCGCCCGCTCGAGCGGTCCCGCCGACTCGGCGAGCGCCCGCAGGGCGACGATGAGGGCCAGCGCCTCTGCCGAGGACAGCCGCAGCGGGCGGGAGAGGTAGTCCGCGTTGGTCAGGCGCACGACTCCCTCGTCCTGAAGGGCATCCATGTCCACGTCGATCATGTCGCCGGAGACCGCGTTCGGCAGCCCGCAGAACCACAGCACGTTGAGGTCCTTGACGATCTGGGCGGTTGTCACACCGAAGTCGCGGGCCACGTCCGCGACCGGGACGCCACCCCGCGCCTGCAGGTAAGGCACGAGCTCGAGCATCCGCGCCACCTGGCCCTGTGCGCGCGCGGTCATGGCCGCTGCCTACTGCCGGACAGCGCGACGAGCCGGCGTACGACGGACTGCCGCACCTCCTCGGGTGCGGTGACCACCACGTCCGGGCCGAAGGAGACGAGCTCCTCCGCGAGTGACGAGCCCGAGGCGTACGGCACCTCGATGCGGGTCCACTCGCCGTCGGGCGTCGGCTCGGCCGCCGTCGCCCGCCGGCGCAGCGAACCGCCCCTGTCGACCCGCACCAGGACCGTCGCCGTGCTGTGCGGGCGTTCCGGTGCCAGCGACGCGACCAGCGCGCGGACGTCCAGTTCCGCCGGCGGCGAGTAGCTCCCCGCGGGTCCCAGTGGACGGACGTCGCCGACGATCCGCGACACCCGGAACATCCGCGGCGCCTCGCGGTCCCGGTCGTGCCCCACGACGTACCAGTGCCCGTGCCAGGATGCGATCCCCCAGGGCTCGAACGACCGCGTCGTGTGCTCGACGGCACCGGAGGCGCGGTAGTCGAAGCCGACCGGGGTACGGCTGGTCACCGCCTCGAGGACGGCGTCGAAGGCCGGCTCGGCACTGACGAGCTGCGGCTCGAGGATGGCCATCGCGGACTCGTCGACGTCGACGCCAGCCGCTTTCAGCTTCCGCAGCCCCTGCCAGGTGGCCGACGCGAGTCGGGCGTGCTGCCACACCCGCGCGGCAAGGCCGATCACGGCTGCCTCGTCGGCCTCCAGGCTGATCTCGGGAAGCTCGAACTTGTGCCGGTGGATGCGGTATCCCACCTGGTCGTCGAAGCCTCGCGTCACCGGGCCGACCTCGATGGGCACGCCGAGGACGCGCAGCTCGTCCTTGTCGCGGTCGAACATCCGGTCGAACGCCTCGTCGGTGAGCCCGTGGTAGCCCTCCACGGCCTGGCGGATCCGGTCCTTGGGGATGTTGGTCCGGGCCACCAGCAGGCAGATGGTCAGGTTCATCAGGCGTTCGGCCTTCTGCGCTGTCACGGCCGACTCAGCTGACGGAGACGATCTGGACGACGAAGACCAAGGTGCTGCCGGCCGGGATGCTCGACTGTGCCTTGTCGCCGTACCCGAGCCTCGGTGGGATGACGAGGGCGATCCGGGAGCCGACGCGCTGCCCGACCAGGCCTTGGTCCCAGCCCTTGATGACGTTGCCTGCCCCGAGCACGAGGTCGAAGGGCTGGCCGGTCCAGGCGTTGAACACGTTCCCGTCGGGGTGGATCTGACCGAAGTACTCGACGCTGATGCTGTCGCCGGACTTCACGACGGGGCCAGGACCCTGGACCACCGGGTAGACGCCCAGCGTGGACGGGTTCTTCTGCGTCTGCGCGTCGGCGGTGAACTTCGACGGGTTGCCGGCGGCGTCGTACGTCAGCTGCGGCACGCCGGACGGCAGCCGGAGCGTCGGTGCCACCTTCACGACGTCCACGACGAAGATGACCGCGTCGCCCGGCCGCACCGTGGAGGCGAGGTTCCCGGTGACGCCGAATGCATCGCGGGCTCTGCTGGTGATCAGCACCCGGTCGCCGGCTCGGGCGCCGACGAGCCCGTCCGCGAAGCCCTTGACGACCGTGTTGACGTAGAAGGTGGTCGGCCCGCCTTTCCAGCTGCTGCCGAAGACGCTCTCGTCGCTCGCGTTGATGGCGACGTATTGCACGGTGACGAGCGATGTCTTGTCGATCACGGGACCGGTGCCGGAGCCCTTGTCGACGACCTTGCTCGCGGTCTTCTCGAACGTGAGAGGCGCCTTGAACGAGACGGTGGGCGGCGCAGACGTCGGACCGGCGATGTGGACCGAGTTGACGGTCCCGATCGCCGCTGTCGTCTCCTTGCTCGAGCCGCTGCAGGCAGCCGTCGCGAGGAGGATGGGCACGCTCAACAGCGCGACGGCTCGACGCATGGTCCTCCCTTCTTCTTCCTGTTCGGCTGCCCGGAGCGCGCCAGCCTACTGCTCGGTCGAGTCCTACGATCACATCGAGTCGATCAGCCGCTCGACCCGTTCGTCGTGGGACCGGAAGGGATCCTTGCACAGCACGGTGCGCTGAGCCTGGTCGTTCAGCTTGAGGTGCACCCAGTCGACGGTGAAGTCGCGGCGACGCTCCTGCGCTCGGCGGATGAACTCCCCCCGCAGCCGCGCCCTGGTGGTCTGTGGCGGCACCGACTTGGCCTCGAAGATCGCCAGGTCGCCCGTGACCCGGCTCACCGCGCCCCGCCGTTCCAGCAGGTAGTAAAGGCCGCGGCCCCGGTGGATGTCGTGGTAGGCGAGGTCGAGCTGGGCGACCCGGGCGGAGGTCATCGACAGGTTGTGCTGGGTCCGGTACCGCTCGATGAGGCGGAGCTTGATCACCCAGTCGATCTCGCGCTCCACCAGGGACAGGTCGTCGGACTCGACGGCCTTGAGCGTGCGCTCCCAGAGGTCGAGGGCGGTGTCGATGACGGGAGTGCCGAGCTCACGGCGGTCGACGAAGTCGCGGGCCTTGCTCAGGTACTCGTTCTGGATGTCGAGCGCGGACGCGTCACGGCCGTTGGCCAGCCGGACCTGGCGCCGGCCTGTCATGTCGTGGGAGATCTCCCGGATCGCGCGGATCGGGTTCTCCATCGTCATGTCGCGCATCACGACGCCGGCTTCGATCATCCGCAGCACGAGGTCGGTGCTGGCGACCTTGAGCAGGGTCGTCGTCTCGCTCATGTTCGAGTCCCCGACGATCACGTGCAGCCGGCGGAAGCGTTCGGCGTCGGCATGCGGCTCGTCGCGGGTGTTGATGATCGGGCGGGACCGGGTTGTCGCGCTCGACACGCCTTCCCAGATGTGCTCGGCGCGCTGGCTGACCGAGTAGATGGCTCCTCGCGGGGTCTGCAGGACCTTTCCGGCGCCGCAGATGATCTGGCGGCTGACAAGGAAGGGGATGAGGACGTCGGCGAGGCGGGCGAACTCACCGTGCCGCCCGACGAGGTAGTTCTCGTGACAGCCGTAGGAGTTGCCGGCGGAGTCGGTGTTGTTCTTGAACAGGTAGACGTCCCCGGCGATTCCCTCCTCGCGCAGCCTGCGCTCGGCGTCCACGAGCAGGCCTTCGAGGACGCGCTCCCCAGCCTTGTCGTGGGTGACCAGGTCGCTGACCGAGTCGCACTCGGGCGTCGCGTACTCGGGGTGACTGCCGACGTCGAGGTACAGCCGCGCGCCGTTTCGGAGGAAGACGTTGCTGGACCGGCCCCACGAGACCACACGACGGAACAGATAGCGGGCCACCTCGTCCGGGGAGAGTCGGCGAGCCCCCTTGAACGTGCACGTCACGCCGTACTCGTTCTCGATGCCGAAGATTCGCCGATCCACGCTGTCAGCCTATGCCACCGTCGCCGCCCTGCGGCGGCTGCGAGCGGTCAGTCGGGCTGCTCCGTGTCCTGCATCGAAGGCGCGGCGTCGAGTGGTGGCGTGCCCGGGACGACCTCCGTCACGGCGGCGGGGTCGGTGGAACGGCCGAAGATGGAGATCAGGGCCGCAGGCGTGATCCGCCGGAACTTGCGTGGCTGTGGACGGGTGCGGTCGAGCACCGCGACCTCGAGGCGGTCGCCGGCGAGCGACCGGGTTGTCGCGCTGTCGTTCTCGAGAGCAGCGACGGCCAGGTGCAGCGCGGCGTCGAGATCGAGCCCTTCCTCGTAGTGGCTCTTGAGGTACTCGGTGACCTGGTCGGAGGAGCCGCCCATGGCTGCCGAGCCCTGTGCGTCGGCCACGGAGCCGTCGTACGTCAGCCGGTAGATCTGGTCGTCCTCGACCCGGTCCGCGACCTCGGCGACAAACAGCTCTACCTCGTAGGGCTTCTCACCGCCGGAGGAGAAGATCGCGCCGAGCGTCTGCGCATACGCGTTGGCAAGTCCGCGCCCCGTCACGTCGCGCCTGTCGTAGGAGTAGCCGCGCATGTCCGCGAGCCGGACGCCGGCGATGCGCAGGTTCTCGAACTCGTTGTAGCGCCCGACCGCGGCGAAGGCCAGCCGGTCGTAGATCTCGGAGATCTTGTGCAGCGACGGCGACTGGTTCTCCGCCACGAACAGGAGGCCGCCGGCGTACTGAACGACGACGACCGATCGGCCGCGCCCGATTCCCTTGCGGGCGAAGTCCGCGCGGTCCTTCATCTGCTGCTCGGGCGAGACGTAGAACGGCATCGACATGGCGGAGTCCTCGTCTCAGGTGAGCGGAGCGGCTGGGCCGTCGGGGCGCTGCATGCGGGCGGTGAGCACGCGGTCGGCAACGCCGGCGACGTCGTCGTCGGGGAGCCGGGCGAAGCCTGCCGAGGTGACCATCGCGACCACCGGGAAGATGCGCCGCATCATGTCCGGCCCGCCGGTCGCGGAGTCGTCGTCTGCCGCGTCGTACAGCGCCTGCACCGTCACGGTCACGGCATCCTGAGCGATCAGGTCGTCACGGTAGAGCTTCTTCAGCGACCCTCTGGCGAAGAGCGAGCCGGAGCCCACCGAGTAGAAGGAGTGCTCCTCGTACCGCCCGCCGGTGACGTCGTAGGAGAATATCCGGCCGATCTGGGTGTCCGGGTCGAACCCGGCGAACAGCGGCACGACCGCGAGGCCCTGCATCGCCATCGGCAGGTTGCCGCGGATCAGCGCGGACAGCCGGTTCGCCTTGCCGTCGAGCGAGAGCGTGGTGCCCTCGATCTTCTCGTAGTGCTCGAGCTCGACCTGGAAGAGGCGCACCAGCTCGACGGAGAGCCCGGCTGCGCCGGCGATGCCCACGCAGGAGAACTCGTCGGCGGGGAACACCTTCTCGATGTCGCGCTGCGCGATGATGTTGCCCATGGTGGCGCGCCGGTCGCCCGCCATGACGACTCCGCCCTGGAACGTGGCGGCCACGATCGTCGTACCGTGCGGCGCCTCCACGAGCGGCGTCGGGTGCGACGGCAGCCGTCGGCCGGGAAGGAGGTCAGGCGCCTGTCGGTCGAGGAAGTCGGCGAAGGAGGAGCTGCCCGACGAGAGGAACGCAGCAGGCAGCCGTGAGGAGCTCATCGAGTCACTGCCCGCCCTTCTGCACGAAGCCCCGCACGAACTCCTCGGCATTCGTCTCCAGCACGCCGTCGATGTCGTCGAGGATCGCATCGACGTCGTCGTCCAGCTTCCCCTTGCGCTCCGCGGCGTCCTCGCTCGACGCCTCGTCCGGGGGAAGCTCGTCCTCGCTGGTCTTACGCGTGGGCTTGTGCTGCTGCCCACCTTCGCGCGCCATCTGCCACCTCCGTAGTCGCGTCCCCGGCCGTTGAGGGAACCCTACCTGCGGCTTAGGACAGACTCACGACGTGAGGGCGGCGAAGAGCTCCTCGGCGGTGCGGCACCTGTCGAGCAGGTCCCCCACGTGCGCCTTCGTGCCGCGGGTCGGCTCCATGGTCGGGATGCGCTGCAGCGAGTCACGCCCGGGGATGTCGAAGATGACGGAGTCCCAGGACGCCGCGGCGATGCGCTCGGCGTACTGCGCGAGGCAACGGCCGCGGAAGTACGCGCGGGTGTCGTCGGGCGGTGCCGCGACGGCCGCGTCGATCTCGTCGTCGCGCAGGAGGCGGTCGATCTGGCCGCGGGCGACCAACCGCGCATAGAGCCCCTTCTGCGGTCGGAGGTCCGAGTACTGCAGGTCGACCAGCGCCAGCTTCGGGTCGTCCCACTCGAGACCGTCGCGGTCGCGGTAGGACTCGAGCAGAGCGAGCTTCGCCACCCAGTCGAGCTCGCGCCGGCACTCGAAAGGGTCGCGCCGGAGCTTGTCGAGGACCGAGCCCCAGCGGTCGAGGACGTCGGTGGTCTGGTCGTCGGAGTCCCCGCCGGCCCGCCCTTCGACGTACGCGCGCGCCTGCTCCAGGTAGTACTCCTGGATGTCGAGAGCGGTGAGCTTGCGGCCGTCCTTCAGGCCCACCTTGTGGTTCAGCCTCGGATCGTGCGACACCTCGTGCAGCTGGGTCACCGGCCCGTCGACAGCGAGGTCGTCGCTCAGGGCTCCGTCCTCGATCATCGCGAGGACCAGCGACGTCGTCCCCACCTTGAGGTAGCAGGAGATCTCCGAGAGGTTCGCGTCGCCGACGATCACGTGCAGGCGGCGGTACTTCTCCGGATCCGCGTGCGGCTCGTCGCGGGTGTTGATGATCGGGCGCTTGAGTGTCGTCTCCAGGCCGACCTCGACCTCGAAGAAGTCAGCTCGCTGGCTGACCTGGAAGCCGTGCGTGCGACCGTCCTGCCCGATTCCGACCCGGCCGGCTCCGCAGACGATCTGCCGGGTGACGAAGAACGGCGTCAGGTGCCGGACGATGTCGGCGAAGGGCGTGGAGCGGCGCATGAGGTAGTTCTCATGGCTCCCGTACGACGCACCCTTGTTGTCGGTGTTGTTCTTGTACAGCACGATCGGGTTCTGCCCGGGGATGTCCACGTTGCCCGCCGCCGTCGTGATGATCTGCTCGCCGGCCTTGTCCCAGCGGACGACGTCGAGCGGGTTCGTGCACTCAGGCGTCGCGTACTCCGGATGGGCGTGGTCCACGTAGAGCCGCGCTCCGTTGGTCAGGATGAGGTTGGCGAGGCCCACGTCGTCGTCGGTGAGCTGGCTCGCGTCGGCGGCGGCCCGGGTCAGGTCGAACCCCCGGGCGTCACGCAGCGGGCTCTCCTCCTCGAAGTCCCACCGGGCTCGCCGCGTCCGCGCGGTTCGGGAGGCGTAGCCGTTGACCACCTGGGAGGAGGCGAGCATCGGGTTGGCGGTCGGGGTCCCCAGGACGGAGATGCCGAACTCCGTCTCGGTCCCCATGATCCGCCGCACCGTCATGTGGTCAGAGCCTACGCTGTGGTCGATGGACGCCTCCGGAGACGAGGCCAGCCTGAACACCACGAGTGGGAGGAACCGGCATGACCGAGCCACAGCCACCGAACGACTTTTCAGACCGCATCTTCCGAGACCACATGGAGGATGACCTCGCTGCCAGGGGTCCGCTCACCTCCGGTGAGCCCGGGGAGGAGGACATCGACGCCGCCCAGGAGTCAGAGGACCTCGAGCAGGATCCCCGTGAGGTGCCCAACCGGATTGCGAAGGCCGAGCCGCCGCGACCGGAGCGCGTCGGGCCGTGGGACGACGACGAAGACGTGCCGTCCGCCTGAGTCCCGATCCGGTGCGCCAGGAGCGGCACCTAGACAGGGATCCTTCCCTCGACTCGTTCCGCCGCTGCTGCGCCAAGATCCGACGGTCAGGCTGTTCGAGCGACCTGTACGTCGGATCGTTCCGCCGC
>JBBSIF010000037.1:0-18477 GCA_038232255.1 Propionibacteriales bacterium
CGATGGTCGACGGCCCCGAGGGTGGCGCCAAGGTCGCCATCGAGAGCTACGCGGCTCCCACCACACCCGACGGGGTCGCGCGCGACGTGACCCGTGACGAGACCGACTCGATGTACGACAGGTATGTAGCCCCCCGGCTGCGCGGGCTCAGCCGGCGGAGCGTCAAGGCGCGCTCCTGCCTGTACACGGTCACAGCAGGAGGCCGTTTCGTGCTTGACTTCCATCCGTCCGATCGAAACGTGATCGTCGCTTCCCCGTGCTCCGGGCACGGGTTCAAGCACTCGGCCGCGATCGGCGAGGTGGTCGCTCAGCTGGCGACCCGCGGCGCATCCGACCTCGACATCAGCGCCTTCCGGCTGTCGGACAGCCGGGCAGGCTAGTGCCGGAGGTCGATCACGAGGCGCGAGGGTCCGATCAGCTCGAAGACCCGGAACTGCACGCGCCCGCTCAACCCGAGGCCGAACGACACCGAGCCCTCGAAGTCCTCGACCAGTGCGGACGCGCGCAAGGTCGCAAGCTCGTAGGTCTGTGTCGTCGGGCCCTGGATGAGGGGCCTCCCCGAGCGCGTATGCGCGTCGGCGGGTGTCAGCCGGACCAGCATGAACGCCGTTCCGGGCAGGGCGACCGCCTTGCCTGACGAACCGACCAGGCTTTTCACGTATGCGACGTGATAGCCGGGTACCGCCCCGGTGAGGTCGATGACGACCCGGTCGTACGACCCGTGCCGGCCGGTCCGCAGCCCCACCACGTGCGGCGTCGGGCGGCGCTGGTGAACCACGTCAACGGTCGCGGCCGCAAACGCCGGCAGTGCGGGGCTGCTGCGCGTCGGCGTCACGGCGTTGGGCGACGTGCCCGTCGAGGGACCTGCGGGCTCGATCCGGGAGGCCGAAGTGTCGATGCTCCTCCACACCGGCACGGACACGGCCAGCATTGCGAGACAGGCAGCTCCGCCCGCGACCCGGCGGCGGCGCCGGACACCGGCCCCACGCCTCACCATCTCGTCGGCGAGCGAGGGACGAGCCGAGATCGTCGTGGTCTCGTCGTGCAGCGCCGACGTTAGCCGGCCCTCCAGGTCGCTCATCCGGACTCCTGGGATCTCGTCGTGGACAGGTCGCCGCCCTCACCGAGGAGGACGCGGAGCCGCGCCAAGCCGCGTGAGGCATGGCTCTTGACGCTGCCGTTCGAGAGTCCGAGAGTGGCCGCGATCTCGGCCTCCGACCGGTCCTCGTAGTAGCGCAGGACGAGAACGGCGCGCTGTTGGGGCGGCAGCCGGCGCAGGGCGTCCATCATCGCGGCCCGCTCGGCCAGCGCACCGGCCGGATGCTCGACGCCTAGGTCCGGCAGCACGTCTGCCGGTCGTTCGAGCCGGTTGAGCTTCTGGCGCCACCAGGAGATCGAGGCGTTGGCGAGCACCCGCCGCGTGTAGGCCTCGGCCGCGGTTGGGTCCCGGAGCCGGGTCCAGGCCAGGTACGTCTTCGTCAGGGAGATCTGAAGCAGGTCTTCCGCCTGCGCAGGGTTCGAGGCGAGCAGGTACGCCGTACGCAGGAGGGCAGTGCCGCGCGCCCGGACGAAGTCAGCGTACTCAGCGTCGTGGCTTCGCACGGGTCACCTCCTGCCCCTGAGACCGAAGCGTTGCACTGTCAGTGGTGTACGTCGATGACCAGCCGGTCGGGCGAGTGCAGCTCGAGCACGCGGAACGTGTCGAGATGACTGAGCGCCAACCCGAACGACACGGTGCCCTCGAAGTCACCGGTGAACGCGACCCCCCGCAGCATCGGCATCGAGAGCTGCTCGAGCCGGGGACCGCCGTAGACGGAGTGCCCCTGGGCGTCGTGCGCCGTCGCAGGCGTCAGTCGGATCGCGATGAACCTCCTACCCGTCAGGGGACGGACCGACCCGACGGGTCGTACCGCAGCTCCTTGACGTAGCGGACGTCGTACCCGGGGATCGGCCCCGTCGTGTCGATGACCACGCGGTCGTACGTCGCATGCTGGCCGTACCGCAGGTCGGCCACGTGTGGGGTGGGTGTCACATCGCGCGTGACGCTCGGCGTGGGACTGGTGTCCCACACCGAGCGTGCGGAGCCCGGCGGGGCGAAGAGCGCCCCCATCAGGACCACCGTCACGACGACCAGGGCGCTCTTCAGTGCTGCACGCATCGCGTCCACCTCTTTCTGCTCCGGACGGGGCCCGTCAGGGACGGTCCCTGTCCTGTGGTACTCGAGGAGACGCTGGCCGGCGCTGATCGGTTGTCATGCCTAGATCCAGCCTTGCCGGCTGGCGTGCGCGGCGAGCTGGAAGCGGGTGGCCGTGCCGGTGCGGGCGAACAGCTGCTCGAGGTAGCGGAAGAAGGTGCGCCGGCTGATGCCGAGCATCGTCGCAACCTGCTCATCGCTGACGCCGGTGCTGAGCAGAGCGAGGAAGCGCATCTCGATCGGTTCCAGGCTGTTGTTGGACGGCGAGCCGTCGAGGCGTAGCGGTACGGCGCTCAGCCAGCACATCTCCCACAGGCCGATGAGGGCCGACAACAGGCTGCACGGCTGCAGGATCAGCGCGGAGTGGCCCACGTCGGTCTCAGCGGTCGTCAACGAGACGATCGCCACGGAGTCGTCGATGATCAGCAGTTTGACCGGCACATGCAGCAGGACCCGGGCGCGCTCGCCGGCTTTCATCGCCGGCGCGATGTTCCCCTCGAGGTAGTCCCGCATCTGGACCGCCTCGCTGGCGTAGACGTTTCGGCACGACACACCGCGACGCAGGTTGTCCATCTCCACCGGGTTGATGTCGGTGCCGGCGTGGTAGGGCGGGCAGTCCAGCCCTCGCACCTGCCGCCGGGCGCTGCGCTCCAGCATCTGCACCCTGTCGATGACGGCGCTCCCGCGCACCACCTCCAGCAGCCCGCGGGAGCCGTCTGTGCCGACCGTCCGCTGGTAGTGCGCGAAGGCCTGCAGGGTGACGGCACTCGCCTCCCGGATCTCGAGCTCGCGGCGGCGAGCCAGCAGCTCGAGAGCGGACTCCGGCGGCAGCGGGGTGATGCGGCTCGAGAGGCTGCGCAGCCCTCCGACCAGTCCGACGTCGGCCATCGCCTCGAGATCGGCGAAGACGTCGCTCGAGCTCCCGGCTGCCTCCGCCAGCTCCAGTGGCGTGAGCGGACCGGACGCCAGCAGGACGTCGTACATCCGAGCCTGCTCGTTGCTGAGCCCCAGGCTCTGCATCCGCGTGGCGACCGATGCGGAGACCAGGCCGGGGCGCGGCCCGTCCATGCTGGCGCCACTTCTTGTCTGGGCCACGTCTTGACACATTAGTGCCACTGACACCGATCCGCACCTGCCCGGTCGGCCAAGGGGTAGACAGTCTCCAGACCGCCGCAGGGGTGGTTCCGCACTCGAGGAGATCCATGAGACGTGCCACCCTCCGGGCCGTCGGCGTGCTCGGCGCCGCCACGCTTTCGCTGCCGTTCGCGGCGGCCCTGACCCAGCCGGCATCCGCCGCCCACTCCGCCGGGCACCCGTCGCTGTCGACCACCAAGCACACAATCGAGCGGCTCTGCAGCAGACCCACCCGTCCAGGCATCATGGCGTGCTTCGCGCTGCGCCGGGTCGACAGCCTGCACCAGCACGTCGGGTCGCTGGCCCTGCCGAGCGGCTACGGGCCGGCGGATCTGCAGAGCGCGTACAAGATCAGCACCACCGGCGGCGCCGGCGCGACCGTCGCGATCGTCGACGCATACGACGACCCGAAGGCCGAGTCCGACCTCGCCTCCTACCGGTCTACGTACGGGCTGCCGCCCTGCACGACGGCGAACGGCTGCTTCAAGAAGGTGAACCAGAGCGGTCAGCAGGGCAGCTACCCGCCCGCCGACACCGGGTGGGCCGGCGAGATCAGCCTTGACGTCGACATGGTCTCGGCCGTCTGCCCCAACTGCAAGATCCTGCTCGTCGAGGCCACCAGCCCGACGACCGCCAACCTCGGCACCGCAGTCAACACGGCGGTCTCCCTCGGCGCCAAGTACGTCTCGAACAGCTACGGCGGCGGCGAGTCCAGCAG
This sequence comes from Propionibacteriales bacterium, assembly GCA_038232255.1. Lineage (GTDB taxonomy): Bacteria > Actinomycetota > Actinomycetes > Propionibacteriales > Nocardioidaceae > JAWWPG01. The sequence continues at coordinate 4,047 of JBBSIF010000037.1, forward strand.
CGAGACCTCCTACGACACGAGCTACTACCGTCACGCCGGCGTCGCGATCACCGCGAGCACCGGCGACAACGGGTACGGCGTGTCCTACCCGGCGTCCTCTCCCTACGTCACCGCCGTGGGGGGCACGTCGCTGAGCCGGGCGAGCAGCACCCGCGGCTGGACCGAGAGCGCTTGGTCCGGCGCCGGCAGCGGTTGCTCCGGCTACGAGACCAAGCCGTCGTACCAGACCAATGTGGCCACCGGCTGCTCCCGCCGGGCCGTCGCCGACGTCTCCGCCGTCGCCGACCCCAACACCGGGGTTGCCGTCTACCAGACGTACGGCGGCAGCGGCTGGGCCGTCTACGGCGGCACGAGCGCCTCGGCGCCTATCATCGCCGGGGTCTACGCACTGGCGGGCACGCCGGGCGCCTCCGACAACCCGGCGAGCTACCCCTACGCGCACCCAGGCAACCTCTTCGACGTCACCACCGGCAGCAACGGGTCGTGCTCGACGACCGTGTGGTGCCACGCCGGGACAGGGTGGGACGGTCCGACCGGTCTCGGTACGCCCAACGGCACCGCGGCGTTCACGGCCGGCGGCGGTGGCGGTGGATGCACAGGCCAGCGGCTGGGCAATCCTGGTTTCGAGACCGGGTCGGCGGCGCCGTGGACGGCGACGTCCGGTGTCATCTCCGCCAACGGCTCCGGGCAGACCTCCCACTCGGGCAGCTACTTCGCGTGGCTCGACGGCTACGGCTCGTCGCACACGGACAAGGTCAGCCAGAGCGTGACGATCCCGGCAGGGTGTACGGCGAGCCTGAGCTTCTACCTGAAGATCACGACGAGTGAGAGCGGCTCCACGGCGTACGACGTGCTCACGGTCAGGGCCGGGACGACGGCAGTGGCGACGTACTCCAACGCCAACGCCACCGGGTCCTACGTGCTCCGGACGGTCAACCTCAGCCAGTTCGCCGGCCAGACGGTCAGCATCAGCTTCACCGGGGTGGAGGACGGCTCGCTGCAGACGTCGTTCGTCCTCGACGACACAGCTCTCACGTTGGGCTGATCGACCACACGGGGGAACCATCGGGGGGTGGACGAGTGGGTGGCTGCTTCGGCAGTCACCCACTCGTGGTTTGTAGGCTGTCGCAGGTGCTCTCGCGGCTGCTCCACCGAGGCTCCGCGGGAGCTCCGACGCTCAGCGTCGTCGTACCGATCTTCAACGTCGCCCCGTACCTGCGCGAGTGCCTCGACTCGCTGGTGGCGCAGACCTACCGCGACGTCGAGGTCATCCTCGTCGACGACGGGTCGACGGACGGGTCGACGGAGCTCGCCGCCAGGTACGCGCGGCGCCGGCGGAGCTGGCAGCTGGTGCACAGCGACCACCGTGGCCCGGGGGGAGCTCGCAACCGGGGCGTGGCCCTCGCCCGGGGTGAGCTCCTCACGTTCCTGGACTCCGACGACCTACTTCCCGCCGATGCCCACGAGGCGATGGTGACGACGCTGCAGGCCAGCGGCTCCGACTTCGTCGTCGGCTCGCTGCTCCGGCTGGTGGACGGCGAGCACGTCCAACCGCCGTGGATCCGCCGTGCGCACGCCCAGCGCCGGGTCGCCATCACGCTGGACGAGTTCCCGGAGATCCTCGTCAACGTCTTCCCGTGGGACAAGGTGTTCCGCCGATCCTTCTACGACGACGCCGGACTCGTCTGGGCGGAGGGCATCCGCTACGAGGACCAGGTCTTCAGCACCGAGGCATACCTGCGGGCTGCCCGCTTCGACGTACTCCGCCGGCCGGTCTACGTGTGGCGTCTGCGGACCGACGGTACGTCGATCACGCAGCGCCGCTCGGACCTGGCCGACCTGCAGGACCGCGTCCGCACCAAGGAGATGACCACCGCCGTCGTGAGAGACCTGGGCTCGCCGAAGGTACTCCAGCACTGGGCACGCAACGGGCTTCCGGGCGACCTTCCCGTCTACTTCCGGGAGATACCGGGCTGCGACGACGACTACTGGCAGCTGTTGAGCACGGCCACCCGCGCCCTCTTCGACGGGCTCCCGCCGATCGAGCGCGCGAACCTTCCCGTCGCGCAACGGGTCCTCGGATGGCTGGTGGCCCGGGGTAGACGGGCTGACGCCGAGGCGCTGCTGCGTTGGTTGGACGAGCATCCAGGCCCGCCAGCGATCCGGGTGACACGCGAGGTGCCGTCCGCGGAGCTGCCCTTCTCGGACGACCCAGCGTCAGGCGTGCCTCAGGACGTCTTCGCGCTCACTGACGGCGAGCTCGAGAGGTGGCGGCGGACGCTCACAGGTCGGTAGCCGCATCGGCCCGTTCTCCGACGCCGGTCGCGAACTCAGATACGCGACCGGGACCACCCGCTTCCCCGCTCAGCGGTGGGGTGGTCCCGGTCGCCCCCTCCCGAACCCCCACGAGGAACTCCCCGAGGGCTTCTTCGGCGGTCACCGCGGGCCGCCAGTCCAGCTCGCTGCGGGCCCGCTCCGTGGAGAGGGTCGGCAGCCGCATCAGCGCGTCGAACAACCAGGGGTCAGCCGGCACCAGGTGCGAGCGCCAGGCCGCGGCCAGCGCTGCCCTGACGAGCGCGACCGGCAGCTCGACGGGGCGAGCGTCGAGCAGAGCGGCCGTGCTGTCCTTGTCGAGCACGGGCTCAGCCGCGAGGTTGAACGCGCCGCTCACCGATCGCAGCAATGAAGACGTGATCGCGCTGGCGACGTCGTCGGCGTGGATCGCCTGGAACGTGAGGCCCCGGGGGAACGGCAGCACGGGGACCGTGCTCGGCCGGATCAGGCGACCGGGGACGAGTGGCCCCGCGAAGAGCCGGCGCTGCTGGGTGGCCGTCGCGCGCTGGAAGATGAACGCCGGGCGCATCCGGACGACCTGGCACTGCGGCGCGTTGCGCTCGAGCGCGTCGAGCAGCCGCTCCTGGTAGGCCTTCTGCGCGGCGTACGCCGCGAGGGACGCGCCGTGCGTCGGCCACGTCTCGTCGGTCGGCTCGTCGCTGTCGCGGGGCGAGTAGGCGGCGATGGACGACAGCGACACGACCTTGGACACGCCGGCCGATCGCGCCGCCTCGAACACCCGCTCGCGCCACCGACGTTGTTGGACCAGGTGACCTCGGGGTGGTGCGTCGGCTGGAACAGCCAGGCCATGTGCACGACGCGGTCGGCACCGTCGAAGAGCGGCTCGAGCCGGTCCGTCGCGATGTCGGCGGCGACCCACTCGCAGCGGTCCGCGGTCTCGGCCTTGACGTCGGCACTCACTGACCGCCGGGACACGCCGACCAGTGAGTCGACCTGCGCCGTGGCCATGAGGGCGCGGATCAGCGCCGTACCGACGTTGCCCGTCGCACCCACGACGATGACCCGCATTGGGTCGTCGTACCCGTCGACGCGAGCAGTGAAACGCAACAGGTTCGCTAGGGGTGCAGCACCACCTTCACCATGCCGTCCTCCTTCTTCTGGAACGTCTCGTACGCCTGAGGCGCGTCGTCGAGGGAGAGCCGGTGCGTCGCGAACGTGTCGACGCCCAGCGGGTCGTCGTCGGTGAGCAGCGGAAGGATCTCCGGAACCCACCGCAGGACGTTGGCCTGACCCATCCGGAGCTGGATCTGCTTGTCGAACATCGTCAGCATCGGCATCGGGTCCGACGCGCCGCCGTACACACCGGACAGCGAGATGGTGCCGCCACGGCGGACGATGTCGATGGCCGAGTAGAGCGCGTTGAGCCGGTCCGTGCCGACTCGCTGCATCATCGGAGCGGCGACCGCGTCCGGCAGCAAGGTGACCAGCTGGTGCGCGAGCTTGTTGACCGGCGAGCCGTGGGCCTCCATCCCGACGGCGTCGATGACCGAGTCCGGGCCGCGCCCGTCGGTCATCTCCCGGATCGCGTCTCCGAGGTCGCTCTCGTGGTCGCGCAGATCGACCACCTCGGTGCCTCGGGCCCTGGCCCGTTCGAGCCGCTCGGGCACCAGGTCGACCCCGATGACCCGGGCGCCGTGGTGGGCGGCGATCCGGGTGGACATGTCGCCGATCGGCCCGAGCCCGAGGACGACGACGGTGCCGCCTGCGGGGATCGCCGCGTACTCGACCGCTTGCCAGGCCGTGGGCAGCACGTCGGAGAGGTAGACGAAGCGCTCGTCGGCCGGACCCTCGGGGACCAAGATGTGAGTCGTCTGCGCCTGTGGGACCCGGAGGAACTCCGCCTGCCCGCCGGGCACCTGGCCGTACAGCTTGGAGTAGCCGAAGAGAGCGGCGCCGCTGCCGTACTCGCGAACCTGTGTGGTCTCACACTGCGAGAAGAGCTTCTCGCTGCACATGAAGCAGTGTCCGCACGACATCTGGAACGGGATGACGACCCGGTCGCCCGGTTTGAGCGCGTCGACCTCCGACCCCACCTCCTCGACGATGCCCATCGGCTCATGGCCGAGGACGTCGCCGGCGTCCATGAACGCGCCAAGCACCTCGTAGAGGTGGAGGTCCGAGCCGCAGATGTTCGTGCTGGTCACCCGGATCAGCGCGTCGGTGGGCTCCTCGATCTTGGGGTCCGGCACCTCCTCCACGCGGACGTCGCGCTTGCCCTGCCATGTCACTGCTCTCATCGTCTGTCTTCCTCAGCTGTCGTCGGAGTGTTGTGGCTTCGTCATACCGGCGTGGATCGCGGCGGCGGCTCGGTCTGGCAGCACGTTCGCTGCCACCGTCTGCGCCTTGTTCTTGACCGACCCGGCGACGACGGAGTCCTTGCCCGCCATCAGGGCATCGAAGCCGTCCCGCGCGACGTCGTCCGGGTCGTCCTTCGGCCCCTGGCCGACCTTGGTGTCCACCATGTCGGACGCCTCGAAGAAGTCCGTGTCGGTGGGGCCAGGCATCAGCGAGGTCACCGTGACGCCGGAGTCCTTCAGCTCATAGCGCAGCGCCTCGGCGAACGAGTGCACGAACGCCTTGGACGCCGCGTACGTCGCATAGAACGGCCCGGGCATCGTCGCCGCCACCGAGGCGCTGAAGAGCAGGCGCCCGGTGCCTCGACGCACCATGTCGCGGGCGAGGAGCTTGCTCAGGTGCACCGTCGACGTCACGTTGAGCGCGACGACGTTGAGGTCGTCGGCGAGGTCGTTCTCCACGAAGCGACCACCGGCGCCTACACCCGCGTTGAGCGCCGCTGCAGCGACGGGACGCCCCATGGTCGTGATCCTGCGGTAGAGCTGCTCAACGCCGGCAGCCGTTGCGAGGTCGACCTGTTCGGCAACCACGGCGCACCCGCTGCGGGCGAGCAGCTGCGCGGCCTCGTGGATCGCGTTGTCCTCGGCGGTCACCAGCACGTCGAAGTCGTGGTCGGTGAACTGTTTCGCCAGCGCTCGCCCGATACCGCTCGAAGCGCCGGTCACGACGGCCAGCGGGCGCTGCGCGCCAGCGTCAAGTGTCGGCTCCGTGGTCATCGCAACCTCTCTCGCTGTGTCCGCAGGGGCGATCGCCATCCGTCCCTCGCCGCCTGTCCACCTACCCCCCAGGTCTCTGCGGCAAACACCCGGTGGGCTAGCGCAACAACTGAGCGTGTGTTTCACTCCTCCAGCCAAAACTGAACAGCACAGACGTCGGACGCCGAGTTCTGCCCCACGACGCCTGTGACCCATCCGCCGACACAGAAAATCTCATCGGGGCAGAAGTGGGGGAACCACTTCCACGCATCGCAACGGCCACGCCGTTGGATGCTCGGGGTTAAGCCGTCCTTGTGGCGGCCGGGCACCTTCTCGCCCGAACCCGACAGCTCACCTCGCAGGCGTGAGAAGGAGCCAACTCTCATGTCTGCTTCCGCAGCCAGGCGCCGTCTGTGCGCCGCTCTTCCCCTGTTCGTCGCTTCAATAACCGCCGCACTCCTGTCCTCGGCACCGGCCGCCTCGGCCGGTGTCCTTCCGTCGTCCGTCGGTAGCGCTGCCGGCTATCAGCAGATGGCGGGCGACACCCTGACAGTCGCGCAGAAGGCCAGCCACGCCGCCGACGTGGCGATCGCCCAGATCGGCGACCCGTACCGCTACGGCGCCGAGGGCCCCGACGCCTTCGACTGCTCCGGGCTGACGATGTACGCGTACGGGCACGCGTCGCTGAGCCTCCCGCGGACATCCGCTGCGCAGTACGGTGCGGTTCGCCACATCCTGAAGAGCAACCTGATGCGCGGCGACCTGGTCGCCTTCCACGACAGCTCGGGCCACGTGTACCACGTCGGCCTGTTCCTGTACTGGAACTCCGAAGGCCGGGCGGTGATCATCCACTCGCCACGCACCGGTCAGAACGTGCATCGGGCGCCGGTCTGGACCACCTCCTGGTACGCGGGTACCCGCCGCCCCTGACCCTGCCGTCGCACTTGTTGCGTGAGGGGTCGGGTCCTGAGGCACACTTGGTGTCATGGCCCGTCCCTCCTCGCGCCGAGCCGCTGCAGCCACGGCTGCGCTGCTGACCATGGCCTCCGCCGTCGTCGGCTGCAGCGGTGGCGGTGACGACAACGCAACTGACTCGTCTCCGACCGGCAGTGCCGCACGTACACCGAGCACCGCTCCGGCAACCCCCACAACCCCGACGACCCCGAAGACCCCGAAGACCACAGCGCCTGCCGGGACCCCCTCGTCTTCACCACCGATGGCACTGACCGGCAGACGCTGGCCGCTGACGGGGGAGCCGCGGACCGGGAAGCTCCCGGACCATCCGGTGTACGTCGTCAAGGTCGACAACACGTCGAGCGCGGCGCCCCAGCTCGGGCTCGACGGCGCGGACATGGTCGTCCAGGAGCTGGTCGAGGGCGGCATCACCCGGCTCGCCGTCTTCTACTACTCCTCGATCCCGGATCGGGTCGGTCCGGTCCGGTCGATGCGCGCGTCGGACATCGGCATCACCGAGCCCGCCAACGCCTTCATCGTGGCGTCGGGCGCGGCCGGGAAGACGATGATGCTGCTCAACGAGGCGGGCATCAACCGGATCACCGAGGGTGCCGCGGGGTTCTACCGGTCGAGCACCCGCTATGCGCCGTACAACCTGATGATGCACCTACCGGCGCTGGCCGGACACGTCAACCGGGAATGGAGCCCGCCGACGAAGCCCTACCTGCCGTTCGGCCCTGCCAGCAGGTTCACCGGCACGATCCCGGTCAGGCACGTCACCGCCACGTTCTCGGGCGCGCACACCGACGACTGGCTGCTCGAGGGCAGCAAGTGGGTACGCACGAACTCCTACGCCCTGGGCGGCCACGACTTCTCGGTGGACAACATCCTGGTCCTGCGGGTGCAGGTGGGTGACGCCGGCTACTTCGACCCGGGCGGCAACCCGGTCCCGGAGACGTTCTTCTACGGCAGCGGCGACGCGACGCTGATCCACGGCGACCGTGCGGTCCGTGGCACCTGGCACAAGGACGGGACCCGCGGCGCGGTCACACTCCGAAGCACCGACGGGAAGCCGATCACGGTGCCCGCGGGTCACACGTTCATCGAGCTGGTTCCGGCCAACGGTGGAAGTCTCGGGCTGAGCCGCTAGTCGCCGACGGTGTCGGGACCCGCCTTGTCAGAATGGACCCATGAGCGCGACGCCGAGTGTCTCCTACTCCATCACCGTCCGCCTCGAGGTGCCCGCGGTGGGCACGGAGGTCAGCCAGCTGACGCATGCCGTGGAGGCCACCGGGGGGATCGTCACCGCCCTGGACGTGACCTCCTCCGGTGTCGACAGGCTCCGCATCGACGTGACCTGCGCGGCGCGGGACACCGACCACGCGAGCGACATCGTGGCGGCGCTGCGGAGCGTCCAGGGCGTCGACGTGCACAAGGTGTCCGACCGGACGTTCCTCATGCATCTCGGCGGCACGATCGAGATGGCGTCCAAGCACCCCATCCGCAACCGTGACGACCTGTCGATGGTGTACACACCCGGGGTCGCCCGCGTCTCGTTGGCCATCGCGAGCAACCCCGAGGACGCGCGGAGGCTGACCGTCAAGCGCAACGCCGTCGCCGTCGTCACGGACGGCTCGGCGGTCCTCGGTCTGGGGAACCTCGGACCGGCTGCAGCACTGCCGGTGATGGAGGGGAAAGCTGCCTTGTTCAAGCGGTTCGCCGGCATCGACGCCTGGCCGCTGTGCCTCGACACCCAGGACGTCGACGAGATCGTCCGGACGGTGCAGATCGTGGCGCCTGTGTTCGCCGGCATCAACCTCGAGGACATCTCGGCCCCGCGCTGCTTCGAGGTGGAGGCCCGGCTGCGCGAGCTGCTGGACATCCCGGTCTTCCACGACGACCAGCACGGTACGGCGATCGTGGTGCTGGCCGCCCTGACCAACGCGCTGCGGGTGGTGGGCAAGGCCATCCAGGACGTGCGGATCGTGCTGGCGGGAGCGGGCGCGGCTGGATCGGCCATCGCGAAGGTCGTGCTCGCCGCCGGTGCGCGCACCCTGGTCGTCGCGGATGTCGTCGGCGTCATCAGCCGCAACCGGCCGGGCATGGACCCGTCGCTGCGCTGGATCGCCGACCACACCAACGCCGACTGCTTCGACGGAACGCTGAAGGAGGCGGTGAAGGGGGTCGACGTCTTCATCGGGGTCTCGGCGCCGAACCTGCTCGACGGAGACGACATCGCCGCCATGGCGCCGGGCTCCATCGTCTTCGCTCTCGCGAACCCCGATCCGGAAGTGGACCCCACGGTGGCGCGCAGATCGGCCGCTGTCGTGGCGACGGGCCGCTCCGACTACCCGAACCAGATCAACAACGTCCTGGCGTTCCCTGGAGTGTTTCGCGGCCTGCTGGACGCGGCGGCGACCGCCATCGAGGAGCCGCTGCTCGTCGCGGCGGCCAAGGCGATCGCGTCGACCGTGAGCGACAGCGAGCTCAACGCCAACTACGTGATCCCGAGCGTCTTCCACGAGGACGTCCACAAGGCGGTGGCCGCGGCGGTTAAGCAGGCGGCCCTCGGGGGTAAGGACTGACCATGCCGCTGGACGGACAGCTCTTGGTCGCTACCCCCCGGCTGATGGACCCGAACTTCGCCCGCGCTGTGATCCTCGTGCTGAACCATGACGAGGACGGGGCCATCGGGGTCGTGATCAACCGGCCGTCGGAGCTGCCGGTCGCCGAGGTGCTGCCGGGATGGTCGGACGCGGTGGCGCTTCCCCGGACCGTCTTCAGCGGAGGGCCGGTGGGTCGGGACTCGGCCATCGCGGTCGCCGTTCCCCTCGGTGATGGTCCGGCTGCCGGGTTCCAGCGCGTCACGGCGGGATACGGGCTGGTCGACCTGGATGGCCAGCCGGCGGACGTGCTGCCCGACCTGGCGGGGCTGCGGGTCTTCTCCGGCTACGCCGGATGGGGCTCGGACCAGCTCGAGCTCGAGATCCAGGAGGGCTCCTGGTACGTCGTCACCGCGTCGCCTACGGACCTCGTCAGCGCCGAGCCCGAGCTGCTCTGGCGCCAGGTGCTGCGCCGGCAGCCAGGGGAGCTGGCGTTCGTGAGCACCTTCCCCGACGACCCGGCGTCCAACTGACTACACTTCCCGCGTGAGCAGCCAGCTGAGTCCCGGAGTCGAGACGGTCGAGGACCGTCGTACCGAGGAAGCTTTCGACGAGGGTGACCACGACAGGTTCAGCCACTACGCCCCCAAGGACAAGCTCACCGAGGCCATGGTCATGGGCACCCCGGTCGTCGCCTTGTGCGGCAAGGTGTGGGTGCCGAGCCGGGACCCCAAGAAGTACCCGGTCTGCCCTTCGTGCAAGGAGATCTGGGAGTCGCTGGCCGAGGGCGGCGACGACACTCCGTAGGTGGTCACCACCAGCGCGGAGGTGACGAGCCCGCTCAGCCCGTCGTACCGGGCACTGTCCACAGGCATCTTCGCGGTCATCGTGGTGATCGCCTTCGAGTTCATGGCGGTCGCGACGGCGCTGCCGGTCGCGGCGCGGGACCTCGGAGGGCTGAACCTTTACGCCTGGGCGCTGACGGGCTTCCTGGGGGCTGCGATGTTCGCCAACGGGGTGGGCGGCGGTCTGTGCGACCGGATCGGTCCGCGCCTGCCGTTAGGTGGCGGGGGCGTCTGCTTCGCCCTCGGCCTCGTGCTCTCAGGCCTCAGCACGTCCATGCCGATGCTGATCGCGGGCCGCGTGGTGCAAGGGCTCGGGGCAGGTTTCACGATCGTCGCGGTATACGTGGTGATCGGGCAGACGTATCCGGACACGCTGCGCCCCAAGGTGATGTCGCTGCTCTCGACGGCGTGGGTGGTGCCGTCGGTCGTCGGACCGTTCATCGCTGGTGGGCTCACGGAGTACGTCTCCTGGCGGTGGGCGTTCCTGGCGCTCGTCCCCCTGGTGCCGATCCCGCTCCTCGTGGTGCTGCCGCGCATTCCCGCCGCTGCGCGGGTGACCGGGAAGCGACCGACCCGGATCAGACCGGCCATCGCAATGGCCGTGGGAGCGACGGTTCTCCAGTGGGCGGGCCTCGAGGCCGAGCATCGCCGGTGGGGGATCGCAGCCGTAGCTGCGCTGGCAGGAGTCGGCCTGGCAGCAATCGGTGCCTGGCGGCTCTTCCCGGACGGAACGCTGCAGCTGCGGCGCGGGCTGCCCTCCGTCGTCGCCTTCCGGGGAGTCATCGCCGGCGGCTTCTTCGCCTGCGAGGCCTACGTGCCGTTGATGCTGGTCGAGCATCGAGGCGCGACTCCGACCCGGGCTGGACTCGCGGTGGCGGCCACGGCGATCGGCTGGGCGAGCGGGTCATGGTGGCAGGGCCGCTCCGCGCTCCGGATGCGGCGCAGCGGTCTCGTGAGGCTGGGCGCAGTGGTGACCGCGGTCGGGGTGGCAGTGACCGGCTCGGCCGCCATCGTGACGTCGGCGCTCGTCGTACCCGCGGGGCTGACCGGGGTCGGGCTGCTCGTCGCTGGGCTGGGGATGGGCCTGTCCATGTCGAGCAACTCAGTGCTGCTGTTCGACCTCTCAGCAGCCGACGAACAGGGCGCCAACTCTGCGGCGCTGCAGATGAGCGACTCCTTCGGCGGCCTGACCGTGATCGGGGCGGCCGGCGTGATCTATGCCCTGTGGCGCAACAGCCTCGACGCCACGCTGGTGTTCGCGATGATCTTCGGGCTCAGCCTCCTGGTGATGCTGGCCGCCGTCTGGGTCGCCTTCCGGGTGCGACCGACCTCGCTTGTTCCCTGAGCGTCGCTGCGGCAGACTCGGCTGCACAGGCGATGGGGCTCGCCGTGAAGCGCGGACACCGACGTCCGCTGATGGCCTCTACCGCACGATCCGAGCGCACTCGCTCCCGGACCCGGTAGAGAGGAACCCTGTGCACACCGACGGCACCTCAACGGACCGCGACCGAACGGTCGGCGACCCCGACGGCGACGTCTTCCGGCAGAGGCCGGCGTCAGGGCCGCGGCGTCCGCGGAGGCGGGCGAGGCTGCGCAGGGAAGCCGGCGTCCTGCTCGCTGTCTTCCTCGGCGGCGGGCTCGGAAGCGTCCTGCGCTATGCCGTGTCGACGTTGCTGCCGACCGGGGATGGGTTTCCCTGGTCGACGTTCATCGTCAACGCCACCGGCTGTGTGCTGATAGGGGTGCTGATGGTCTGCGTCACAGAGGTGTGGCGGAACGCGAGCATCTACGCGCGGCCCCTCCTCGGGATCGGCGTGCTCGGCGGCCTGACGACGTACTCGACGATGATGCTGGACCTCCGCACGCTGAGCAGCGTCGGAGACTGGCTGATCGCAGACCTGTACCTGGCGGCATCACTCGTCGTCGGTCTCGCCGGCGTCTGGATCGGCATCGTCGGCACCCGCGTTCTGCACAGGAGGCGCACATGAGACTGCACGGACAAGCGATCCGGCTGACGATCTTCGTCGGAGAGTCGCACCGGTACCACCATCACCCGCTCTACACCGAGATTGTGAGTCGGGCGCACCGGGCCGGGCTGGCGGGCGCCGCGGTCCTCCGCGGGGTCGAGGGCTACGGGTCTGACGGGATCATCCGGACCGTACGCATCATGTCCCTAGCCGACGACCTCCCCATGATGATCATCATCGTGGACACGGAGTCGCGGGTGCGCGCGTTCGTCGACGAGCTGGAAGGCCTGGTCGGCCGCGCCACCTGCCTGCTCGAGCCGGTCGAGGTGATCCGTTTCACCGATGCTGAATCCGGGCGGTAGCGCCGATGTCGGTGCTGCTCGTCTTCGTCGGAGGTTGCCTGGGCGCGCTGGTGCGGTACGCGACCGACCGCCTTCTCCAGAGCCGGCTCGCGATGGTCTTTCCGTGGGGGACGTTCACGGTGAACATGACCGGTTCGGCCGTTCTCGGCGTGGTTGCCGGAGGCGTGCCGCCCTCCTCCAGCTGGGTGGTCCTGCTCGTCGGCACCGGCTTCTGCGGCGCCCTCACGACGTTCTCCGCCTTCAGTCTCGAGACCGTCCTGCTGGTCGAGGACGCAGCCCTCTTCTCGGCCAGCTTGAACGTGCTTGTCAGCCTGGTCGGAGGGCTCGCGTGCGTCGGCGGCGGTTACCAGCTCGGCCATCTCCTGTTCTCGCCGTAGCCTCGGCTCCAGCATCGCGGTACACGTCTCGGCTTTCGTCGGATGGGCAGCCGCGCTCGATGGAGATTGGCCACGCCAGGGAGGTGGGCGGGCACAGCCTGTTGGCGTCATACCGTGGATGGGGACGGTGGCTTCGTCGCGTCAGTTGCCGCCGAGCTTGCCGAGGGCTGTGGTGCCTGTGGTGTCGACGAGGTAGTCGGAGCCGTGTGGGGATCGCCAGATCCAGACCCCGGATCGGGGTTGGGTGACTGTCCATCTGCCGTGGGTCTTGATCCGGTGTGGCCGGCGGTTGGTGTGGGCGAGGTTGTCCATCGCTGTCTGGCCCGGCGGTCCGCCTTGGTCAGGCGGAATGAAGGGCACGGTGTGCTCGAAGTCGCCGCGGCGGCTGAGGCTGCTCGAGAACGGGAAGAAGTCCGCGGGTGTCCGCAGCCGGACCGCCTCACCCATCCGGGCCGGGACTTCGTAACAGTCGACTGCGGGGATGGCGTCCATGTCGATGACGGGTCGGATCCGGACAGTGCGGTGTCCGAGCCAGCGGCGGACCTGCTCGAGAAGCACCGGCCCGAGGTCTTCGACCCGGGCGTTGCCGTCGTCGGCCAGGGACTCCCGCGAGATGTGCACGTAGAGGGTCGCCGGGCCGAGGTCGCAGGGGCGTCGCGGGTCGGTTCCCTGTTGCCCACCGTCGGCGCTGTCGGCGTTGTCAGGCTGCTTGCTCGGGCGGGGAGGGATGCTCTCGTTGGCGAGACGGGTGAGTTCCAACGCTGCGCCGGGGTCGGCGAGGACGCCGAGGGCTTTCGCGCGGCGGATGTCGTGGCCGTCGGTGTCCCCGAGCATCGTCATCGCCCTGGCAAGGGTGTTCAGGGACCTGTCGATGGCGGCGAGATCCGGGGCGTCGGCTTTGGCGAACATCGTCGCGACGCCGTGGTTGGTGTCGCTGCCGACCCACACTCCACGTTCGGCCTCGGCGGCTGCGGTGTCGGTGGCGGCTCGCTCTGGGTCGGCGGCCAGGACCGCGGCGTCGAGGATCTTCTCCAGCCGGCCGTACGGCACGGTCGCCGCCAGCGGCGCGACCTTGACGTCGACTCTGGCGGCGGCGGCCTGGCAGAGCCGGCGGGTGCGGGTCGCGACCCGGCGGGCGACCCAGATCTTCACCTCACCGCTCTGGGTCTGCTCCCACAGCAGTGGCAGGCGGTGCCGCAGGTCCAACGCGTCCGCGAGCAGGAGCCCCGCCGAAACCGTCGACACCCGCAGGGCGGCGCCGAGCTCCGCGGCCGCGAACTCAGCGAACTCCGGAGTCCCATCCCCGCCGGGCTGCACGAGTGTCTCGCGGCCGCGGCGACCTTCCGGCCGTCCGGCGAGATACGGATGGGCCACGGTGTCGTTGCGGTCGGCCCAGTGCGCCGCGAGGCGAAGCTGCGCCGCCTGCGCCAGGTTGACCTGCCGCTGCGTCGCCGCCACCGCCGCCAGCACTCCGTCGGCATCCAGTTCGTCGACCTCGGCTGCCTCATGGCGGCGCTCCACGTCGTCGACCGCCCGCAGGGCATCGAGCCGCTCGAGGGCGTCCAAACACATGCCGACGTCGTCGGAGTCGACGGGCACGCCGGTCTCCTCGCCGGCGACGGGCGGCGGCACAGGGTCCGCCAAGCTGTTTGCCCATTCCGGATGAACTATCGTCTCGAACATGTGTTCGATCCTATCATCGCCAAGCGACAATGACAACGCCCAAAGTCCTTATCCACAAGGAAGAATGACGCTGGGCGCCGGGCGTCCTGAGCACAGCACAGCACCGCACCGCGTCGTCCGCCCAGCAACGGACGTGGCGTGTCAGGCGTCGTTGGCGCAGCGGAAACCGAGGTTGGCGGAGAAGGAGTCAGGCGCGTTCGAGGAGCGCGCAGCGACCCGGTAGCGGTGGCAGTAC
>JBBSIF010000038.1:0-18192 GCA_038232255.1 Propionibacteriales bacterium
CGGGGCCGCGGTGAGGGGACGACCCGGCGCCAGCCACGTGCGCCGAAGTCGGCGAAGCGCTGGCCGTGCGCGACCAGCCCGTCGGCGTCGCTGGCGGAGAGGAACCGGCCGATCGGCTTCGTCGGAGTCCAGAACGCCGGGTCCGCCTCGTCGACCAGCACCCTCGTCACCAGCGCGGCAGTGCGCCGAACCAGCCCCCGCGCGGTGAGCGCCGCCTCGAGGGCGTCAAGCAGCACGAAGCCCAGCGTTGCCTGGGTCTGGGCTACACACCAGTCCAGAGGGTCGGGCGGAACTGCAGAGGCGGCCAGCTCGTTCCTGACGAGGAGCGCACCGACCTGGGGTCCGTTGCCGTGCGTCACGACAACGTCGTCGCCGGCGGCGACCAGGTCGGCGACGGCGGACATCGCCCGCTGGGCCGACGCGATCTGGTCCCGGGGCAGCACGCTGCCATCCGGCCCGGTGAGGGCGTTGCCGCCCAGAGCGACGAGGAGCCTCATCCGAGCACGGCGTTCCGCTGGGTCCGATGGGCGGCGTCGGTCACGGCGCAGAGATCCTTTGCTCGCAAGGGAGGACACCAGCGTCAGTCTCTCAGCGGTCGCTCAGGTCCGGCTGCCACACTACCCGCGTGAAAGTGTCCGAGCCGCCCATCGTCGGCCGGCACCTGGTGATCGTGCACGACATCGACAGCGGGCTCGTCACCGGGGCCGTCGGCGCCTGGCGCCGGCTGCGGGGTCCCGCTACCAGGGTCTGCCCCCTCTGCGCGCTCACGCGCGGCGTGCGCGGCGTCAATCCCACCTGGCAGGCCCACCTGGACTCGTTGTCGGAGCCGGTGCACACCCTCACCCGCGACCGGTTCCGGGCGGCTCATGCATCGTCGTCGTGGCGGGCCGTGGACCTTCCCGTCATCCTGGTGCAGACCGGTCCGCAGATCGAGCTGCTGGTCTCGGCTTCGCAGATCCGCGACAGTCGCAACGTGGGCCAGCTCATCCAGCAGCTCGACGCCGCCCTCGCCGCGAAGCCACCGGACACCCGCTAGCCCGCACAATCGGCGGTTCGGCGCCCCATTCGAAGGTGAGCGGGTGTTCGGTCCAACGACTGCGCACGGGTGAGCCGCTCAGAGCTCCCTGTCGAGGCGGCGCGCCAGCCGGCGCAGGGCCAGCCCGGCGGCCCGGCGTACGGCGGAGTCCTCGTCGGCCTCGGCGGCGCGCACCGTCGCGACGTGCTCGGTGTCCCCGAGCAGCCCGAGGGCGCGGACGGCGGTCGCACGCACTCGCGGCAGGTCGTGCTCCGCGAGGGCGGTCGCCGGATCACCGGCGGCGGCGATCTCCCGAAGGGCTGACACCTTCAGGCACATCTCGGCGACGCGCCAGTGCGGGTCGGCCAAGCCGGTCACGACGGTCGGCTCGGCCGACGGCTCCCAGACGTACAGCAGCCCGCGAGCACCCCAGACCCGAGCCCAGTAGAGCTTCCAGGTGCCGTCGGGCACTCGCTGGCCGCCCTTGCCGCCGAGATACGCCAGCTCGCCGCGGAAGCGCTCGGGCTCGGCTCCCGACAGCAGCGCGGCGCAGACGTCCGCGCACTCGTCCTCGCCCAGCAGGTCGCGGAGCTCCGCCAGCATCAGCCTCGGGGCCGCCCTCAGGTTTCGGGGCGGTGGTAGCGCTCGGGAGTCGTGCCGCATGCGACGAGCATCCCCCAGCCGCTCGCCTGCCGAAGAGGCGAGGCGAGGCAGGATAGCCTTGGCAGCTTACCGACAGATGGACGGTGCGCAAACGAAGGAGTAACGCGTGATCGGGATGGTGCTCGCCGCCGGCGCCGGCCGGCGGCTGCGCCCGCACACCGACTCGCTGCCCAAGGCGCTGATCCGGGTCGACGGGGAGACCACCATCTTGGACATCGCCCTGCGGAACTTGGCGGGCGTCGGCCTTCGTGACGTGGCGATCGTCGTCGGCTTCGCGGCGAGCGCGGTCGCGGACCGGAAGTCGGCTCTCGAGCGCCGGCACGGCGTGTCCCTGAGGCTTGTGCACAACGAGAAGGCGGAGATCTGGAACAACGCCTACTCGATGTGGCTGGCGTGCGACGTCATGTCCGATGGCGCGCTCGTCGTGAACGGCGACACCGTGCACCCCCTCTCAGTCGAAGAGGCGTTGCTGTCGGCCCGTGACGGCGCCGGCATCGTCTTGGCGGTCGACACGACGAAACGCCTCGCGGCGGAGGAGATGAAGGTGTGCCTCGACGCCGAGGGGAGGTTGTCTCGGATCACCAAGCTCGTGGACCCCGCGTCCGCCTCCGGCGAGTACATCGGTGCCAGCCTCGTGGCGGCCCACGCCGTACCCGCGCTGGCCAAGGCCCTGCAGGACACGTGGGAGTCGAACCCCGACGACTACTACGAGGACGGCTACCAGCGGCTGGTCGACGAGCAGGGCACCACCTTCGCCCTGGCGGGGCTCGACCCGAGCACCCGGTGGGTCGAGGTGGACAACTGCGACGACCTGGTCGCGGCACGGGAGATCGCGTGCCGATACTGACGAGGATGCTCGCGAGCCCCCTGTTCGTCGACATCCGCGCCGGGTCGGTCGCGGGACTGCCCGGCCTGCTGCACGAGCGGCACATCTCCACGCGAGGCACGGTCCTCGTCGCGGTCGGACGCGGCCAGGGCGAGCAGATCTGGGGGGTGCTGCGACCGCGGCTGCCCCTCGCCGACGTCTTCACGGTGACCGACGGCAGCCTCGCGACCGCCGGTGACCTGCAGCGTGCCCTGTCGACGAGGGTGTACGACGCGGTGGTGGCGATCGGCGGAGGCCGCACGATCGACGTGGCCAAGTATGCAGCGACGCGGGCTGCCGTGCCGATGGTGGCGGTGGCGACGAACCTCGCCCACGACGGCCTGTGCTCCCCCGTCGCGTCGCTCGACTACAGCGGCGGCAAGGGCTCGTTCGGAGTCGCGATGCCCCTCGGCGTCGTGGTCGACCTCGACTACGTGCGGGCGGCTCCCGAGGAGATGGTGCGGTCCGGGATCGGTGACGCGGTGAGCAACTTGTCCGCCATCGAGGACTGGCGCCTCGCCGAGCGCGTCCGCGGCGAGCCCGTCGACGGTCTCGCCGTCACCTTCGCCCGCACCGCCGCAGAGGCGGTGCTGCATCGCGAGGACGGCATCCGCGACGAGGACTTCCTCATCGCGCTGGCCGAGTCGCTGGTGCTGTCGGGCATGGCGATGTCGGTTGCCGGCACCTCACGCCCCTGCAGCGGCGCGTGCCACGAGGTGATCCACGCCGTCGAGATGCTGTACCCCGGGGTGTCCAACCACGGCGAGCTCGCGGGGATCGGAGCGCTCTTCGCCTACTTCCTGCGTGCCAACGAAACACGGTTCGCGCAGGTGTCCGCGTGCCTCGTCCGGCACGGGCTGCCGCGGAGCCCCCTGGAGATCGGCCTGAGCGGGGCCGAGTTCGTGACTGCGGTCATGAAGGCGCCGGACACGCGCCCGGACCGTTACACGATCCTCGAGCACCTCGCTCTCGACGAGCAGCAGACGGCTGCGACCGTCCGCGACTTCCTCGCCGGCTTCGACTGAGCGGGCGGACCTCGTCCGGTTCACGGCAGCTCCATCTCCACGCTGTCCAGGGCCAGCAGCAGGGCTCCGAGAACTGACGCCCGATCGCCCAGCAGCGCCGTACGCACCTCGACCGAGGTGCCCACGGAGCCGAGTGCGTGCCGCCGCATCCCGGCGCGGATCGCGTCGAGCAGCATGTCGCCTGCCTGGGCCATGTCGCCGCCGACGACCAGGCACGTCGGGTTGAGCAGGTTGGCGACCATCGCCATCCCCCAGCCCAGCTGGCGCCCGGCATCCTCGATCACCCGACGAGAAGCATTTGCGCCGACCCG
Organism: Propionibacteriales bacterium; assembly: GCA_038232255.1. Taxonomy (GTDB): domain Bacteria; phylum Actinomycetota; class Actinomycetes; order Propionibacteriales; family Nocardioidaceae; genus JAWWPG01. The sequence continues at coordinate 3,880 of JBBSIF010000038.1, forward strand.
CGCGGCAGCGACGATCTCGCCGAAGGTCGCGCCTGGGTGCTGAGCCGCCAGCAGCTCCTTGACCGTCGTCACACTCGTGTACGCCTCGAGGCACCCCCGGCTGCCGCACCGACAGACCGGGCCCGTCTCGTCGAGCGTCAGATGACCGACCTCGCCGGCCGTCCCCGCGCCGCCCCGGAACACCCGACCGTCCACGATGAGCCCCGCGCCCACACCCGACGAGACCTTGAGGAAGACCATGCACGAGTGGCCGGTGCCGGCGCCGCGACGGTGCTCCGCCACTGCTCCCAGGTTGGCGTCGTTGTCGACGATCACCGGCTTGCCCAGCCGCTCCGCCGCGACGTCGTCCGCTTTCACGCCGACCCAGCCGGGCAGGATCGACGACGAGACCACGAGCCCGTCGGCTCCGACCGGGGCCGGCAGCCCGAGGCCGATGGACACGACACCGTCAAGGTCGGCGGCCAGCCCCGTGAGCAGCTCGTCGCGCATCGTGGCCGCGAGCACAAGCCCCTCCTCGCAGGCGTGCTCGGGGGAGATCCCCCTGCTGGTCTCCGCCAGGATCGTTCCGGCGAGGTCACCGACCGCCACCCGGACGTGCCGGTGCCCGAAGTCGATCCCGACGACGAGTCCCGCGCCGCGGGCGATTCGCACGGTCGTCCCGCGCCTGCCGGCCCCTGCCGTCGTCTCGACGAAGCCGGCGGCCTGCAGCCCACGGACGATGTTGGAGACGGTCGCCGGCGCGAGGCTGGTGGCCCGCGCGATATCGGCCTGGGTCACCGGCCGACCGTTCGCGGTGCGCTGCAGCACCTTGACGACCCGCTGCTGGTTGGCGACCCGCAGGGAGGACGTCGACCCCGGAGCCGCATCAGGGCCCCCCACGGAGTCGGCTGGCATGGCGTGCATCATACGCAGACTCCGAGATTCGCCGTCAAGAGTCGAAGATAACAGTGGCTCCTGTGACATCTGCGGTCATCTTGCGTTGATCCCTTGACGACGAGGACGTGACGCGGGACACTCGTCCTCAGTTTCCGCCGGACATCTGCTCTTGCACCCGCCTACCAGGAGGAACCCGTGTCACAGTCACGAACCCGTCTCGGCGTCTCGGCCGCCGTCCTGGCGCTGTCCGCCGCGTCGCTCGCCGCGTGCGGCGGCTCCAACGACACCTCCACGACCACGACGACCACCACAGAGGCGACCACGTCGGGATCCACCCCCACCGGCTCCGGCGGGTCGGGCGGCGGGGCACCCGCGCTCACCGCCTCCTCGTTCACCAAGGACTTCTCCGCCATGGCCTCTCTGAAGGACCTGGCCGCACAGGGCAAGGGCAAGATCGCCGTGATCCTCCCCGATACCACGACGTCCGCCCGCTACACCGAGTTCGACGAGCCGTATCTCACGAAGGCCTTCGAGACCGCGGGACTCTCGTCGTCGGACTTCTCCGTCGTGAACGCGCAGGGCAGTGACGCCACCCAGCTGAGCCAGGCACAGTCAGCGATCACCGGCGGAGCGACCGTCCTCGTCGTCGACCCGCTCGACGCGGGAGTCGGCAAGGCTATCGAGACCTATGCGAAGGGACACGGCGTCGCTGTCATCGACTACGACCGGGTCACCCTGGGCGGCTCCCGCTCCTACTATGTGAGCTTCGACAACGTCAAGGTCGGCACCCTGATCGGCAACGGCTTCGTCTCCTGCGCGAAGGACTGGAACGTCGCCAAGCCGAACGTGATCGTGATGGCCGGCGACCCCACTGACAACAACGCGACACTGTTCTCGCAGGGCTACAACGCGGTCCTCAAGCCGCTGATCGGCTCCGGCGCCTACGTCCAGACCGCAACTCCCGCCGGGACCTGGGACCCGCCGACCGCGCTGACCGAGTTCCAGCAGGCCTACACGGCGAACAGCTCGACCAACTCCGTCCTCGTGCCCAACGACGCCAACGCGGCGCCGATCATCTCCTACCTCAAGTCGCAGCAGGTGAAACCCAAGACGTTCCCTGTCACGGGTCAGGACGCCTCGCTCATCGGTCTGCAGAACGTCCTGTCGGGCTACCAGTGCGGTACGGCGTACAAGCCGATCTACCTCGAGGCTCAGGCGACCGCAGCGCTGGCCATCTACCTGAACGCCGGCCAGACACCTCCTGACGGCCTGGTCAACGGCTCGACCGAGGACACCGAGGCGAACACCCAGGTCCCCTCCGTCCTGCTGACGCCCGAGTGGGTGACCGCCGCCAACATGAAGGACACGGTCATCGCCGACGACTTCGTGTCGGCCAAGCAGCTGTGCGCCGGGGCCATGGCCAGCGCGTGCAAGGCGGCTGGGATCTCTTGAGCGACGCCGATGGTAGTGCCCCGCTGCTGCGGCTGCGGGGCGTCACCAAGAGCTTCGGAGCCGTCCAGGCACTCAGCGGCGTCGACCTCGACGTTCCGCCCGGTCAGGTCACGGCGCTCGTGGGCGACAACGGGGCCGGCAAGTCCACGCTGATCAAGGCCATCGCGGGTATCTACCCCGCAGACGGTGGCGAGATCAGCTGGAGCGGGCGGCCGACGACGATCCAGTCGCCCGGCGACGCCACCCGCCTCGGCATCGCGACGGTCTACCAGGACCTCGCGCTGTGCGACAACCTCGACATCGTGCAGAACATGTTCCTCGGTCGGGAGGTGCTGCGCTACGGCGTGCTCGACGAGCCCGCCATGGAGAAGACGGCCGGCAAGACGCTGGCGGAGATGTCGGTGACGACCGTCAAGTCGATCCGGCAGCTGGTGGGTTCGCTGTCGGGCGGTCAGCGCCAGGCCGTCGCCGTCGCACGCGCCATCATGTGGGACGCCAAGCTGGTCATCCTCGACGAGCCCACTGCTGCCCTCGGCGTCTCCCAGACCGCCATGGTGCTGCAGCTCATCGAACGCCTGAGCACACAGGGCATCGCGATCTTGTTCATCTCCCACAACCTCAACGACGTCTTCGCTGTCGCGGACCGCATCGCTGTGCTGCGCCTGGGCAGGATGGCGGAGCAGGGGCCGCTGTCGGACTACGACGCGCAGAGCGTGGTCGAGCTCATCACCACCGGCACGACGTCACGCGCCGGCGGCACGGCGAGGCGCCCGGCCGCCGCCTCACGAGAGGGCTGAGCCATGTCATCGACTCCCCCACCCGCTGCACCGGCAGGCACGCAGGTCCCCGACGAGGTGGAGAGCCCGCCCCCGGTGACCAGCGCGACACTGGCGGCACAGTCCGAGGTCGTGGCCGGGTCGCTGGGCGAGTACGTCGCCGCCTGGGGCAAGCGGGTCCGGTCCGGGGAGAGCGGCATCCTCCCCGTCCTCGCCGGGTTCGTGGTGATCGTCATCGTCTTCCAGTTCCAGGACTCGAACTTCCTGTCGTCGGGCAACATCGTCAACCTCCTCGTCCAGGCTGCGACGTTCGTGCTCTTGGGGATGGCACAGGTCTTCGTGCTGCTGCTCGGCGACATCGATCTGTCCCTGGGGTTCACGGCCGCCGTCGGGGCGGTCATCACGGTCGGTCTGTCCGCCGCACCCCACAACGTGCCGTGGCCCGTGGCAGTGGCGGCCGGCCTCGGCGCCACGACGGTGTTCGGAGGCGTGCTGGGCCTTATCACCACGCGACTGCGCCTTCCGTCGTTCGTCGTCACGCTCGCCGGGTCCCTGTTCATGCAGGGCGCCGTCCTCTACCTCATCCCCAAGCTGGCCGGCGCGAGCAGCGGCGGGACCATCGGGATCACCAACGACTTCCTGCTCAAGATCGTCCAGGGCAACATGGGTGTCGTCACCGCATGGGTGCTGCTGGCCGTGGTCGTCGCACTCACCGCCGCTCTCATGCTGTACCGCCAGTGGCGCCTCACCACGTCCGGACTCGCAGCTCCCCCACTCGGACTCGTCGTCGCGAAGATCGTCGTGCTGGCCATCGCCGGAATCGCTCTGGTCGCGGTCTGCAACACGAACCGCGGCCTCCTGGTCCCGCTGCGGGGTGTTCCCTACGTGGTACCACTTGTGCTCGCGGTCCTCGTGGCTTGGACGTTCCTCCTCGGAAGGACCAAGTTCGGGCGCTACGTCTACGCCATCGGCGGCAATGCGGAGGCGGCCCGGCGGGCCGGTATCCACGTCAACGTGGTGCGCTGCGTCGCGTTCATGCTGGCCGGCCTGACGGCCGGCATCGCGGGCATCGTCTACGCGTCACGGCTCGGCTCGATCTCCGCCAACGTCCAGGGCGGCCAGCTGGTCCTGTACGCCGTGGCTGCCGCCGTCATCGGCGGCACCAGCCTGTTCGGCGGGCGCGGGAAGATGATGCATGCGCTGCTGGGTGGAGTGGTGATCGCGACCATCTACAACGGAACGCTGCTCATCGGCCTCGGGGACGCGTACCAGTACATGGTGACCGCCCTGGTCCTGCTCGGCGCGGTCACGATCGACGCCATCGCCCGCCGGGGCCGCGCGGTCTGAGAGCGACGCCCTCCGGCGCACGATGACCGGCTCAGCCGGGATCGAGACGAGCCCGGTCGGAGACCATGGCCGACAGCTCGCGGGTGGACCGCCGCGCCCGTGGTCCGTCTGCGGCCTGCAGCGCCATCAACGCCACGGTGCTGCCGTCAGTGAGGTCCACGAGCGCCCAGGGGCGGTCGCTGCTCAGGGCGATCGCCACCACCTCGGCCCAGTCGAAGTCGCGGCGATGGTAGCCGTTGGTCACGCTGATCCCCCGCTCCGACGCCGTGACACGAGTCCGGAAGACGCCGTACAGCAAGAAGAGAACGACGACGAAGAAGCTCAGCAGGGTCAGCCGCTGGAAGGTCCCGAACTGTGCCCGCACCCGCGACGGAAGCGTGAGCCACATGAAGGCGAGCAGCACGACGAGCACGAGAGCTGACGTCGCCGAGACGATCCGGGCACCCAGCGGGCGGTAGACCCTCAGCGGAGTGTTCGTCTCGCGCATCGCAGGTCAAGCATCCGTCATGGCCTCTTCGGGCAGTGCACCCTGGTTGCCGATGACCGCGGGGCCGCGTCCGCGTCGTTCGACTCTCGACCATGACACGAAGCCGGCGACGCAGAAGGCACCGTAGACGACGTACATGACAGCGCTCGGGTAGTAGTGAGCCTGGTAGAGCAGCGGGACACCCACGAGGTCGACCCCGATCCAGATCCACCAGAAGTCGACGTAGCCACGGGCCATGCCGTACGTCGCGAGAATGCTGCCGGTGAGGATCCACGCGTCGGGGAGCGGGCCGTAGGAGTCGAGCGCGCGCAGGACGTAGAAGAACGCGAACATCATGACGACGCCGGCGATGATCATCGCCCGCAGGTCGTTGGCGCCGGCCCACCGGGGCGCGACCGCCCCGCCGTCGCTGACCTCGCCGCTGCGCTTGTTCTGCTGCCAGCGCCACCAGCCGTAGACGCTCACGAGCAGGAAGAACACCTGCCGGCCCGCCTGGCCCCACAGGTTATGGTCCTGCGGCTTGTCGAAGATGCCGGACGTGAAGACCGTGAAGAGCACGACGTTGCCGACGATCCCGACGGGCCAGGCCCAGGTGAGGCGCCGCATCCCCAGGATCGCGCTGGCGAGCCCGAACACGTTGCCGACGACCTCGCGGACCAACACCTCCGACCCGTGGATTGTCCAGGTGCCGTTGAGCAACCAGTCCAACAGGTTCATGTGAGAACTCTCCTTGCCGCGGGGCGGTCGCGAGAGTCGGGGCAAGAGGAGGGCGGCACGTCGGGACCCGCGCGACCGCAGACGGCGCGCAGAGCTCCGGCACGCCGCGTGCATCCTCCCATCCGGACTGTCACCGTCGGTCCCGGAGTTTCACCGGGTCAACCGGCCGCTGGCTGCGGACGGGTCGCGGACTGTCACCGCCGGTTCGGACTTGCACCGACCCCGGAGCACGCGAGTGTGGTCACTCGTACGCGGACAGCGTACCTCCGAGGGTCCGGACGGCGCAGGAGCCGGGTACGTCGCCGTACCCGGCTCCTCGTGCTCAGCGGTCAGAAAGCCTTGACCCCGTTCGGGGTCCCGAGGCCGGTCGGGCCGTCCCAGCCCTTGCCGGCGGTGCACAACGGCGCACCGCAGCTGCCGTTGCTGCCGGTCGTGATGTCGTAGAGGTGCAACCTGTTGTTGTACGGGTACTTGCCGGGGTAGCCGTCGGTGCGGCCCGACAGCGCGTAGACCGCGGCGATCATCGGCGCGGACTCGCTGGTTCCGCCGACCTGGGTGAAGTGGCCCTGGAAGTAGACCATCAGGCCGCCGTTGCTGGGATCGGCCGGACCGGAGAGGTCCGCGGTCGCGTCCAACCTGCCGCAGGTGGTCCTGACGCCCTGTTGGTACGCCGGAGCGGGGTTGCTCGTGGAGCAGCCGGAACCGGCGCCGGACCAGACAGTCTCGTGGTAGCCGCGCCGGCTGCTGTCCTTGAACACCGAGGTGCCGCCGACGGCGATCACGTGCGTGTCGCTCGCCGGGTAGAGGCCGCCGGTGTAGCCGCTGTCACCGGTGGACGCCGTGATCGCGATGCCCTTGTGGTTGTAGTACGACCGGTTCGAGCCGTTGCCGCCGCCGTAGCTGTTGGAGATCGCCACCACGCCCCGCTGCTTGGCGGCGGTGTTGACGGCCTGGCCGAGGTCCTTGAAGGTCGGCGCGTCACCCTGGACGACGAGGATCTTGCAGTCCGGGCAGGCCGCCGAGACCATGTCGACGTCGAGGGCCTGCTCGAGGTCCCATCCGGAGTCGTTCGGCGGGTAGTCATGGCCGCCGCGCTGGTCGAGGACCTTCAGACAGCCGTTGTTCTTGGTGCAGGGCGGCAGGTTGTTGGCCTTGCGGAAGCCGGCGAGGTCCTTCTCCAGCCCCGAGTAGCCGTAGGCGTCGATGATCGCGACGGTGCGACCGTTGCTCTTCAGGCCGTTGAGGTGATAGGCCTTCCGGACATCCGCAGCGTTGAAGCCCACCAACGGCTGCACCGTCTTGATGATCCTGCCGTTCGCGTCGGCCATGGCAAGCGCCAGGCACGTCACGCGACCAGGCGCCGGGTTCGCGGCACACACGCGCACCGGGTGGACGCCGGCCCCCGCGTCCCGAGCGGGCTGCGCCGAGGCGCCTGGCGAGACCGCAGCAAGGCCGGCGACGGCGACGGCGCCGACAGCAAGACCTGAGAGGAGGAACCGAGACTTCACACGAACTCCTTCGGATAGTGGCAACGCCCGTCGACCTCGCGCCGGGCAGTCGGAAGGCTACCGTGGCTCGCGGGCACCGGCTAGGTCACGCGCGGGTCGCCGCCCCGCGCAGCCTCTCGACCATGGCGTCGGGGTCGGCTGCGCCGAACACGGCGGAGCCGGCAACGAAGACGTCGGCCCCCGCAGCAGCGCAACGCTCGATGGTGTCGAGGGTCACGCCGCCGTCGACCTGCAGCCAGATGTCGGAACCGGTGGCGTCGAGGAGCTCCCGGGTACGGCGGATCTTCGGCAGGCACACGTCCAGGAAGGGCTGCCCTCCGAAACCCGGCTCCACGGTCATCACGAGCACCATGTCGAGCTCGCCCAGCAGGTCGGCGTACGGCTCGACGGGAGTGGCGGGCCGCAGCGCCATACCGGCTCGCGCGCCGTGCGCGCGGATCTCCCGCGCCAGTCGCACCGGCGCCCGACAGGCCTCCGCGTGGAAGGTGACGCTGCCGGCGCCGGCCTCGACGTAGCCCAGCGCCCACCGGTCGGGGTCCTCGATCATCAGGTGGCAGTCGAGAGGCTGAGCGGCGACCCGTGCCAGCGCTTCGACCGTCTGCTCACCGACGGTGAGGTTGGGGACGAAGTGGTTGTCCATCACGTCGACGTGCAACCAGTCGGCGCCGGGAACGCTGGCGGCGGCGGCCTCGAGGTTGGCGAAGTCGGCGGCGAGCATGCTCGGCGCGATCTGGATTCCCATCGGCGCGCAGTCTACGCAGCGTCGCTCGAACGGCGCGGAGCCCGGGCTCGTCAGGACCGGCGCAGCAGCGCGACGAACATCGCGTCGGTGCCGTGGCGGTGCGGCCACAGCTGGACGTGCGGCCCTGGTCCGGTCCTCCGGACCTCGGGAAGGAGCGGGCGGGCGTCCTCCTGGTGTGTGTCGGTCCGCGCCGCCAGCACCTCGTCGACGACGCCACGGGTCTCCTGCAGATGCGGCGAGCACGTCACGTAGGCGACGATCCCCCCGGGACGCACGGAGTCCAGCGCGGACTGCAGCAGCCGGCGCTGCAGCGGGACGAGGCTGCGCAGGTCGTCCGGCGAGCGGCGCCAGCGGGCCTCCGGCCGCCTGCGAAGAGCACCAAGCCCGGTGCAGGGCGCGTCGACCAGCACCCGGTCGAAGACGTCGCGCCGCCAGGGCGGCACCGTCGCGTCGGCTGCGACGATCGGATGCGGGGCCGGGTAGGCGCGCAGCGCTCGCGCCACCAGGACGGCCCGGTGGAGCAGGACCTCCGCGGCGACCAGCGTGGCGCCGCGCTGCCGGGCGATGCCGGTCAGCAGGGCTGCCTTGCCGCCGGGGCCGGCGCAGCTGTCCAGCCATCGGTCGTCCCCGCCGTCCACCCGCGCTCGGGCCAGCGTCAGCGCCGCGAGCTGCGACCCCTCGTCCTGCACTCCCGCCTCGCCGCTGCGCACCTGCGGCAGACCCGCCGGGTCACCGGCGCCTAGCAGGCCGGCGTACGGCGACAGGGCGCCTGGTGACACGTCGTACGGCGCGAGGGACGCAACGGTGGTGAGACCGGGCCGGACGGCGAGCGTGACCAGCGGCGCCGCGTTGTCCGCTGCCAGGAGAGCGGCGAGCTCCTCGGGGGCGGCGGCGTCAGCGGCGAGCGCGTCGGCGAACGCGTCGACGACCCACCTCGGGTGGGAGAAGCGGACGGCGAGGCCGTCGTGCGCGCCGTCAGCGGCCGACGGCGCCAGGATCTCGAGCCACCTGTCGAGGGAGGTCGCGCCGATCCGGCGCAGGACGGCGTTGACGAGCCGGACCGGCCGCTCCCCCACCGCCTCCCGGGTGAGCTCGACGCTGGTGCCGACCGCTGCATGTCCCGGGACGCGCATGCCGTGGAGCTGGTGGACGCCGAGCCGCAGCGCCGTACGCACCTCCGGCTGGAGCGCGTCCACTGCGTCGGCCACGCAGGCGGCGATCATCGCGTCGTACAGCCCCTGCATGCGGACGGTGCCGTTGACGAGCTCAGTCGCGAACGCGGCGTCCCGGCCGGTCAGACCCGCGACGGCCAGCAGCGGCGGCAGGGCCAGGTTCAGGTAGGCGTCCTGGGCGTCAACGGCTCGCAGCGCCGCGAACGCGACCCGGCGGGACGCGTCGAGGCGGGTCCGTGAGCGGGCCCGCCGGGCGAGCGGGGGGTCCGGCGCCTTCGGCGACGTCATCCTCCGAGCCTGGCGGGAGCGGGGCGCAGCCCACGCACCCAGGCGGTCGCCGGCATGCGCGCCCTCCCCGGCGGCTGGACGTCGCCGAGCGCGACCGGGGAGGTGCCGGTGCCGACGAGGACCTCCTGCTTGGTGACGACCAGCTCGCCCGGCGGCAGCGCCGGCGCGTCCGGACGCGTGGTCGTCGGCCACAGCTTCAACCGCTGGTCGCCGGCCTCCGTCCAGGCTCCCGGAGCCGGCGTGCAGCCGCGCACCTGCCGGTCGATCGCGAACGCGGTGCGGCTCCAGTCGACGAGGCCGTCGGCTGGGCTCAGCCGCCGCGCCACCGTGACACCCTCGCTCGACTGCTCCCGCTCCTCGAGGATGCCGTCCTCGATGCCGTCCAGCGTGGCGACGAGCAGCGCCGCGCCGTGCGTCGCCAGGCGCTGCAGCAGCACTCCGGCGGTGTCGTCGGGGCGGATCGTCTCGGTGAAGAGCCCGTACGTCGGACCGGCGTCGAGCTCCTCGACGAGGCGGAACGTGGTCGCGCCGGTGACCTCGTCGCCGGCGATGAGGGCGTGCTGCACAGGCGCCGCGCCGCGCCAAGCGGGAAGCAGGGAGAAGTGCAGGTTGACCCAGCCGCGCGGCGGGATGTCGAGAGCCTCCTTGGGCAGGAGTCCGCCGTACGCGACGACCGGACAGCAGTCCGGCGCGATCTCGGCCAGCCGCTGCAGGAACGCAGGCTCGCTGGGACGCCTCGGCCGCAGCACTTCCAGACCCCGTTCGGCCGCCAGGGCGGCCACCGGCGACGGCGCCACAGCGCGGCCTCTCCCGGCGGGCGCGTCCGGGCGCGTCAGCACCGCCAGGACCTCGTGCCGGCTGTCGAGAACGGCATGCAGGGAGGGCAGCGCGACGTCGGGAGTGCCGGCGAAGACCAGCTGCACCGTCAGCTGCTCCGGCCGAGCATCGGGTGAGGTGACTGCTTGACGAGAGGCACGGACAGGCCGCTCCACTCGGCCTCCCGGATCGCCTTCATCGCCGCCTTGCGCGTCAGCGGGTCGAGGCGGTCGACGAAGAGCACGCCGTCGAGGTGGTCGGTCTCGTGCTGGATCACCCGCGCCAGGTGCTCGGTGCCCTCGAGCGTCACGGGCTCGCCGTACACGTCGAACCCCTGTGCGACGACGCCGTACGCCCGCGTGCAGTCGAACGCCAGGCCGGGGATCGACAGGCACCCCTCCTCACCGAGCTGGGTGACGTCGCTGAGCTGGAGCCGGGGGTTCACCAGGTGACCGACCTCGCCCTCGGAGAGGTAGGTGAACACCCGCAGCGCGACGCCCAGCTGCGGGGCCGCGAGCCCGGACCCCGGCGCGTCCAGCATGGTGTCGGTGAGGTCGCGGACGAGGGTCCGCAGCTGCCGGTCGAAGTCGGTGACCGGGGCTGCGACGTCGCGCAGCACCGGGTCCCCGAACAGCCGAATGTCTCGCACCGCCACGCCACGAGCCTACCGACCGACCATCCGAGACTTCCCGACCGACCATCCGAGACGGAACCCGCCTCCCGCCCACCCTGTTCGGTCGCGAAGGCCCGGACGGCTAGTCGTCTCCTCGCAACTCCATTGTCAGCTCCTCTTTGGTCTTGGAGCTCGCTCCTTCGACGTCGGCGTTCTCCGCCTGCTGGAGGAGCTCCTCCCGAGTCGCCTCTCCGGGTCGGTCTCCCATGTGCTCGGCCCGTGAAGCGATGAACGCCTCGCCGAGCTGCTGCAGACGGTCGGCCGCCAGGCATCGCCGCGTGCCGGGAAGAACTTTCGACTCCTCCTCCTCGACGTGGTGCGTGATCGCGTCAATCAGCTCTGCCAGCGTCGAGTGGAACTCCTCCGAGTGGTGGTCGAGCGTCTTGAGCCGCTCAAGGTCTCCTCGGCCTGAGCGAGTTCCTCCTGGCTGCGCGCCACATCGCCGGCCTCGCCGGCCTCGTCGCGAGCCACCGGGCACACCTCAGCTTCCTCCGCTCGGCTGTGCGCGATCAACAGCGTCGATACGACCGGCACGAGCATCGGCCGTTGGTCGGGCTCTGTCTTCATCCTTTGGAAGAGCTGCTCCACCTCGCGGTGGTCCTGCATGATCAGGTCTACGACGTCTTGCGCCCTGGCTTCTCCCTCGGGGACATGAGTCCAGACATTGGACCGCCTGCACTCTCGCGCTGACGAGGCAGTGGACCGCCCTGCCCACAGGATCGGAGGCTTCGCGGGAAGTCCCCGGACCGGTGCGGCAACTTCGGATCGTCGGGCGGGAAGTCTCGGATCGTCGGGCGGGAAGTCTCGGATCGTCAGGGGAGGTCGACGGGGTCGACCTGGACGCGCACCGGGGGGAGCTTGCGGCTGCTGCGGCCCGCCTGCAGGTGCTGCAGCTCCCGCGACAGCGCCGCTCCGCGCTCGGCGGCGATCCGTATGACGACCCGCGCGGCGCCATCGCCGGCGTCGACGGGCCCGAGCACCTCCGCACCCCGCGGCACGGCGAACGCCGCCATGGCCTCGGTCAACACGTCCGGTGGAGCCGTCACCGTCGCCATCCGCGCCGCCGGGGTCAGCCGCGCCGACCGCCGCTGCGCCAGCTCGGCGGCGGCGAAGCCGCCCGGGTCCCACCGCACGAGCGCCTGGACGACGGGCTGCGTCGGCTCGCCCACGACCACCACCCGCCCGCCCTGCTGCCCAGGTCGGACCAGCGCCGCGACCCGCAGCCAGCGACGCAGCGCCTCCGCGTCCGCACGTAGCCCCGGCATCGCCAGGGTGAGCCAGGTGTCCAGCAGCACGGCGGCCGCGTACCCGCCGGGGACGGACGGCTCCGACCCCGGCGTCGCCACGACGATCGCCGGCCGGTCGTCGACCTCGTCGAGCACGTGGTCGCCACCGGACACCGCGACCGACGTGCGTGGGAACGCGCGTCCCCACTCCTCGGCGGTCCGCAGCGAGCCGACCACCGGCGCCCGGACCTGCGACCCACCGCAGTGCGGGCAGGCCCAGTCGTCGGCGACGGTTCCGCACCGGCGGCACTGCGGCGGAGCGCCGCCGCGAGGGCGACCGAGCGGCCCGTCGCAGCATGCGCAGCGCGCCGGCCGGCGGCACCGCGAGCAGGCCAGACCCGGCTGGTACCCGAACCGGGGCGTGTGCACCAGAACCGGTCCGCGCTGCAGGCCCTCGCGGACCGCCACGAACACCCCGACGGGCATCCGCGCCGACCGGGCCGCCGCGTCGCGCGCGAGGTCGGCGTCGGTCTCGCCGGTGACGTGGACCTGGGGCGCGGCCGTCCGCACCACCTCGCGCGGCGCGCTGATCTCGCTGGCCCACCCCGACTCCAGCAGCGCCTGCGTCTCCACCGAGCGACTGTGCGACGCGACGAGCAGAGCCGCCTGCTCCGAGTAGGCCCGCAGCACAAGCACCTCCCGCGCGTGGAAGTACGGCGCCCGGGGCTCGGCGTACAGGTCGTCCCCGTCGTCCCACAGGCCAACGAGCCCGAGGCCGTGAACCGGCGCGAAGGCAGCGGCTCTGGTTCCGACGACGATGTCGGCGACGCCATGTGCCACCGCGAGGAAGGCGCGGTAGCGGGCGGCGGGGCCGAGGTCGGCGGTGAGCACGACGTGCGAGCCCGCGCCGAGCAGGCGCGTCAGCGCCGCAGAGAGACGGCTGACGTCGCGGGCGTCGGGAGCCAGCAACAGGCTGCCCCGCCCCGATCGGCGGGTCGCCGCCGCGCCGGAGGCGAGCCGTGCCGCCCAGTCGGCTCCGGCAGGGGCACTCCACACCGCGCGCGGATGCTCCCCGGCTGCGAGGCGAGCCAGCCACGCGGGCCCCTCGGTCTCCTGGCTCCAGGGGTTCCGGAGCTCGTCATCGCGCACCTCCGCCCGTTGAGCGGGGACCGCGACCAGCTCGGCTTCGACCCGCGCGTGCCGGGCTGGCACCGCGAGGCGCACGACGTCGGCAAGGGTCCCGGCGTACCGGTCGGCCACCAGGCGTGCCACGGCCAGCACGGCCGGCGCGAGCACCGGGTCAGGAGAGACGACCCGGCGCAGCGGTGAGAGCGTCCCGACGTGGTCCGTCTCCTCGCTGCGGGAGAGGAGGTAGCCGTCGACGTCGCGACCGGCGAATCGGACCTTCACCCGGCACCCCGGCACGGCCTGGTCGTGCATCGACGCGGGCACCTGGTAGTCGAACGGCCGGTCGAGGTGTGCCAACGGCAGGTCCACAGCGACCGACGCCACAGGTCGCTCGGCCGCCGGCGCCTCCGGGGGCTTCGGCGAGCGGCCGCGCACCTCCCGCTTGAGCAGCGCGACCCGGTCGCGCTGGCTCGCGGCGCTGTCCCCGGTCTTCGGTGTCATGACGAGTCCAGTCATAGCAGTCGCCGAGGACCAATCGCGCCGACGAGCAGCTGCTGTGGACAGCGGGCCGGTCGGTCGCGACCGTGGCGCCGCGCCGCGGCTCGTTTCTTACACCGTAAGACGGGTACGGAACCCTGCGTCAGGACGACGACCAGCACACTGCCCACCGACAGGGACGAGATGGGCTTCCTCGACGAGCTCCTGCAACCGGGAAATGACAAGCACAGCGACTACCAGCAGTTCGCGAAGCGGTACGAGCAAGGCAAGCCTGAGGACGGGTACGACGACAAGGAGGTGGGTCGTCGGTACGCGGAGGTGTCGCGTCACGTCGACCGGCCGACGTACCAGAAGGCAGCGAAGCAGTCGCTGAGCAAGATGTAGCCGGCGCACCGCCGCAAGCTCGCCCAGCAGCTGCAGCGGCACGCCAAGCAGCACGGTCACGACCTGGACTACGACGGCACGTCCACTGACCCCGGCAAGCTTGCCGGCCTCGTGACGCCGCGGCACGACACGGAGCCCGGGCTGCTCGGACAGCGGAGGGGCGCGGCGGGCGGCGGCGCGGCTGGCGGCGCGGCTGGCATGGTCGGGAACCTCGTCGGCGGCA
>JBBSIF010000039.1:0-18032 GCA_038232255.1 Propionibacteriales bacterium
ATCGCGTCATCGGTCTGCGTCCCCGTGTCGGCGGTCGGCTGAGCGACGACGTCGTCGGCAGCCGTGGTGTAGTCCAGCTGGGAGTGACGGTAGAGCTCCGCCTCCTCCTCGGGAGAGAGCTCGCCCTGGTCGGGGTCCACCTGCGGGGCGTTCTTGACGGCATCCTTGCTGAAGGGAACGGTCACGCCCTGGTCGCCGAGGACCGCGTCACCGGCGGGGACGAAGCTCTCCCGCGTGCCGAACAGGCCGGTCTGGACCGTGACCCACTCGGGAAGACCCGACGCGTTGTCCAAGAAGATGCGTCCCACCTTGCCGAGCTTCTCGCCGTCGGAACCGTATGCGGTCTCGCCGAGGACGTGCTGTAGCTGCTCCTGACTGAGCATGAACTCCCTCTTTCGATGTGTCGTGCCGCGGCTCGGGCAGCCGTCGGCGCTGTGACGGTGGTGCGTGCGCCTCCACGAGCTGCACGCTGTCTGACAGACGCCTCCTTGGAGGATGCCATGCGGGAGTCGCGACCGTGCAGGTCGGGGCCGAGCGGTCACCCGGACGGCCGCGCGGGCACGCCTCGCGAGACTGCCCTGTCGTCGTCGAACGGCGAGGCGTCGACTCCCTCGTCCAGTACGCCGCCCAGCGGGTCGTCCGAGAGGCCATCAGCCCTCACCGGGTCGTGCCACGGCTGGAGGATGTCGCGCACCACCAGGACCATCAGGTAGACCTCGCCGAGGACGCGCAGCACGATCGCGATCGAGTAGACCCAGTCGCAGCCGCCGGAGGAGATGAAGCCGGAGCTCGGCCGGCACGTTCCCGGCGTGACGAAGAAGTTCGCGATGTGCATCCAGACGGCGAAGAAGTAGCAGATCTCACAGGCCTGCCAGATGGCCATGTCCCGCCAGCGCGGCCTCGCCAGCGCCGCCAGCGGCAGGAGCCACAGCACGTACTGTGGGGAGTAGACCTTGTTGACGAGCAGGAACGCAGCCACCACGAGGAAGGCGAGCTGGGCCACCCGCGGCTTGCGCGGCGCGAGCAGGCCCAGCAACGCGATCAGCACGCATGCCCCACCGAAGACGACCCAGCTCGTCACGTTCACCTGATGCGCGGTCGCCGGATGTCCGAGCGTCGACGCGAGCAGCCACAACGACCCGAAGTCAGGTCCACGTTCGACGTTGAAGTGCCAGAACCACAGGAACTCGGTGGGTGACCAGAGGTAGACCGGGAGGTCGACCAGGAGCCATGCGGTGAGGGCGGCGGCGCACGTCTTCGTCCACGCGTCGAGGTTGCGCGTCCGCAAGCACAGCACGAGCAGCGGCCCCAGGAGGAAGAGCGGATACAGCTTGGTGGCCACCCCGAGGCCGATGAAGATCCCCGCCAGCCACGGACGGCGGGTCGACCATGCCCAGAGAGCCCCGGCGACCAGGCCGAGGGCCAGCATGTCCCAGTTGATGAACGTCGCGAGCGCCACCACTGGGGAGGCGGCCACGAGCATCGCGTCCCACGGTCTTCGGCGCTGAGCCTTGGACAGGGCGATGAGCGCGAGCAGGAAGATCACGAAGAAGCCGACGGCGTTCACGCACCAGAAGACCGCCGAGTCGTGCTGCACGCCTGGCAGCTGCCCGACCTCCGCGTGCGAGAGCGCAGACACGTCAGGGCCGATCCCGATCTGCCGGGTGAGCCAGCCGGCCGCCCCCATCCACAGCCCGGTGAGCACCGGGTACTCGAGAGTGAGCTCGTCGGCCTCCTGCTGGGTTGTCGGCTGCTTGACCGGAGGGAGGTCCTGGGTCGGGGTGAAGGGAAAGATGCCCTCCGCGAGCCCCCGCGAGACGTACAGGTAGGGGATGTCGGTATAGCACAGATGAGAGAACGGCAGGGGCGAGGCGTCGTCGGACCACGACGTCACGACGCACGGCGACTTCTGCAGCACCCCGAGCCCGAAGACGACGGTCGCGATCGCGAGGGTCACGCGCAGCGGTGTCCACCAGCTGGATCCCGTTCGGGCGTGACGACCCAGTGGCCCGGACACCGCCGGGCTCGCCGCCCGGGCAAGCGGGTCCGCCAGGGTGGGAGAGACGAGATCGTCGGTGGTGCGCGTCTGCTCGGGGAAGAAGACCACGGCGCCCATCGTGCCTCATGGCCGAGGGGAGAGCCCGGAAGCCGACCCACCCCACACCGCGGCGCAGGAGGAGCTATCCGCCGCCGGTCGGCTTGGTAGTCGTCGGGGTCGTGGGTGAGGTTGGCGTCGTGGGCTGCGTCGGGGTCGTGGGTGAGGTTGGCGTCGTGGGCTGCGTCGGGGTCGTCGGAGCCGTCGGCGTCGTGGGCTGCGTCGGAGTCGTCGGCGTCGTCGGAGTCGTCGGCGTCGTCGGAGTCGTCGGCGTCGTCGGAGTCGTGGGAGTCGTGGGCGGCGGCGTGTACGTCGGAGTCGGCGGGGGAGGCGTGTACGTCGGAGTCGGCGGGAGCGGCGTGTACGTCGGTGTCGACGGCTCCCCGGCAAGGTTGCCCGGCGGCGGGAACCGCTCCACCTTCGTGCCCTGCAGGGCCGCCTTCATGTAGGCGGTCCAGGTGTCCGTGGGGTAGTCGGCGCCGAAGAACGGGACCATGTAGCCGTCCAGGGCGTCGTTGCCGTCCCCGCGCGTGTAGGCCACGGCAGTCGCCAGCTGAGGGGTATAGCCGATGAACCAGGACGACGACACGTGCTCGTCGCAGGCGTCACACCGCTGGGCCGTTGCGGTGCCCGTCTTGCCGGCCGCCGGTCTGCCCAGCTGCAGGGCTCCCTGCCCCGTGCCGGACTGTACGACGCTCTGCAGAGCGGACGTCACGTTGGTGGCGATGGATGGGGGGAACGCCTGGGTGGTCTTGGTCTTGTGCTCGTACTTGGTGCCGGACGCGTTGCTCACCGAGCTGATCACATACCAGTCGGCGTGCTGTCCCCGTGCTGCGAACGTCGCGTACGAGTCGGCCATCGCCAAAGGTGACACCGATGCCGTGCCCAGCGCCACGTTGGCGTAAGGCTCGAGCCCCGGCGTGTCGGCGGGGATCCCGGCCGACTCGGCAGCGTTGATGATCCGCTGCGGCCCGTTGTGCATCTGCGTGGTCAGGTCGACGAACGCCGTGTTGACCGACTCCTCGGTGGCGTAGCGAAGCGAGATCGTGCCGTAGCTCAGGCCGTTCGCGATACCGGCGGCTTCGCCTTCGTTGTGCACCAACGTGCCATCAGGAAGCCGGAACGGCGAGTTGCCGTTCAGCGTGTCGTCCAGCGTGAAGCCGTCGCCGAACGCTGCCGCCAGAGCGAACGCCTTGAACGTCGAGCCCGGCTGGACGAGGTTCGTCGCCCAGTTCTGCTGGCTGGTCAGGAAGTTCCGTCCGCCGATCAGCGCCCGGACGGCCCCCGTGCCCGGCTGCACACTCGCCAGGCCGACGTGCAGCTGCACCTTGCCCTTGGGCCGGACATCGGCCACCGCGTGCTGGGCGGCGAGCATGTCCTGGTAGTCGAACGTCGTCACGATCTTGAGGCCGCCGCCGTAGATCTGCTGCGCCGTGAAGCCTTCGGAGTCCAGTGCATCCTCCACCATCGTCATCAAGTAGCCCCGCTGACCGCCGTACTGGTCCCTGGTGGTCGGCTTCGGGATCGGCGGCAGCCGCCGCTCGAAGCGCGCCGCCTCCGCGGGCGTCAGGTTGCCCATGTCCTCCATGCCGCTGAGCACATAGCGGTAGCGGGCGAAGAGCGCTGCGGTGTTGGACTTGGACACCGCCGGATCGAGGTTGCCGGGTGAGTTCAGCACCGCTGCCAGGACAGCGCTCTGCGGGATCGTGAGGTCGCTTGCGGGTTCCTGGAAGTACGCCTGCGTCGCGGCGTCGACGCCGTAGGCTCCCCGCCCGAAGTAGATCGTGTTCAGGTAGCCCTCGAGGATCTGCGACTTCGACAGCTCCTTGTCGATCTTGACGGAAATGAAGGCTTCCTTGATCTTGCGGGTCCAGGTCCGCTGCTGGGACAGGTAGAGGATCTTGACGTACTGCTGGGTGATCGTCGAGGCGCCCTGCGTCGAGTTCGACGAGAGGTTGCTCCAGGCAGCCCTCGCGATCCCCTTGGGGTCGAGCCCGGGATCGGTCCAGAACGTGCGGTTCTCGGCCGACACGACGGCGTTGCGCATCGAGACCGGGACCTGGTGGAGCGGGATGCTGTGCCTGTTCTGGACGGCGAACGTGCCGAGCACGTGAGTGCCGTCGGAGTAGTAGACCGTCGATGTCTGCGCCTGGAAGGCTGCGTTGGGGTTCGGGATCGTGATCGTCCGGTAGACGACGTAGATGGCGACGAGCCCGGCGAAGAGCAGCACCACTCCCGCGACGAAGCCCCACTTCAAGATCTTGCCCGCAATGTGGTTGGCCCTGTCCCATCCCGTCGTGTCGCGCAGGCGGATGCTGCCTCCCTTGCCGCTGCCCTGGCCGGGTTCGGGTTTCACGTGCTCATCCCCTCAGTCCTCGTCCTCGACCGTGCGCTGCCGGCGCGGCGGCCTGCGGGGGACGCCGTCCCCCACGACGTAGGACTCGACGAGATGGTTCCACGAGCAGGACTTGCACACCTCGAGCACGTATATCCGGATCTCGCCGTGGTCGTGCGCCATCTGCTCGATGTCCCTGCGAGTCTTGATGCGCCCCGAGTACTGGCCCAGCTCGTCGCCGAAGACGTACGACAGCAGCACGAGCTCCTTCTTGCGGCACACGGGGCACGGCCGCTCCGCCGGCTCCCCGTGGTGCTTGGCTGCGAGCAACGTGTACGGGTCCGCGTCGCACACGTCGTCCATGTGGGTGGCGCCGCCGTTGAACAACGTCGAGAGCTTCGCTCGACGCTGCAGTGAGTAGTCGATCACCGACCGCTGGGACCACATGGTGCCTTCGAGGGTACGGCGCGGCCCCTAGCCGATTCCAACCCCTGAACGGCGAATGGCCCTCCGTCGACTTGCGGATGAACACCGCGCTGCGCTATGTTGCGATTCGATGTATCGCTACGATACGTAGTAGCACGATCAACGGCGATGCAGTGCGGGGGCGAATCGGAAGGAGTCCCGTGGCCACGAAGCGCGCAGAGACGCTCGAGCTGGCGGTGCTCGGGCTGCTCAACGAGTCGCCGATGCACGGCTACGAGCTTCGCAAGCAGGTCACGGGACTGCTGGGCTGGGGACGGGTGCTCTCCTACGGCTCCCTGTACCCCTGCCTCAAGCAGATGCAGCGCGATGGTCTCCTCACGGAGGACGTCACGGCGCAGGACTCCGCGATCGCACGAGCCAGCCGACGCGGCAAGATCGTCTACAAGCTGACGGCGGACGGGAAAGAGAGGTTCGCCACGCTCGTGTCCGCTGCCGGCCCGAGCGCCTGGGAGGACGACACCTTCGGAGTGCACTTCGCGTTCTTCGGGTCCACGAGCTCGGAGAACCGGCTGCGCATCCTGGAGGGTCGGCGAAGCCGCCTCGAGGAGCGTCTCGAGGGAGTCCGCGCGTCGCTCGCCCGCTCCCGGGAGCGACTCGACAGCTACACCCTGGAGCTGCAGCGTCATGGCCTCGAGTCGGCGGAGCGCGAGGTCCGCTGGCTCAACGAGCTCATCGACAGCGAACGAGTCGACAGGTCACGGACCCGTGCCTCGGAGGCGCGGTCCATCACCACATCCACCGGCACCACGGCGGCAACGCCCGGTGCTGACAACAAGGAATGAGGAAGCCGACAATGGGTTCGGTCCGCGTAGCCATCATCGGCGTCGGCAACTGTGCGACGTCGCTCATCCAGGGCGTCCACTACTACCAGGACGCCGACCCCTCCGGCACCGTGCCCGGGCTCATGCACGTCCAGTTCGGCCCCTACCACGTCCGGGACATCGAGTTCGTCGCCGCTTTCGACGTCGACGCGAAGAAGGTCGGGTTCGACCTGGCCGATGCCACGAACGCCAGCGAGAACAACACGATCAAGATCTGCGACGTGCCGCCTCTCGGGGTCACCGTGCAGCGCGGGCACACCCTGGACGGGCTCGGCAAGTACTACCGAGAGACGATCTCCGAGAGCGACAGCGAGCCGGTCGACGTTGTCCAGATCCTCGAGGACTCCAAGGCCGACGTGCTGGTCTCCTACCTGCCGGTGGGGTCCGAGGACGCCGACAAGTACTACGCACAGTGCGCCATCGACGCGGGGGTGGCGTTCGTCAACGCGCTGCCGGTCTTCATCGCCTCCGACCCGATCTGGGCCGCGAAGTTCGAGGAAGCCGGTGTGCCGATCATCGGCGACGACATCAAGTCCCAGGTCGGCGCCACGATCACCCACCGGGTGCTGGCGCGGCTGTTCCAGGACCGGGGCGTCGTGCTGGACCGCACCTACCAGCTGAACGTCGGCGGCAACATGGACTTCAAGAACATGCTGGAGCGGGACCGGCTCGAGTCGAAGAAGGTCTCCAAGACCCAGGCGGTCACGTCCAACATCGACCACGATCTCGGCGCCCGGAACGTCCACATCGGCCCGTCCGACTACGTGCAGTGGCTGGACGACCGCAAGTGGGCCTACGTGCGGCTCGAGGGCCGGGCCTTCGGGAACGTGCCGCTCAACATGGAATACAAGCTCGAGGTCTGGGACTCGCCGAACTCCGCAGGCATCATCATCGACGCGATCCGGGCCGCGAAGCTCGCCAAGGACCGCGGCATCGGTGGAGCGCTGCTCGCCGCATCGTCGTACCTGATGAAGTCGCCGCCGGTGCAGCGCCCCGACGACGAGGGGCGCGACGGCGTCGAGGCCTTCATCCGCGGCGAGGTCGAGCGCTGACCCCTCCCTGCTGCTGAGCACGTCACGCGGCGCCGCCCTCGCGGGGTCGGCGCCGCGTCAGCGTGCTGGGGCGGGAGACTCGACCACCATGGGAGCCGGCGAGGACCTGCGAGCCCTGCTGCGCGGGCGCCGGTTCCGCCAGCTGCTCGCCGTCCGGCTCACCGGTCAGGCCTTCGACGGCGTCTTCCAGGTCGGGCTCGCGTCGTACGTGCTCTTCACACCGCAGGACAAGCCGACCGCGTCGGCGATCGCCGCGGGGCTGGCTGCGCTGCTCCTGCCGTTCAGCGTCCTCGGGCCGTTCGTCGGGGTGTTCCTGGACAGGTGGCGACGGCGGCAGGTGCTGGTGGCCTCGAACCTCGTGCGGGTCGCGCCGGTCCTGCTGATCGCGGTCATCGTGGCGGGCGGCTCCAAAGGCGTCGGCCTGTTCACGGTCGTGCTCCTGACGCTGAGCGTCAACCGGTTCCTGCTCGCCGGCCTGTCAGCGGCGCTGCCGCACGTGGTGAGCCGCCGCTCGCTCACCCTGGCCAACTCCGTCACGCCGACCAGCGGGACTCTCGCCTTCATGGTCGGCCTTGCTGCGGCATCCGTCGCGCGGACGCTGCTACCGGCAGATGACAGGGACGTGCTGATCGTGCTGGCGTCGGCGGTCGGCTACCTGGTCGCCGGGCTGCTGGCGCTGCGGATGCCGGCCGATCTGCTCGGCCCGGACGTCGATCCGGCGCGGGAGCGGGTTCGTGAGGCCCTCGGCACCGTGGTGGCGGGTCTCGCCGCCGGGCTGCGGCATCTGAGGACTCGTCCGACTCCGGCAGCGGCGCTCGGGGTGATCGCCGCGCACCGCTTCCTGTACGGCGTCACCACCGTCGCGACGATCCTGCTGTACCGCAACTACTTCCACGACGCCTCCGGAACCGACGCGGCTGTGAGCGGCCTCGCCTCGGCGGTCCTCGTCTCTGGTCTGGGCTTCTTCGCCGCGGCGGTGGTGACGCCGCTGGCGGCGGCTCGGATGTCCTTGCCCCGGTGGATGGTCGTGCTGCTGGGACTCGCTGCCGTCGTCGAGATCGTGCCGGCGGCGCTGTTCACCGAGTGGGCGATCCTGGTGGCCGCCTTCTTCCTCGGCGTCTCCGCCCAAGGTGTGAAGATCTGCGTCGACACGCTGGTCCAGGCGGGGGTGGACGACGTCTTTCGCGGCAGGGTCTTCGCGCTGTACGACGTCATCTTCAACGTCGTCTTCGTCGCGGCGGCGGGTGTCGGCGCTTTCGTCATACCGCCCAACGGCAAGTCCTACGCATTGCTGGTCTGCGTCAGCTTCGGCTACGCCGCAACGGCCGTCGGCTACGCCGTCGCGCGACGCCCATTGGCCCACTGACGTCCGACCGGTTCGCCGGTACGACGTCGGGCCGCCGCGTCGAGTGCCTTGACGAGGTGGCGCCGGTAAGCGACGATGCACTCCCGTCCCACGGGAAACGGAGCGCCATGTCCAGCACGCCGACCGACGACCCTCCAGAGCACGACGGGCCAGGGGGTGCGCCTGGCCCGCCCGGCCCGCCCTCCGGACAACCTCTGCCCTACGCCCAGCAGCCGCCGTACGGACCGCCCATCCCGCCGCCGTATCCCCAGCAGGCGTATCCACCCTCGTCGTACTCCCCGCCGGCGTATCCCCAGCAGTCGTATCAACCGCAGTGGTATCCACCGCAGTCGACGCCGTACGGGCAGCCCCCGACCTACGGGCCGCCTTTCGGCTACCCACCCGGCTCCACCCCCGCGGCCGCGCCGCTGTCGTCGGCCGCCCGGGCGCTCGGCTGGGTCATCGCCGGACTCGGCGCTCTCACGTTCGTGTTCGCGTTCCTGCCGTGGGTCACGGTGGGCGAGCTGTCTGTCAGCGGCGTCGGCGGGAACTCCGTCGGTGGCGCCAAGGACGGGGTCATCACCCTCGTCCTCGGCCTGGTGTGCGTGGCAGTCGGGGGAGTTCGCGGCCTCAGCCGTCGGCGGGGCGGGCTTCAGCTGGCGATGGCCATCGTCGCGCTCGTGATGGGCGTCCTCATTGCTCTGACCGCGCTCGTCGACATCGGTGACGTCTCCGACCAGCCGAGCGCCGGCTTCTTCGTGGTGTCGGTGGGCAGCGGCCTGTACCTGACCCTGGCCGCTGGCCTGGCGCTGGTTGCCGTCTCCATCGCCGCTCTCGTCAAACGCCGCTGACCGTCAGCCGCACTCCAACGTCCGCCCAGCCGAGCGCAGTACGACGCGACCACCCGGACGCAACGGCAAGACCCGCCCGGCCGCTGCGCGGTCAGGCGCCGTCGCGGGTCGGCCACCAGGCGAGCAGCGCCTCCCGCGCCCGGTCGGCCCCGACCGGCCCCTCCTCCAGGCGAAGCTCCAGCATGAAGCGGTAGGCGACGCCGACCCCAGGCCCGGGGGGAATCTGCAGCGCCGCCATGATCTGCTGCCCATCGAGGTCGGGGCGGATCGACGCGAGCTCCTCGTCGGCCGACAGCCTGGCGATCCGCTGCTCGAGGTCGTCGTAGACCTCGCGAAGCCGCTCCGCCTTGCGCCGGTTGCGGGTCGTGCTGTCGGCGCGGGTCAGCACGTGGAGACGGTCGAGGAGCGGGCCGGCGTCGCGCACGTAACGCCGTACGGCGGAGTCCGTCCACTCACCGGAGCCGTAGCCGTGGAAGCGCAGATGAAGCTCGACCAGCCTGGCGACCGCATCGGTCTCCGCTGCGGAGAACCGCAGCGCCGCCATCCGCTTCTTCACCATCTTCGCGCCGACCACGTCGTGGTGGTGGAACGTCACGGTGCCGTCATCGAGGAAGCGGCGCGTGCGCGGCTTGCCGATGTCGTGCAACAGAGCCGCCAGCCGCGTCACGAGGTCCGGGCCGCCACCCGGCAGCCGATCCTCCATGCTGATCGCCTGCTCGAGCACGGTGAGGCTGTGCTCGTAGACGTCCTTGTGCCGGTGATGTTCGTCGTGCTCGAGGCGAAGGGCGGGCAGCTCCGGAAGGACCAGGCCTGCAAGTCCGGTGTCGACGAGCTGGGTCAGGCCCGTTCTCGGGTGGCCCGCCAGCACCAGCTTCACCAGCTCGTCGCGCACCCGCTCCGCCGACACGATGGAGATGCGACCAGCCATCGCTCGCATGGCCGCCAGCACGTCCGGCGCGATGGTGATCTCCAGCTGCGCCGAGAACCTGACGGCGCGCAGCATCCTCAGCGGGTCGTCCGAGAAGGACTCCTCCGGTGTCGCCGGGGTGCGCAGCAGTCCAGCCTCCAGATCGCGCGCGCCGCCGTACAGGTCGACGAACTCCCGCGAGGGCAGCACGAGCGCCATCGCGTTGACCGTGAAGTCGCGGCGGCGAAGATCTGCGGCCAGCGTGTCCCCGAAGGTCACCGCCGGCTTGCGGGAGTCCGCCGAGTAGGCGTCGGCCCGGTACGTCGTGATCTCGAGCTCCCAGTCGCGGACGCGCGCGCCGATCGTCCCGAAGTCTCGGCCGATGTCCCACAGCGCGTCGACCCATCCGGTGAGGACGCGCTCGGTCTCCCCAGGCCTTGCCGACGTGGTGAAGTCCAGGTCCGGGCCGAGCTGCCCACGCAGCGCGTCACGCACAGAACCCCCCACGAGCGCGATCTCGTGACCAGCCGCCGCGAACCGGTTCCCCACCTCGTCGATCATCGGCGCGGCGCGCATCAGCTCAGTCACGGCTCTGCGCTGCAAGGCGGCTGGTGGGTGCTGGGGGGTCGACACGTTGCACCACTGTATGAGTCCGGCGGCTCGTCCCGTGCCAACGGTTAGCATTCATCGGGTGACAGGGCAGGGCGCGTCGATCCGGCGATGAGTCGCGCCACGCGTGCGATCAGCGGACTCGCCGTGTGCCTGGCGGTCTCGGCGACATCCGCACCTCACTCTCCGGCGAGGGCGTCCGCACCACCCGACCGAGCTCGCTCAACCGTGTCCGCCGGCGTCTCGCAGAGCCCGCCTGCTCCGCCGGGATCCCCCTCGCACTCGGCTCCCCGCGGCTTCGCCGGGACCGGCGACCTGGTCGTGGCGATCGAGCGGCTCCGCTCGGTCTCGCTGCGCCGAGGACAGCCGCTCGTCGTCCACGGCACGGTGACGAACACGTCGTCGGCTCGACTGTCGACGGTCCAGGCATACCTGCAGCTCTCGCCCGAGCCTGCGACGACGCTTCGTGGCCTCGCGGATTTCGCCCGCGTCGCCGAGGACACGGGTCTCGGGAACCCCCATCTCACCGACGGGGAGTACGCGAAGCTCGGTACCGTGCTGCCGGGTCAGAGCCGCGACTTCGTCATCCGGGTCCCCTTCAGGCACCTGGAGATCAGCGGCGCGCCAGGCGTCTACCGGCTCGGCGTCAAGGTGCTCTCGACAACTCCGGACGGGATCCGGGACCCTGCCGACGCCGCCCGGAACAACACCCTCCTACCCCTCCTTCCCGCCAGGCGGCCACTGGCGCCGGTGCAGACCCTCCCGCTGCTGCCGCTCAGCGCACCGGTGAAACGCCTCACGGGGGGGAAGCTGGCCGACGACAGCCTCGTCCGACTGCTGACCGCCGGCGGTCGACTGTCCAACGTGGTCGCCTGGACCCTCACGGCAGCTCCGGACACCGTGCAGGTCGTGATCGACCCGGCGCTGCTGACGGCTGTTCGGGACATGTCGAACGGCTACCGCATCGCCGGCCGTTCCCCCACGTCCACGGCGGTCCGCGGACGCGGACAGGCCGCCGCAGCGCAATGGCTGGCCGACTTCCGGCGCCTCAACGCGCAGCAGCACGTGATGCTGCTGCCGTGGGGCGGTCCCGCCGCCGACTCCCTGCTGGGGAACCGCCTCCCGGGACCCGTCGTGGCGGCGATCAAATCGAGCTCGGCCTTCCAGAGCCACGCAGCAGTCGGGTCCGGAGTGGCCGGTTGGCTGCCGGAGGGCAGGTCCGGGGCACGCGCGGTCTCGGTGATGCGGCGAGCCGGCGCCAGCCTACAGATCCTCTCCCAGTCCAATCTGCCGGCGCTTCGCCCCGATGAGCGCTCCTCCCGTCCGCCCCCCTCCCGACTCGACGTCATGGTGGCGCGGCAGCGGGTCCCCACTCTCGTCGTCGCGACCCGGCTCGCCGGCTTTCAGACCACCGCCGACACCTCACCGTTGCAGTTCCGCCAGCGACTGCTGGCCGAGGCGACCGCCCGATCGCTCAGCCAGCAGACCCAGCGGGTGGCGGTCACCGCCCTCCCCTTCGGATGGGACCCCGGACCCCCCGTCGCGGGCCAGGACCTCGCCGCCGCTTTCACGATGCCGGTCATCGTCGCGCAGTCGGCGCTGGGAGCCCTCGACAGAGCGGGCAGGCGGTACGACGGCGACGTTCGGCCCGCACCAGGATCGTCGGGCGGCCTGCCCGCCGCCGTGATCGTCGCCATCCGTGACCTGGGCCTCGCGGGCGGGAACCTGGCCGCCATCCTCAGTCCGTCGGACGTCGCGCAGCAGGCCTTCCAGCGGGCGTTCGCGATGTCGGGGTCGGCCCAGTGGATCGACTTTCCGCGAACGGGGGCCGAGCTCGTCAGCCAGCTGGCGACGGCCGACCATGAGGCGCTCGCCAAGGTCACTGTCACCGGACCGCCCTTCGTGGCGATGTCCAGCGACTCGGGGCGGTTCCCTCTCACGGTGACGAACGGGCTCGACCAACCCGTCTCCGTCGGCCTCGCCGTGACACCCGAGAACCCGGCGCTGAGCATCGCTCCGCTGCCGACGATCACGCTGCCCGCCGGTCAGCGCCGAGACGTCCAGGTCGTCAGCACTGCCGACGGCTCGGGCGTGACGTCGGTGCGCGCCAGGCTCGCCACGCTCACCGGACGGCAGTTCGGGGGCACCTGGCGGTTCGACGTCCGCGCCACCCAGATCGGCCTGGTGATCTGGGTGGTGATGGGCATCGGAGGCCTCGTGCTGTTCAGCGCTGCGGGATACCGCATCGTCGGCCGCCTGCGGGGGAACGGGGTCTCGCGCAGGCAGACCTCGACCTGATGGCAGCAGCGTCGCCGGCGAGCGTGCTCTCGGCCAGCCGGGTGATGGCCGCCGGCACGGTCGTCTCGCGCATCACCGGGCTGCTCCGCGCCGTCATGCTGGCAGCCGCCATCGGCGTCGTCGGAGCACATCCGGACATCTTCAACGTCGCCAACACGATCCCCAACAGCCTGTACATCCTCGTCGCGGGCGGCGTCTTCAACGCCGTACTCGTGCCTCAGCTGGTGCGCGCGATCAAGAACGACCCCGACGGCGGCGATGCCTACGCCAACCGGATCATCACCCTTGGTGCGCTCGTGCTCGCGGGGGTCACCGTCGTCCTGGTGGTGCTGGCCCCTCAGCTGCTGCGGCTGCTCGCCTCCAGCTACTTCACGGACCCCTCGCTGGCCGGGGAGAGCGCATCGCTCGTCGCCTTCGCCCGGTGGTGCCTGCCGCAGATCTTCTGCTACGGGATGTTCGTCCTCATCGGGCAGATCCTCAACGCACGGGGCAGCTTCGGGCCGATGATGTGGGCACCGATCGCCAACAACGTCATCTCGGTGATCCTGCTGGCCGCCTACATCGGCCTCTACCCGGAGCCCGGGTCGGGTGGGTACACCACCAGCCAGGAAGTGCTGCTCGGCTTCGGTTCGACCCTCGGGATAGCCGCCCAGCTGCTGCTGCTACTGCCCTATCTGCGCCGGGCCGGCTTCGTGATCAGGCCGCGCCTGGACTTCCGCGGCACCGGCCTCGGTCACACCTTGAGCCTCGCCAAGTGGACCGTGGGGTTCGTCGTCGTCAACCAGGTCGCGTTCTACGTGATGGTCCATCTCGCGACGGCCGCCACCGCGCAGACCGCAACGGCTGCCGGCTACACGGTCTACGCCAACGCGTTCCTGCTGACCCAGGTGCCGCACTCGATCGTCACCGTGTCGCTTGCCACCGCAACGATCCCGCTCGTCTCGCGCCTCGCCGCCGACGGCAGGCTCGCCGACCTGGCCACGGAGCTGGGGCGCAGCCTGCGGCTCGTCCTCGCGGTAGTCCTGCCGTTCGCCGTGGCACTGGCGGTGCTCGGCCCGTCGCTCGCGACCGTCATGTTCAGCTGGGGTGCTGGCAGCGGGGACACCTCGAGCCTCGGGACCACGATGGTCGCGTTCGCCCCCGGCCTGCTGATGTTCAGCGTGCACTACATGCTGCTCCGGGGGTTCTACGCCATCGAGGACAACCGGACGGCGTTCCTCATCCAGTGCGTCGTGGCAGCGGTCAACGTGAGCCTGGCGGTGGCTCTCACCCGCCTGTTCTCCCCCGATGTGGCCGCTGCCGCGCTGGCACTCGCCTACGGAGCGTCGTACCTGGTGGGCGCGGGACTGTCACTGCGGGTGCTGTCGCTGCGGCTGGGCGGTATGGGTGCTCCCGCTCTGACCCCTTTCGTCGCGAAACTGGCCGCCGCCGCGCTGCCTGCTGCGGTGATCGGGTACGGCGTCGTGCGGCTGCTGGAGCGCTCGGGCCTCGAGGTGAGCAGCCGGTTGGACTCGTTCTGGCTGCTGGTGGCCGGTGGGAGCGCCGGAGCGGCGACGTACCTGGGGATGGCTCGGCTGCTCGAGATCTCGGAAATCGCCGACATCCTCGGCACCCTGCGGCCCCGTCGGAGCGGCTCAGCGGCTTCTCACGCCCTGACGAGGACACCGCTTACCATGGGGAGCGAGCGAGCGCCGACAAACGGCAGCACCCCAGGAGAGGCAGGATCGAGCGTCGTGGCAATCCACTCCGTCGAGCCCGGCACGGTGCTCGCGGAGCGGTACGCCCTCGAGGACCTGCTCGCCGAGGAAGGCGACGCGACGACATGGCGCGCCCGCGACCAGGTGCTGTCCCGGTCGGTGGTCCTTCAGGTGATCCCGTCATCGTCACCGGCGGCAGCCGAGATGCTGGCAGCGGCGAAGCAGGCATCCCGGGTGGCGGACGCGCGGATCATCCAGGTGCTCGACGCCGTCGACGACGGAGAGCTCAGCTACGTCGTGCGGGAGTGGACGAACGGCCAGTCCCTCGACGTCGTGCTGTCGGAGGGACCGATGTCCGCCCGGAAGGCCACCTTCGTGATGCGGGAGGTGGCAGGAGCCATCTCGACGGCTCACAAGATGGGTCTGCGGCATCGCCGGCTCGCCCCGGACACCATCGTGCTCACGAAGTCCAGCGGCGTGAAGGTGCTCGGTCTCGGCACCCTGGCAGCGGCTCGGGCCGACGCCGACGAGGTTGACGACCCCGAGCTGGCGGACACGCGTGACCTGGGCAGGCTGCTGTATGCGAGCTTGACCGCGCGCTGGCCCGGGGGACCCTGCGGCTCGCTCCCCGCGGCTCCGACCGAGCACGGCAAGCTGCTTCGGCCGCGTCAGGTCAGGGCGGGAGTGCCACGGGCCCTAGATGTGCTCTGCGACCGGATCCTGGGAAGTCCGCCGAGGAGCGGCGAGCCCATCCGAACCGTCGACGAGGTCAAGAACAGCCTCAGCGCGATCCTGGTCAACGACGGGTTCTCCGACTCCTCGGGCTCGCGGATGAGCGCGGCACCCCGGGCGCCGGAGTCGCCACGCCAACCTGAGCCGCCACCGGCCGTGCTGCCTCAGGAGTACGCCGGGCCGAGTACCGGGGACGCCCTTCTGGTCACGGAGCTGCCCCTTCGGACGCAGAGCGAGCCGACGTCCTCGGTGCGGCGCACCCTGCTGTGGTCGGTCGTCGGGGTCCTCGCAGCCGGACTGCTGCTGCTTGCGTTCCTGATCGTCAAGACGCTCGGCGGCTCGGGGGAGGTCACCCCCGGCTACGTGAACAACCCCAGCACCGACGGCGGAGGACCCTCGAGCGGCGGTCCGACAGCATCGGGCGCCCTCGCACCGATCGCCGTGTCCGGCATCGGGAGCTTCGACCCTCTGCCGGACGGGTCGGGAGACGAGAACCCCGCCGAGGCACCCCTCGCCGTGGACGGCGACCCGTCGACGACCTGGAACACTCTCGTCTACTACTCCGCCCCGACCTTCGGGAGCAAGACCGGAGTCGGGCTGGTGCTCGACCTGGGAGCCGCCAAGGACGTCCGCCAGGTCAAGGTGACGCTCGTGGGGACGCCCACGACACTCCAGCTGAGGGCGGCGCCGCCAAGCGCGACCACCGCGCCGACGACCTCTGCCGACGACTACCGGCTCGTCAAGACCGCGACGGCGACCGGCACCACCGCGACGTTCACGCTGGACACGCCGATTCGGAGCCGGTTCCTGCTGGTCTGGCTCACCTCGGTTCCGGCGGTCCCTGGTGGCTACGAGGGGAAGGTCGCGGAGATCCAGGTCCTCGGGTGAGCGATGGGCTCGACGATGCCGCACTCCTGCAAGCGCACGTAGCCGGCGACCCCGACGCCTTCGCGGAGCTGGTACGCCGACACCAGGACCGCCTCTGGGGCGTGGCGATGCGCACCACCGGCGACCGGGAGGACGCCGCCGACGCCGTCCAGGAGGCCCTGCTCTCGGCCTTTCGCCGGGCCAGCAGCTTCCGAGGCGACGCCCAGGTGTCGACATGGCTGCACCGCATCGTCGTGAACGCGTGCCTGGACCGCCTCCGCCGGCGCCGCTCCCATGCGACCGAGCCGTTGCCCGAGGAGCAGGACCGGTTGACCGCTCTTGCTGACGACCCCGGTCGCGACGACCCGAGCGAGGTCGGCGAGCGACGTACCGACGTGATGGCAGCCCTTGCCCGGCTCAGCGACGAGCAGCGCAGCGCCCTCGTCCTCGTCGACATGGAGGGCTACTCGGTGGAGGAGGCAGCGGCTCTGCTCGGGTGTGCGCCGGGAACCGTCAAGAGCCGCTGCGCCCGGGGCCGGCTCAGGCTGGTCCCGCTGCTCACGCAGTACCGGCGGAACCAGCGCGAGGTCACGGACGTCCAAGATGCTGCGCCGCCTTCGCCCGAGGCTGAGCGACGGCCGGGCTCCTCCTCCGCAGCCACCCGCACCGCCATCCCCGACACAGGAAGCCAGCAGTGACCGCTCAGACCCATCCACCCGCCGAGCAGATCGCCGACCTCCTCGACGCCATCCTGCCCGCCAGCGAGGCGATGGTCGTCAACGCGCACCTGGCGCAGTGCCGGGACTGCTCCGACCTGCGCGAGGCACTGGCGGCGGTCACGGCTGTGCTCGCCGCGGAGGAAGCCGCAGCTGAGCCGATGCCCGCCGACGTCGCCGCATCGGTCCAGCAGGCGCTCAACACGGCAGCCGAGCGGAGCCACAGCCTCGAGGCGAGGAGACGCGACCTCCTAAGGCGGCGCTCGCCGAGACTGCCGTTGGCGTGGCTGGGCGGTGCCGCAGCGGCCGTCGTCCTCGTCTCAGCCGGTGTGGCGGGCTGGCAGGGGATGATCCTCCACCGCAGCGGCAGCAACAACGCCTCGTCGGCCGAGTCCCCGCAACAGAGCGTCGTTCGCGGCGGGCATGCGTCCCTTCCCGTTGGGGGGTCCGCGGGATCAGGATCTGATGCGTCGAAGCCGTCGACGCGCCCGGCCGTGCCCGACATCACGCCGGACGAGGTGGCCGACCGAGCCCGGCGACTCGCCGCATCCGGAGGCTCCGCGTCGCCGGCGTACGAGCAGGGCTGCGCCGCGCCCAGCGGCATCGGCCCTTCGGTCGTCATCCGCTGGCGGGGCAGCCTTGCCGTGCTGCATGTGCAGCCCGGGACGAGAACGGCAGATGTCCTCGACTGCCGAACGGCGAGCCGCGTGCTGTTCACCACCGGTTACTGAGACGGCGGCTCCCCGGCTCTCGGCGGCTGGCCGGCAGCGTCTCCCAGGGAATGTCCGAGCCCTAGAATCGGTTGACAAGGGACAGCCTTCGTTGGCTGCGGGGAGCCACAGCGACGCCGGCAAGCGGGTCGCCCGGCACGAGGATCGGAGGCCGGACACAGTGTCCACCACGCGTGACCTGATCATCGTCGGGTCAGGGCCCGCCGGATACACGGCGGCCATCTACGCGGCTCGTGCAAACGTGCGCCCCCTCGTCTTCGAGGGGTCCGTCACCGCCGGTGGCGCCTTGATGACCACGACGGACGTCGAGAACTTCCCGGGAGTCCCGGACGGCATCATGGGTCCGGCTCTGATGACTGACCTGCGCAAGCAGGCCGAGAAGTTCGGCGCGGAGCTGATCGCGGACGACGTGACGTCGCTCGAGCTCGTCGGCGAGCCCAAGGTGGTGCGCGACTCCGCAGGGAACGCATACCCCGCCACCACGGTCATC
>JBBSIF010000040.1:0-17875 GCA_038232255.1 Propionibacteriales bacterium
CTCGATGCGCTCGCCCCGATGAGCTCGGCCAGACAGTTGACCGATGTCTCGCCCTGCAGGAGCGCCCACAAAATCTTGATCCGGTTGGGGTCGCCCAGGAGCCGGAAGGCGTCCGCAGCGACGTGGACCTCGACGTCGGTCGGCATCTCAAAGTCCGGTAGCGACTCATGCATGGCCGCCATCGTAGCGAACTTGCCTATATGCGTTAACACGCAGACACTAAGCCTTGTGACAAGCACTCCGGACAACCACAACACCGCTGACCGCACCGACCATGGTCACGGCCACGACGAAGAACACGGGCACACCCACGGACTCGTGGATCCCTCGATCGTGCGCTCCAGGGCGGGCGTCAAGGCGGTCGCGCTGAGCCTGGCTGTCTTGCTGACCACCTCGGTCGCACAGTTCTTCGTCTACCGAGCCAGCGGGAGCGTCGCGCTCTTGACCGACGTGATCCACAACGGCGGCGATGCCCTCACCGCCATCCCGCTGGGGGCCGCCTTCCTTCTGCGCAGCCGTCGAGCCGAACGCTGGTCCGGCTACTTTGTTGTAGCCGTCATCTTCATCAGCGCCCTGCTCGCCCTCCAGCAGGTCATCGAGAGGTTCTTGCACCCCAGTACGCCGACCCACCTTGGTGCCCTGTTCCTGGCAGGCGTGGTCGGTGTGATCGGCAACGAGATCGCCGCCGTCATCCGGTGGCGGGCCGGTCGCCGACTCGAGAGCGCAGCGCTCATCGCGGACGGACACCACGCCAGAGCAGACGGCTACGTGAGCGCTGGCATCATCGTCAGCACAGTGTTCATCGCCGTTGGACTTCCCATCGCCGACCCGATCATCGGGCTCCTCATCACCGGCCCCATCCTGCGTGCCACCCACCAGTCCTGGGCCACCATCCGCCGCGCCTAGCCTCGGATACCCGCCCAACATCCGCACATGCCGCGATCCGAGCGTGGCGTCGGACATCCGCTGCGGGCTGATGAGCACTTCGACCGGCACCATCATCACGACTTTTTTGCGGGCGCCGGTCTCGACCAGCTCCCGCTTGGCGGCTGCGGGTACACAGGGGGTACACACCGCAGCCGTCTCCGACCAGCGCCCGCAAACGCGACCAACGTATAAAGCGCCAGGTCAGCGGCGTAGTCAGCGGCAGCCAACGCTTACAAGCGCCAGATCAGCGGTAGTTGATGAACTGGACGGCGAAGTCGTAGTCCTGGCTCTTCACCAGCGCAATCACGTCCTGCAGGTCGTCGCGCTTCTTGCTGCTGACCCGGAGCTCGTCGCCCTGCACCTGCACCTTGACGCCTTTCGGTCCCTCATCCCGGATGAGCTTGGAGATCTTCTTCGCCTGCTCCTGGGTGATGCCCTCCTTGAGGCCGACGTCGATCTTGACCTCCTTGCCGGACGCCCGGGGCTCGCCCACTTCCAGCACCTTCAGCGACTGGCCGCGCTTGATCACCTTCTCCTTGAGGACGTCGACGACGGCGAGCGCGCGCTCGTCGGCGTTGGCCACCACCTCGATGCCGTCGTCTCCGTGCCAGCGAAGGGTCGCGCCGGTGTTCTTGAAGTCGAAGCGCTGGGAGATCTCCTTGCTCGCCTGGTTGAGGGCGTTGTCCATCTCCTGACGGTCGATCTTGCTGACGATGTCGAACGACGAGTCCGCTGCCATGTCAGTCCCTCTCCGTTGTGCTCGGTAGACGCTGTGCGGAACGCTCGGGCCTCAGGGTATTCTGCTCTGGCTGCGGCGCCCCTGCACGGGCTCGCAGACGCGGCAGGTTGCCCGAGTGGCCAAAGGGAACGGTCTGTAAAACCGTCGGCATCGCCTACGTTGGTTCGAACCCAACACCTGCCACCGCACACCGGGGGAGTCTCGGATGGTTGGGCCGGAAGTCTCGGATGGTTGGTCCGGAAGTCTCGGATCGTCGGATCACGTGCTGAGGGCGGCGGCGTTCTGCTCGTCCCGCCAGGCCACCCAGTCCCGGAGCTGGCCCATATCGAAGTCGGGGCCGCCGCTGCTCACTGTGAACAGCCGCACGCCCGCCGCCACGAAAGCCTGGCCCACGTCGGAGGGGTCGCCGGCCGGTACGCCGCAGGACCGCTCGATCGCCGCCGAGTCCGTGCCTTCCTTCTCGCACCAGTCGGCCAGCACCTGCGACTTGTGGCGGATGGTGTCGACGTCGCCGAAACCGTGCCAGATGTCGGCGTACCGGGCGACGAGCCGCAGCGTCTTGCGCTCGCCGCCGCCGCCGATGAGGACGGGGATGTCGCGCGTCGGCGCCGGGTTGAGCTTGCCGAGCCGGGCCTTGATGCGTGGCAGCGCCTCGGCGAGGTCGTCGAGGCGACCACCGGCAGTGCCGAACTCGTAGCCATACTCGTCGTAGTCCTTCTCGAACCACCCCGAGCCGATGCCCAGGACCAGCCGCCCGTCACTGATGGAGTCGACGGTGCGCGCCATGTCGGCGAGGAGCTCGGGGTTGCGGTAGCTGTTGCATGTCACGAGCGCGCCGATCTCCACCCGCTCCGTCGCATCCGCCCAGGCTCCGAGCATCGTCCAGCACTCGAAGTGCTTGCCCGCTGGCTCGCCGTACAGCGGATAGAAGTGGTCCCAGTTGAAAAGGATGTCGACGCCGATCTCCTCCGCCTCGGCGGCGGCGCGGCGGATCGCGGGGTAGTCGGCGTGCTGGGGCTGCAGCTGGTAGCCGACCCGGAGGTGACGCTGGGGGTCGGATTGGCCGGCGCTGGGGGAGGACGCCATCCGGGCACCCTATCCGCAGCGCTGGTGCGGATAGGGACGTGTCCGCGGCGGTCGATCCGATTCGCCCTGCGATGGCGCGGCTGTGTATCGTCATACGTCGCTTGCCCCAATAGCTCAGTCGGTAGAGCGTCTCCATGGTAAGGAGAAGGTCTACGGTTCGATTCCGTATTGGGGCTCTGGAGTCGGTGTCTATCCTTGACGGGGAGGGGGCCGCCGAGTCCGGCGGCGGGGTAGCTCAGGTGGTCAGAGCACACGGCTCATAATCGTGGTGTCGCGGGTTCAAGTCCCGCCCCCGCTACCGCAGACCGCACCACCGACGACCGCGCCGCACCCGGATCCACCAGACTGACTGAGAGGCAACATCGTGGCAGGCAAGAGCGCCGACATCCGACCCAAGATCACGCTGGCCTGCACCGAGTGCAAGGAGCGCAACTACATCACGCGCAAGAACCGCCGCAACAACCCTAACCGTATGGAGCTGAAGAAGTTCTGCCCGCGCTGCCGCTGCCACCGCGCGCACCGCGAGACCCGCTGAGCTCAGCCGCCAGGAGCCACGTCGGACTCCGCCGGGCGGCGCAGGTCGTGCAGCAGCTCGACCTGCCGCATGCCGCAGGCCTCGTAGCTGCGGACAGCCGCGGTGCTGTACGCCGGTGTGCACACGGTCACCCCGCTTGCGCCGGCTCGGGCGAGTGCCGCCGCCAACGGCCGACGGTGAAGGTCGACCGGTCGAAGGCGGCGATCTGAACGTGGACGCGATCGGCGATGTCCGCGGGCGGACCTTCGACGACGACCGACACCAGCGCGTCGGCGACCACGCGGTCCTGGAGCCTCGTGGGCTTGACCGTGGACCGGTTCGAGCTGCCGTCGAGGATGCCCACCGCCACCGTCTCCCCACCGTCGACGACCGCTACCAGAGTGCCGCGCAGGTCGGCATCGTCCAGCCGCAGGTGCCAGCCGACGTCCCCCCGCATGCAGCGTGGTCAGGTGGCCGTCCCGAGGAGTCCACTCGCGCAGCGCCTCGACCAGCTGCGTGGCGCCCTCTCTCCCGAACCGGAGCACATGCATGGACCTGGGCAGACAGTGGAGTCGCGCGTCCCCGTGGCGACTGGGTTTCCGGAGCCGGGAGGATCCGCGTCGTGGGATAGCGTTCCCGCATGCCTCTCGATCCGGCGCTGAGCGGGCGGACCTTCGCGAGTGACGCGCCGTACCAGGTCAGCAAGGAGCGGATCGCGGAGTTCCGCCGTGCCGTCGGCTGGGACGTCGACGACGATGCAGACATGGCGCCGTTCACGTTCCCGATGGTGGTGGCATTCGCCCTGATGGGCCGGTTGATGGTCGACCCCAGCGTGGGGATCGAGCTGCGCAACGTCGTACACCGCGACGAGTTCATCGAGCAGGTGCGCCCGGTGCGGGCGGGCGACGCCCTCGTCGGAACCCTGGCGGTCGAGGGGGTCCGCGCCGCGGCGGGCGTCGACATGATCGCCACCCGGACCGAGATCAGCACCGTGGAAGGAGAAGCGGTCTGTACGGCGACCGCGACCCTCGTCCACCGGGAAGCCGCGCCGTGACGCTGGCTGAAGGGGACCAGCTGGCGCCTCGCGCCTTCCAGGTGACACGCGCCGACCTGGTTCGCTACGCCGGTGCGTCCGGTGACTTCAACCCGATCCACTGGAGTGACCGGGTGGCGACATCGGTGGGCCTGCCGGGCGTCGTCGCCCATGGGATGTACACCTTCGCGCTCGCGAGCCGCGCGGTTGCCGGCTGGGTGTCCTCGACCTCCGACATCGTGTCGGTGACGGGGCGGTTCACCCGGCCCGTTGTGGTGCCGGACGACGACGCAGGAGCGGCGCTCGAGGTCGCCGGCACTGTCGCGTCGGTGGCTGACGGCCTGGCGACGATCGCCCTGACGGTCAGCCACGAGGGCCGCCAGGTCCTCGGCGGAGCGTCCGCGGTCGTGAGGTGTTGACGTCCACGCACGAGCCGCTGGCGCGGTGGACGACGCTTCGGCTCGGGGGCCCCGCGACGCGGTTCCTGCAGGCGGAGTCGCGCGCGGAGCTGTACGACGCGGTAGCGGTGGCAGACGCGAACGCTGAGCCGGTCCTGGTCATGGGGGGTGGCAGCAACCTCGTGGTGGCCGACGCCGGCTTCCCTGGCACGGTCATCCGCGCAGCCAGCCAGGGACTGTCCATGGATGCCGTCAGCGACACGTCCGCCACGGTCACCGTCGAGGCGGGGGAGGACTGGGACCGGCTGGTCACGCGGGCGGCTGCGGAGGGCTGGATGGGCATCGAAGCGCTGGCAGGAATACCGGGAACCGTCGGTGCGGTGCCGATCCAGAACGTGGGCGCCTACGGTCAAGAGGTCAGCGACACCATCCTGCGGGTGCACACCTTCGACAGGGTGCGGCAGGTTCCGTGCACGCTGGCGGCGCACGAGTGCGGGTTCGGCTACCGCTCCAGCGTGTTCAAGCGCAGCCCCGGGCGGTACGTCGTGGGAGCCGTCACCTTCCGGCTGCAGGGCGGCTCGGTCGGGGCACCGGTCCGCTACGGGGAGCTGGCGCGGCGGCTCGGGCTGGCGCCGGGCGAGGCCACCCTGGCCAGGGACGTCCGGACGGCTGTGCTGGAGCTGCGGCGCAGCAAGGGAATGGTGCTGGCGGAGGCGGACCACGACACCTGGAGTGCAGGGTCCTTCTTCACCAACCCGTTCGTCGAGCCGGCGCAGCTGCCCGCGGGAGCACCGTCGTACCCGCAGCCGGACGGCCGGATGAAGACGGTGGCCGGCTGGCTCATCGAGCATGCCGGTCTGCCGAAGGGCTACGGGACCTCCCGCGTTCGCCTGTCCAGCAAGCACCCGCTGGCACTGACGAACCGCGGTGGAGCGACGACGGTGGAACTGCTGGCGCTCGCGACCGAGGTCCGCGAGCGCGTCGAGGGCGCCTTCGGCATCCGGCTCGAGCCCGAGCCCACCCTGGTCAACTGCTCCCTCTGAGCCTGTCGTCGGACCGAACACCCGTCAACCTTCGAATCGGGGCGCCGAACCGCCGATTTCGCGGGCGAGCAGGTGTCCGGTGGCCGCGCGGCAGAAGCCCGGCCAACCACCTCCGGATCGAGCTTCAGGCGGTGAGCCAGGAGTCGACCTCGGCCACCAGCCCTGCCTGGACGTCACCGGGCGCCGCCGAGCCGCGGATCGACATCCGGGCCAGCTCGGCCAGCTCCTCGTCGCGGAAGCCGTGCGCGTTCCTGGCCACCTCGTACTGCTCGACGAGCCGGGAGCCGAAGAGCACGGGGTCGTCGGCTCCGAGCGCCACCGCGACGCCGGCGTCGTACAGGCGCCGCAACGGGATCTCGGACGCCGCGGCGTAGACGCCGAGGGCGAGGTTCGAGGTCGGGCAGACCTCCAGGGTGACGCCGGTGGACGCGAGGCGCTCGACAAGCTCGGGGTCCTCCACCGACCGCACGCCATGCCCGATGCGCCGGGCGTTGAGCACGTCGAGGCACGCCCAGACGCTCTCGGGACCGCGGAGCTCACCGCCATGGGGGGCGGCGAGGAGGCCCGCTCGCTCGGCCAGCTCGAAGGCGCGGGCGAACGACAGCGCGTTGCCCCGACGCTCGTCGTTCGACAGCCCGAACCCGACCACGCCCCGACCGGCGTACTGGCTCGCGAGCCGCGCCAGCGTGCGGGCGTCCAGCGGGTGCCGGGTGCGGTTCGCCGCGATGATGAGCGCGACCTGCACTCCGCTGCGCTCCGAGGCGTCCCGAGCCGCATCGATGACGAGATCGGTGAAGGCGGAGATCCCACCGAACCGCGCCGCGTACCCGCTCGGGTCGACCTGGATCTCCAGCCAGCGTGAGCCCTCCGCGGCGTCGTCCTCGGCCGCCTCGAGCACCAGCCGACGCACGTGCGCCTCGGTGCGCAGGACAGACCGCGCCACGTCGTACAGCCGCTGGAACCTGAACCAGCCGCGCTCGTCGGTCGCCGAGAGCTCCGGCGGCCAGTCACGGACCAGCGCGTCCGGCAGGGCGATGCCCTGCTCGGCGGCGAGCTCGACGACTGTCGTATGACGCATCGAGCCGGTGAAGTGCAGATGCAGGTGTGCCTTCGGCAGCGTGTGCAGCGGCCGCCGCGCCGGCCCGGTGGGACCACCGCCGGGCATCAGGCGACAGCGAGCAGACGCTGGATGCGTCCGACCCCCTCGGCCAGGTCATCGTCGCCGAGCGCGTAGGACAGCCGGAGGTAGCCCGGTGTCCCGAAGGCCTCACCGGGGACGA
This sequence comes from Propionibacteriales bacterium, assembly GCA_038232255.1. Taxonomy (GTDB): domain Bacteria; phylum Actinomycetota; class Actinomycetes; order Propionibacteriales; family Nocardioidaceae; genus JAWWPG01. The sequence continues at coordinate 7,021 of JBBSIF010000040.1, forward strand.
CCGCGACCTCCGCGTCCTCCAGGATGATCTCGGCCAGCTCCGCGGACGTGGCGGCAGCGCGTCCCCCGATCGGGCGACCGAGGGCCGGCTTGACGCAGGGATAGGCGTAGAACGCGCCGTGTGGCTCCGGGCAGTCGAAGCCGTCGACCTCGTTGAGCATCCTGACGATCGTGCCCCGGCGGCGGTCGAAGGCCTCGCGCATCCTGGCGACGGCACTGAGGTCGCCGGACAGGGCTGCGAGCGCCGCGCGCTGGGAGACGTTGGCGACGTTCGAGGTGAGGTGTGACTGCAGGTTGGTGGCGGCGCCGACCACGTCGGGTGGACCGATCAGCCAGCCGACCCGCCAGCCGGTCATCGCGTAGGTCTTGGCGACTCCGTTGACGACGACGCACGTCCCGGCGAGCTCGGGCACCTGCACGACGATGGACGCGAACCGCGTGTCGCCGTACACCAGGTGCTCGTAGATCTCGTCCGTCACCACCCAGACGTCGTTCTCGAGCGCCCAGCGGCCGATGGCGCCCACCTGCTCGGGGGAGTACACAGCGCCTGTCGGGTTGGACGGGGAGCAGAACAGCAGGGCCTTGGTGCGCGGAGTGAGTGCGGCGCTCAGCTGCTCGACGGTGACGAGATACCCCTGCGTCTCGTCGGCAGCCACGGTCACGGGGACGCCGCCCGCGAGCTTGATCGCCTCCGGGTACGTCGTCCAGTACGGCGTCGGCAGCAGCACCTCGTCGCCGGGGTCGAGGAGGGTGGCGAACGCCTGGTAGATGGCCTGCTTGCCGCCGTTGGTGACCAGCACCTGCGACGCGTCGACGTCGTAGCCCGAGTCCCGGCGGGTCTTGTCCGCGATCGCCGCCCTGAGGTCCGGCAGACCGGCTGTCGGGGTGTAGCGGTGGTTGCGGGGGTCCTTGGCGGCCTGCACCGCCGCGTCGACGATGAAGTCCGGCGTGGGGAAGTCCGGCTCGCCGGCTCCGAAGCCGATCACCGGCCGTCCGGCGGCCTTCAGCGCCTTGGCCTTGGCGTCGACGGCGAGGGTGGCAGACTCGGCAATGGTGCCGACACGGGCGGAGATCCGGCGCCGCTCGGTGAGAGCTCTCGTCATGCGGTCATCGTCGCATCCTGGAGCTGCTGCGACGCGCGCCGCCTCGGCACCCGCTCGGCGTGGGTTCGACCTCGGTTCGCGGACGCCGTACACTCGAGGTCTTGGTGGGCTCGTGCACCCTAGATCGTCATGCCCCGGCGAGGGTGCCTGACGCCAAGGTGCCCAGGCGCAGCTTTTCGCAGATGCAGAGGGCAGTGGCTCAATTGGCAGAGCACCGGTCTCCAAAACCGGCGGTTGGGGGTTCGAGTCCCTCCTGCCCTGCAAGATCGACACGTTCAGTCTGAAGGAGAAGCGGTGACAGAGACTCGCGCCACCAGCTCGTCGAGCGAACGCCGGCCGGCCAGTGCCGGGCGGACGAGCCTGCCGCTGTTCTTCCGCCAGGTCATCGCGGAGCTGCGCAAGGTCATCTGGCCGACGCGGGACCAGCTCACGACGTACTTCGTCGTGGTCCTCGTGTTCGTGCTCGTGATGATCGGGATCGTCTCGGTGTTGGACTACACGTTCAACTCCGTGATGTTCAGAGTCTTCGGCTGAGCTCGCCGAGCCGCCGTCGACGTCCGGAGGAGCCAACCGTGAGAGTAGTTCGTGAGTGATGTGACTGTGACCGACCAGACCGGCGAGACCGGTTCCGAGCCTTTCGACGAGTCGGGTGAGCACGGCAACGAGGAGCTTGCCGAGTACTCCGCCGCCGAGGGCACGTCCGACGATGCCGTCGAGGCGGCCACCGACGTCACCGCCGAGGGCGCGAGCGGCGACGCGGTCGATGCCGCCGACGCGGCCGAGGACGACGCCGCAGCCGACGCGGCCGAGGACGACGACGCAGCCGACGGGGCCGACGGCACGGCCTCGGCTGACGGCGGGGCCGACGCTGCCCTCAGCCCGCTCGAGGAGTTCCGCGCGTCGCTGCGGTCCAAGCCGGGCGAGTGGTACGTCGTGCACACGTACTCGGGGATGGAGAACCGCGTCAAGACGAACCTGGAGAACCGCACGACCTCGCTGAACATGGAGGACTACATCTACGAGATCCATGTGCCGCAGGAGGAGGTCGCCGAGATCAAGAACGGGCAGCGGAAGATGGTCCGCCGGACCGTGCTCCCCGGCTACGTCCTGGTGCGGATGGAGCTCACGGACGAGTCCTGGTCCGCGGTGCGCCACACCCCGTCCGTCACGGGCTTCGTCGGGCACAGCCACCAGCCGGTGCCGCTGAGCCTTCAGGAGGTCGAGGACATGCTCGCGCCGTCGATCGTCGAGGAGGCGGCCGGAGCGGAGACCCCGAAGCAGAAGAAGGTGGAGTTCGCCGACTTCTACAGCGGCGACTCGGTCATGGTCGTCGACGGGCCGTTCGCCACGCTGCACGCCACCATCACCGAGATCAACCTCGATGCGCAGCGCGTCAAGGCGCTGGTCGAGATCTTCGGGCGAGAGACGCCCGTCGAGCTCAGCTTCAGCCAGATCCAGAAGTCCTAGCGGCTCGCCCATCACGAAGAGAGATCCACGACATGCCACCCAGGAAAAAGTTCGCCGCACTCGTCAAGGTGCAGCTCAACGCCGGCGCTGCCACGCCCGCGCCGCCCGTGGGCACGGCCCTCGGGCCGCACGGGGTCAACATCATGGAGTTCTGCAAGGCCTATAACGCCGCCACCGAGTCGATGCGCGGCAACGTGATCCCGGTCGAGATCACGATCTACGAGGACCGCAGCTTCACGTTCATCACCAAGACGCCGCCGGCTGCCGAGCTGATCAAGAAGGCCGCCGGCCTCGCCAAGGGCTCGAGCGTGCCGCACAAGGACAAGGTCGGCAGGATCAGCAGGGACCAGGTCCGTGAGATCGCCACCACGAAGCTGCCCGACCTCAACGCCAACGACGTCGACCAGGCCATGAAGATCATCGAGGGCACCGCCCGCTCGATGGGGGTCACCGTCAGCGGCTGAGCGTCGCTCCCGCACGAGAAGCACCGTGGCAGGGCCGCGCTGGCCCGTCCGACCACACCTGGCCATGCTCTTCGAGCAGCACCGAAAGGATCCAGACATGCAGCGCAGCAAGGCATACAAGGCAGCGGCCGCGACGATCGACGACTCAGCCGTCTACTCGCCGCTCGAGGCGATCAACCTGGTCGTCGGCGCCAAGACCACCACGTTCGACCCCACCGTCGACGTGGCGATGCGGCTCGGCGTCGACCCCCGCAAGGCCGACCAGATGGTGCGCGGCACCGTCAACCTGCCGCACGGAACAGGCAAGACGGCGCGGGTGCTCGTCTTCGCTGTCGGTGACAAGGCGGAGGAGGCTCGCGCCGCTGGGGCCGACGTCGTGGGCGGCGACGAGCTCATCGAGCGGGTCAACGGTGGTTGGCTGGACTTCGACGCTGTCGTCGCGACGCCCGACATGATGGGAAAGGTCGGCCGGCTGGGCCGGGTCCTCGGCCCGCGCGGCCTGATGCCGAACCCCAAGACCGGCACCGTGACGCCCGACGTGACCCGCGCGGTGACGGAGATCAAGGGCGGCAAGATCGAGTTCCGCGTCGACCGGCACGCCAACGTCCACCTCATCATCGGCAAGGCATCGTTCAGCCCGCAGCAGCTTGCGGAGAACTACGGTGCCGCGCTCGACGAGGTGCTGCGCCTGAAGCCGTCGAGCTCCAAGGGTCGCTACCTGCGAAAGGTCACGTTCTCGTCGACCATGGGGCCTGGTGTCCCCGTCGACCCGAACCGCACCCGCCGCGTCTCGTCCGACGACTCCGTCGACGCCTGACCCGCACCTCAGCCCAAAGATCCGACGGTCAGGTCGTCCCGCCGACCCGACCGTCGGATCCTGGCGCGTCAGGCGCAGCCGGGCCGGAAGGCGAAGCGCCCGCCAACCGCGCGGCTCGGCGGGCCAGGTAGCGGCGCTCCGGCTCACTCGTCGTACGACGCGCGGCTTGCTCGTAGAGCTCGATCGCGCCGGCGGAGTCCCCCGCGCGGTCCAACAGGTGTGCGCGTACGGCGTCGACACGGTGCGTGCCGGCCATCCGCGGATCGTCGCGGAGCGGCTCGAGGATCTCGAGGCCACGCGGTGGGCCATGGACCATGGCGACGGCGACCGCCCGGTTGAGCTGCACCATCGGGTTGTCGCCAAAGGTGGCAAGGACGTCGTACAGCGCCAGCACCTGGGTCCAGTCGGTCTGGTCAGCGCTCGCCGCCGAGTCGTGCACGGCCGCGATCGCCGCCTGCAGCTGGTACGGCCCCGGCGCGCCGCGACTCATCGCTTCCTGCACGAGCGCGACGCCTTCCGCGATCGCTGACGAGTCCCACCGGGAGCGGTCCTGCTCCAGCAGCGGCACCAGGTCGCCGTCGGGAAGGGCGCGGGCGTCGCACCGCGCGTCGGTGAGCAGCATCAGCGCCAGGAGCCCGATGACCTCGGCGTCCTCGGGCAGGGACCGTCGCAAGAGCCGCGTCAGGCGCAGGGCTTCGCCGGCAAGCTCATGACGCACCAGGTACGGACCCGAGCTCGCGGTGTACCCCTCGCTGAAGATCAGATACAGCACGTGGCAGACCGCGGTCAGCCGCTGCGGCGCCTCGGTCGGCGGTGGCATCGTGAAGCGCGCGCCGGCGTCACGGATCGTGGACTTCGCCCGGCTGATGCGTTGCCCCATGGTCGCCTCCGGAACCAGGAAGGCGCGGGCGATCTCTCCCGTCGTCAGACCACCCACAGCCCGAAGCGTCAAGGCGATCTGCGACGACGTCGTCAGGGCCGGGTGGCAGCACAACAGCAGCAGAAGAAGCGAGTCGTCAGCGCCGGCGGCGGCCGGAAGGTCCGCGGGAGCGGCCAGTAGGTCCTGCGGGAGGACCTGCTGGGCCACCGTTCGCTCCCGCTGAACGCGCGCCTGCTCGGCCCGCAGCAGATCCACCATGCGACGCGACGCCACCCTGATCAGCCACGCCCGTGGGCTTTCTGGAACCCCGTCCTGGGGCCACTGCGTGATCGCCGCCAGCAGGGACTCCTGTACGGCGTCCTCCGCCGCGTCGAAGTGACCGTAGCGGCGGACGAGCGCTCCGAGGACCTGCGGCGCCAGCTCGCGCAGCAGGTCCTCGAGTGCAGCGGCCGAGGACAGGGTCACTGCCCCGGGTCGGCGTCCGTGTCGTCTGCCAGCGGCCGGACCTCGACCGGGCCGAGCAGCGCCGCTGTCCGGGCAGCCACCTGCAACGCCCGGTCGTGGCTGTCCACCTCTACGACGCCGAGACTCGCCAGGTCTCCGGACGCATCGCCGTACGGGCCGTCGGTGACCGTGGCCCGCCCGTTCCGGACCGTCACCACCTGTGTGAAGCCCGGATCGGCGAGGCCGACGCCGTACACGTACTCGCCGGTGGCGACCAGCTCCGCAGTCAGCCGACTCACGTCAAGTCCGGCCGTCGGGTGCTGGGTCCGGGCCGGCGGACCGTAGCTCAGCAGCATGTACTTCGCCATCGGAGCGCTACACCTGCGGTGCTTCGCCGACCGGACGAAGCTCGATCGGCGCCTTGACGAACGAGACGATGCGCCCGGCGATCTCGACGGCGCGGTCGAAGTCGGCGACGTCGATGATCCAGAAGCCGGCCAGTACCTCCTTGGCCTCCGCGAACGGGCCGTCGGTCGTGACCGGCCCGTCGCCTCCCGGCCGAACGGTCCTGGCCTGCGACGGAGCGGTCAGGCCCTCGGCGCTTACCAGCTCTCCGGACGCCTCGAGATCGGTGTTGAGCTCGTGCATGAACTCGATGATCCCGCGCAACCACTCGCGCTGCTCGTCGGTGAAGCTGTCCACGTCGTAGACGTCCTCGCTGCCGTAGGTCAACATCATGAACTTCATGGCGGTTTCCTTCCGTCCTCGGCGCCACGGCGGCGCCTGTCACCCGGTACGTCGGAGCTGTCGCGACGCCTTCGACATCGGTGACGCGATTGTCCCCGTCCTACCGCTGGAGCTGACCTGCGGCAGGATGAGACCATGCTCGATCACCTGGGAGTCCAGTGCTCCGACCTCGAGGCCAGCGCCCGCTTCTACGACACGGTGCTCATGCCGCTGGGCATCAGCCGCATGATGGACTACGGCGTCGCCATCGGCTACGGCAGCGACCACCCCGACTTCTGGATCAGCGTCCACGACTCGGGAGAGGGCTTCCGCGAGTCGCACATCTGCTTCCGCGCCCCCGACCGTGCGGCCGTCGACGCGTTCCACGCCGCGGGCAACGAGCTCGGCACCGAAATCCTGCACGAGCCGCGGCTGTGGCCGGAATACCACGAGAGCTACTACGGCGCCTTTCTGCGCGATCCCGACGGCAACAACGTCGAGGCGGTGTGCCACACCCCTGGCTGACCTCGGCGCCCCGCCGAGACGGCGCCGTCACAGCATGCTGACGGCTGTCACGCGCACGACGGCGGAGCCCGCCTCGTCCGACGCGTCGAGGTCGATGTCGGCGCCGATCCCCCAGTCGTGGTCGCCCGCCGGGTCGTGCAGGACCTGCCGGACCCGCCAGAGCCTGCCGTCCGGCTCGGACTCGCCGGCCCGCTCGGGGGCGGTGTCCACCAGCAGCAGGTGCGGCCCGCGGGCGTCGGCGTCGGTGCGGATCTCGTCGTGCTCCTCCCAGTACGACGTGAGCGCGTCCCGCCAGGCGTCGGCGTCCCAGCCGGCGTCACCGTCGAGCTCGCCGAGGGCGGCCCAGGCCCGCCGCGCCGCCAGCTCGACGCGGCGGAACATCGCGTTGCGCACCAGCACGCGAAAAGCGCGCGCGTTGGCGGTGACGGGGGGCACGTCCCCGTCCACCGACGGTGGGCGCAGCGCATCGACCGCACCTCCATCGGTCCCCGTCGTCAGCGCCTCCCACTCGTCGAGCAGCGACGAGTCGACCTGGCGAGTGAGCTCGCCCAGCCACGCGATGAGATCGTCGAGCTCGTCGGTGCGGGCATAGTCGGGCACCGTGCGTCGAAGGGCGCGGTAGCAGTCGGCGAGGTAGCGCAGCACCAGCCCCTCCGAGCGCGCGAGGGAGTAGAACCCGACGTACTCGACGAACGTCATCGCCCGCTCGTACATGTCACGCACGACTGACTTCGGGCGCAGCTCGTGGTCGGACACCCAGGGATGAGCCTGTCGATAGGTCTCGTACGCCGCCTGCAGCAGCTCCGCCAGCGGCCGCGGATACGTCACCTCGTCGAGCAGCTCCAGGCGGTCGTCGTACTCGATGCCCTCGGCCTTCATCTCCTCGATCGCCTCGCCGCGGGCCTTGGACAGCTGCGCCGAGAGGACCTGACGTGGGTCCTCGAGGGTCGCCTCCATCACGGAGACGACATCGAGCGGGTACGTCGCGGAGTCCACGTCGAGAAGGTCGAGGGCGGCCACCGCGAACGCCGAGAGAGGCTGGTCGAGGGCGAAGTTCGGCTGCAGGTCGACGGTGAGCCGCACCGTCCGGCCGTCCGCCTCCGGAACGGCCAGCCGTTCGAGAACACCACCGGCCAGCAGGCCGCGACTCATTGCCACAGCACGTCGGACGTGCCGGCGCCGGCTCTGCGGCGGCTCGTGGTTGTCGGTGAGGAGGTTCCGCATGTGGGTGAACGGGTCGCCGGGGCTTGCGATGACGTTCAGCAGCATCGAGTGGCTGACGAGGAAGCTGGACGTCAGCGCCTCCGGCTCGGAGGCGACCAGGCGGTCGAACGTGCGCTCCGTCCAGACCACCGCACCTTCCGGTGCCTTCTTGCGCTGCACACGTCGCAGCTTGACCGGGTCGTCCCCGGCTTTCTGGACCCGTCGGGCGTTCTCCACCTCGTGCTCCGGCGCCTGTACGACGACCGTGCCCATCGTGTCGTAGCCGGCGCGGCCGGCCCGGCCGGCGATCTGATGGAACTCGCGCGCCCTGAGGTGCCGGGTGCGTTGCCCGTCGTACTTCGACAGCCCCGTGAACACGACGGTGCGGATGGGCACGTTGATCCCGACCCCGAGAGTGTCGGTGCCGCAGACCACCTTGAGGAGGCCTTGCTGGGTCAGCGTCTCGACGAGCCGGCGGTATCGGGGCAGCATCCCGGCGTGGTGGACGCCGATGCCGTGGCGGATGAGCCGCGAGAGCGTGCGGCCGAAGCCGGCGGCGAAACGGAAGTCCCCGATCGCCGCCGCGATCGCGTCCCGCTCTGCGCGGGACGCCACCGCCATGCTGGACAGGGCCTGCGCGCGCTCCAGCGCCTCGGCCTGGGTGAAGTGCACGACGTAGACCGGTGCCTGGTGCGTGCTCAGCAGCTCCTCGAGGGTCTCGTGGATCGGCGTCGTCACATAGCTGAAGTGCAGCGGCACCGGTCGCTCGGCGGACGCCACGATCGTGGTGCGGCGGCCGGTACGACGAGAGAGGTCGGACACGAACCGCGTCATGTCACCGAGGGTGGCCGACATCAGGAGGAACTGGGCGTGCGGCAGCTCGAGCAACGGCACCTGCCACGCCCAGCCGCGGTCGGGCTCTGCGTAGAAGTGGAACTCGTCCATCACGACGAGGCCGACATCGGCGCCGGCGCCCTCTCGCAGTGCCTGGTTGGCGAGCACCTCCGCGGTGGCGGCGATGATCGCAGCGCCGGGGTTGACCGCGGCGTCACCGGTGAGCATGCCGACGTTCTCGGGTCCGAACACGTCGCAGAGCGCGAAGAACTTCTCCGACACGAGCGCCTTGATCGGCGCGGTGTAGTAGCTGCGTCGACGTTGTGCCAGCGCGGCGAAGTGAGCGCCGACCGCGACCAGGCTCTTGCCCGAGCCGGTCGGCGTCGCCAGGATCACGTTGGCGCCGTCGACGATCTCGATGAGCGCCTCTTCCTGGGCGGGGTAGAGAGCAAGCCCCTGCTCTCTACCCCACGCCTCGAACGCGTCATACAGGGCGTCCGGACTCGGGTCCACCGGCAGCCGGTCGGTGAGCTTGCGCAGGCCAGGCGAAGGCATCGTGCGTCCATGGTGCCTCGCCGGTTCAGCCGCACGTGAGCATGGAGGTCTGCGCAACCGCAGCCGAGCCGGGTCTGGACGGGCAGTATCGCCCGCATCGGGCCTCGCCACGGTCTGACGATGTCTAGGGTGGACCGGGGCGGCGGCTTTCCCGGCCGCCCGACCGCACGACGCACCAGGAGGATGCATGGCGCCGCTCAGGCACGTGGTCGTCGACTCGGCTGACCCGTTCGAGCGCGGGCGGCAGCGCGGCATGCAGGTCGCCGGCGACATCCGGCGCACCTGGCCGATCTATCGACAGCTGTTCGCGATCTCGGCTCACGATGCGGGGAGAGCTCCGGTCGACGTACGCGGTGTCGCGAAGGCGTGCCTGCAGGCGGTGGCGACCTGGTCGCCGGAGCTGGCGCGAGAGCTGGCTGGCGTGGCCGCGGGAGCGGGCGTGGATGTGGAGACGGTGATGGCGCTGAACGCGCGGACCGAGGTGTTCGCGCACACTCGCGGCGCCGCGCTCACGGAGTGCTCGACCGTCGTCCAGATGAGCGGCGCCGGGGGTACGGCGCTCGGGGCGCAGACCTGGGACTGGCACGAGGAGCTCTGCGACGGCTGGCACGTCCAGACGGTGCGCGGCGACGAGCACGCCTTCGTCGGCTTGGCGGAGTTCGGCATGCTGGCCAAGATCGGGGTCAACGACGCGGGCGTCGGCGTCACCTTCAACCTGTTGCGGCACGCGAGCGACGCTCACGGCCGGTCAGGCGAGCACGACGACCTCCTGGAGAACTGCGGCGGAGGTGTTCCCGTGCACCTCGTCGCTCGCGAGGTGCTGGCACGCGCGAGCACTCTGGCGGAGGCGGTCGACGTCGTCCGCTCGGCGCCGGTGCTCGCCTCCACGGTGATCACCGTCATGACGGCTGAGCAGGCGGCCTGTCTGGAGATAAGCCCGGACAGAGTAGGTGTCGTCGACCCCTCCGACGGCTGGCTCGTGCACACCAACCACTTCCTCGACCCACACCTCGCCGAGGGTGAGCGAGTGACGCAGGACGTGACGACGACCTTCGAGCGCGAGGACCTGCTGCGCGCCCGGGTGAAGGGGGTCGCGAACACCCTCGATATCGAGAGCCTCGCCGCACTGCTGTGCGCTCATGACGAGGACGGCGTACCGGTGTGCCGCCATCCCGACGTCGATGCACCGATGGGCTACCGGGCGGCGACGCTGGCCACTGTTGGTATCGACCCGGATCGGCGGGAGGCCACGATCTCCGCCGGCGGCCCCTGTCGCCGTACCGACCTCACGACGCTGAAGGCTGGCTCCTGAGTCCCCGGACTCTCCAGATCCCGGTACCTCCGCGAAACGAGACATCCGTGCGGTTGGTTGTCCCCTCTGCCCACGGGTTTTTTTCCCTCTGCCCCAATGGTTCGGTACAAGGCGCGCCTTCGAGGGCGTGGCCGACCGCGCGCCCTGTTCCGAACCAACCGGAGGGGGACAACCCGCGCAGCCCGGCACGATATGCTGGGCACAGACAGCCGAGCATGCCCAAGCGTTTGGAAGCTGTAGTGAGTTGGCGGCTCGTCTCCGCCGATCGACGAAGGGGCACCAGATGAGCCTGAAGAAGACGATCATCGGCAGTGTCGCGGTGCTGTCGACGCTGGCGGTCGCCGGGTGTGGCAGCGCGAGCGACCTGTCGACAGACCAGGGCGCCAGCCTCACGAAGAAGAACTTCGCCTCCTCGATGGTGTCGGCGACGAGCCAGGCCAAGTCCGTCCACATGACCGGCGCCTTCACCGTCCAGGGCCAGAAGATCACCATGACGGCTGACGAGTCGATGAAGGGCACGTCGCTC
>JBBSIF010000041.1:0-17664 GCA_038232255.1 Propionibacteriales bacterium
CGGTGAGCAGACGCACGCTGCGCAGGACGCTGGTCGCTGCGGTCGTGAGCCTGGTCGCGGCCCTGACGGCGTGCAGCGACAGCAACACCGCCAAGGGACCGGGCGTCACCGCGCCGCACAGCGTCGCCCCCTCGACGCCCGGGCCGGCCACCTCGACCACGACCACACCACCTACGACTCCACCACCCACCGCCAGCCCACCGGCAACGCTCACCATGGTGATGACCGGCGACGTGCTGCTCCATGAGGGGCTGTGGGCGACCGCCCGGCAGGACGCCCAGCGCACCGGACGCGGCGTCATGGACTTCCGCCCCGTGCTCGCCGACATGCGCCCGGTCATCAGCGGCGCCGACTTCGCGATCTGTCACATGGAGACCCCGCTCGCGCCCGCCGGGGGGCCGTACTCCGGCTATCCGGCGTTCTCCGTGCCGCCGCAGATCCTGCCCGCCCTGAAGTGGGAGGGGTACGACGCCTGTACGACGGCGTCCAACCACAGCATCGACCAGGGCTTCGAGGGCCTCAAGCGGACGATCGACGACTTCGACCGGATCGGGCTCGCGCACTTCGGGACGGCGAAGACCCGGACGGCCTCGAAGCACGCGCTGATGGTGGACGTGAAGGGCGTCAGCGTCGGGCTCATCTCCGCCACCTACGGCACCAACGGCATCCCGCTGCCCGCCGATGAGCCGTGGTCGGTGCCGATCATCAACCCCGCGAAGATCCTGCGGATGGCGCACCAGGCCCGCCTGGACGGCGCGAAGATCGTCATCGTGGCCCTGCACTGGGGCCTCGAGTACCAGAACGAGTCGATCTCCGACCAGACGACCCTCGCCGACACGCTGACGAAGTCACCGGACATCTCGTTCGTCTACGGCCACCATGCCCACGTCGTCCAGCCCTACGACAGAGTCAACGGGACCTGGGTGGTCTACGGGCTGGGCAACGCCATCGCCCAGCAGGAGACCGACGTCACGGGCGTGTACGACGGGAACACCTGCCGGGTGACCTTCCGCGAGCGGCCCGACGGCTCGTTCGGCGTGAGCCGGCTGCAGTACATCCCCACGATGATCACGAAGTACGACTACGCCGCCCCGACCGCTCACCCGATGAGGTGGCTGGACGTGCCGAAGGACCTGAACGACCCCGCTTTCGCGTCGCTGCACGCGGACCTGCTCGCCACCCAGGCCCGGGTCCGCGCCAACGTGAACCTGCTCGGTGCCCTGCGCCACGGCGTCACCGAGGGCTCCTGACGACCATCCGAGACCTTCCGCACACGATCCGATAGGTCTCGGATGGTCGGCCGATAGGTCTCGGATGGTCGAAAGGGAGGTGAGGCGCGACCACCGGGCGGATATCCTCGGGGCTCACCACCGAGCCCGAGGAGCTGCTGTGCCCATGCGGATGTCGACCCTGTTCCTTCGCACCCTGCGCGAGGACCCGGTGGACGCCGAGGTCCCGAGCCACCGACTGCTCGTGCGCGCCGGATACATCCGCCGCGCCGCGCCCGGCATCTACTCCTGGCTGCCGCTCGGCTACCGCGTGCTGCGCAACGTGGAGCGGATCGTCCGCGAGGAGATGGACGCGATCGGCGCGCAGGAGGTGCACTTCCCGGCGCTGCTGCCACGGGAGCCCTACGAGGCGAGCAACCGCTGGACCGAGTACGGCGACAGCATCTTCCGCCTCAAGGATCGCAAGGGCGCCGACTACCTGCTCGGCCCGACCCACGAGGAGATGTTCACCCTGCTGGTCAAGGACCTGTACTCGTCGTACAAGGACCTCCCGCTGTCGCTCTACCAGATCCAGACCAAGTACCGCGACGAGTCGCGTCCTCGCGCCGGCATCCTTCGTGGACGCGAGTTCGTCATGAAGGACTCGTACTCCTTCGACATCAGTGACGACGCGTTCCTGGCGTCGTACCGGGCGCATCGCGAGGCCTACATCAAGATCTTCGACCGGCTCGGCCTCGACTACGTCATCGTGGCGGCGATGTCCGGCGCCATGGGTGGCTCCGCCAGCGAGGAGTTCCTCGCCAACGCCGAGAACGGCGAGGACACCTATGTGCGCTGCACTACCTGTGACTACGCGGCCAACGTCGAGGCGGTCCGCGTGCCGGTCCCGGAGGCGATCGGGTACGACGACGTACCCGCCGCCCATGCGGAGGACACGCCAGACACCCCCACCATCCAGACGCTCGTCGACCATCTCAACGCCGCGTTCCCGCGCGCCGACAAGCCCTGGGAGGCCGCCGACACGCTGAAGAACGTCATCGTGCTGCTGATCCACCCCGACGGGCGTCGAGAGCCGCTTGCGATCGGGATCCCCGGCGACCGCGACGTTGACATGAAGCGGCTGGAGGCCCAGGTGCACCCGGCGGAGGTCGGCGCCTTCGACGAGTCGGACTTCGCCAAGAACGCTGCCCTGGTGAAGGGTTACATCGGTCCGGGTGCACTCGGCCTCGAAGGCACCAGCGGCATCCGCTACCTGCTCGACCCGAGAGTGGTGGCCGGCACCCGCTGGGTCACCGGCGCGAACGAGCAGGGCCGGCACGTTCTCGACCTCGTGACCGGCCGGGACTTCACGGGCGACGGCGTGATCGAGGCGGCTGACGTCCGTGACGGTGACCCCTGCCCGCGGTGCGGGAGCCCGCTCGAGACGGCGCGTGGGATCGAGATGGGGCACGTCTTCCAACTCGGGACGAAGTTCGCCGACGCGCTCGACCTCAGGGTCCTGGACGAGAACGGCAGGCTCGTGACGGTGACCATGGGCTCGTACGGCGTCGGCGTGTCCCGCGCCGTCGCCGCGGTGGTCGAGGGCTCCCACGACGAGCTCGGGATCATCTGGCCCCGCGAGCTCGCCCCCTGGGACGTCCACCTGGTCGCGACCGGCAAGGACGAGGCGATCTTCTCGGCAGCCGACACGCTCGCCGACGAGCTCGAGGCCGCCGGTCTGACCGTGTTGTACGACGACCGACCCAAGGTGTCGCCGGGCGTCAAGTTCACTGACGCAGAGCTCATCGGCGTGCCCACGATCGTCGTCGTGGGTAGAAAGCTCGCGGACGGTCTCGTCGAGGTGAAGGACCGAGCCACCGGCGACCGGGTCGACGTGGAGCTCACCGCGGCCGTGGAGCATCTCGTCGGCGTGGTGCGCGGCGGCTGACGGCTCCATCCTCGGCGTACGACGCGCGGCCTGCGGCATCGAGCGGAGTGGCGGCGACCCGCACGAGCCGGCCAGACCCTTGACTTCAAGAGCACGTGAACTTGCAGGCTGGGGATCCACCCCATCGTCAGGAGCCTTGCATGCCTGTTGCTGTCATCACCGGTGCCTCCCGCGGTCTCGGCCGGGCGCTCGCGCTCGAGCTGGCCGAGCGGAGGTGGCACCTCGCCGTCAACTCGCGGAACCCGTCGGAGATCTCGGCCGCCGCCGCGGAGCTCGCCGCCCGCGGTGCCGCGAGCGTCGTCGCCCTGCCGGGAAGCGTCTCGGACCCTACCCACCGTCGCGCGCTCGTCGAGGCGGCGGCGAGGGTCGGAGGAGTCGACCTGCTCGTCAACAACGCCAGCCTGCTGGGGCCGAGCCCGCAGCCGCGTCTCGCCGACTACCCCGTCGAGGAGCTGGAGCACGTGTTCGCCGTCAACGTGCTGGCACCGCTGGCGCTCATCCAGGGACTGCTCCCGTTCCTGAGCAACGGCGTGGTGGTCAACGTCACCTCGGACGCCGCCGTGGAGGCGTACGACGGCTGGGGAGGCTACGGCTCGTCGAAGGCGGCGCTCGACCAGCTCTCGGCGATCCTCGCCGCAGAGGAGCCGGCCATCCGGGTCTACGCATTCGACCCGGGCGACATGCGGACCCAGATGCACCAGGACGCCTTCCCGGGCGAGGACATCTCCGACCGCCCCGAACCGGAGACGGTGGTGCCGCTGCTGCTCCGCCTGGTCGAGGGCGGCCATCCCAGCGGCCGCTATCGGGCCGCAGACCTTCGTGCGGCGGTGGGATCGTGAGCGGGCGGATCGAGGCGACAACCGCGTTCGCGTTCGCGGTGCCGGAGGGGGGTGTGGCAACGGCGCCGCCCGAGCACCGCGGCGTCGCCCGTGACGGCGTGCGGCTGCTCGTGGCAAGCCCGGACGGCGTCGACCACACGGTGTTCCGGCGTCTTGGCGACCACCTGCGTGCCGGGGACGTGCTCGTCGTGAACACGTCCGCGACCTTGCCCGCTGCCGTCGAGGGCGTCCGAGTGGACGGCCGCCGCAGCCCGGTGCATGTGGCAGCTGGCCTGGACGACGGCTCGTGGGTGGTCGAGGTCCGACGCCGCGACAACGAAGGCCCGCAGACCGACCTGCGGGTGAGCGAGGTCATCGAGCTCACCGGTGGGGTCCGGATCAGGGTCGACGGCCCCTTCCCCGACGCGCGTGCGGCGACCGGCCGGTTGTGGCGGGTGCGCCCACGACCGGAGCGGGACCGGCTCGCCTACCTCGCGCAGCACGGACGCCCCGTTCGCTACGGCCACGTCGGGCAGCCCTGGCCGCTGCGAGACATGCAGAACGTCTATGCCCGGCACCCCGGCAGCGCGGAGATGCCGAGCGCCGGGCGACCGTTGTCCCGGCAGCTCCTGGTGGAGCTCATGGCCCGCGGTGTCGTCGTCGCTCCCGTCCTGCTGCACACCGGGCTGTCGAGTCCCGAGAAGCACGAGCCGCCAGCTCCGGAGCCGTTCGAGGTGCCACTCGCGACCAGCCGCATCGTCAACCTGGCAAGAGGTTCCGGAGGGCGCATCGTGGCGGTGGGCACCACGTCGGCTCGTGCCCTGGAGAGCGTGGCCGACGCCAGCGGGCACCTGACAGCGGGCAAGGGATGGACCGACCTCGTGCTGAGCCCGGCGCGGCCGGCCCGCGTCACGACCGCGCTGGTCAGCGGCCTGCACGAGCCGGAGGCGAGCCACCTGCTGCTGCTCCAGGCTGTCGCCGGTCGCGAGCTGGTGGCGACCGCCTATCAGGCGGCGGTGGCCGAGGGTTATCTCTGGCACGAGTTCGGGGACTCGATGCTGCTGCTTCCCTGACCTGCTGGGCGGGTCAGCCGACGGGCAGCCCGGGGAAGGGCACCGGCGGGGCTCCCCATCCAGCGCCGCGAACGGCGCAGTCGACGAGGGCGGCACTGACGAAGCGCCGGTCGCCGCGCTGCAGCGCGCCCACAGACTGCGCGTAGACGGCTGCACAGCGGGCTTCCAGCAGGCGCGCGAGCCGGTGTGCCGTCTGCGATCCCGTGACGGGGAAGGGCAGATCGTACGCGGCTGCCGAGGCGACGGGCGGCTCGGCAGCGGCCCGGATCAGCTCGACGAGCACGTCGCGTCTGCTCCGGTGGACCTGGTACGACGACCTCGCCGCGTCCGCCACCGGCGTCTGCGACACCCCGGCCGAGAGCACGCCGGCCAGCAGCCCGTACCCGTAGACGGCGGCGTGCTCGCCCGCCAGGCACCGCTGCAGCGGGGCGACCGTCCGCACTGGCGCCGCCGCCGGCGGAGGGCCGCCGACCGCGTCAGGCGAGAGCGCACTGACCGTCACGGCGTGCGAGGCGGCGACCGAGCCGAGGAGCTCGGCCAGCAGCCCGGCGGTGGCCGTCTGGCAGCCCGCCAGCCGCGCGTCCTTGACGTCGGCCGTCAGGCGCACCACCTGCTTCAGCGCGTCGTCGGGACGGACCGGCACCGTCGCGTGGTTGGCGCTGACCGGCGGGTCGAGGTCGGTGAGGGAGGCGCGGAGGCGGCTGACGTGCAGAGCTTGGCCGGCGAGTGCCGACGCCAGTGGTGAGCGGGTGACGCGAAAGCGGCGGGAGACCGCCGTACCGAAGGCGAGGAGCCGTTCCTCGTCGGCGATCGCCTTCCGCACAAGGAGAATGTCTGCTTCGTCGCTCGGGGAGCGCGACGGCGTATCCGTCCCGCAGCCCGACATCGCGGCCTCGGCAACGCAGACGGCGAGCCCCCGCAGCACCGCACGGCGACCGGGAACCCACCCGCCGGCGGCCGCGACATGGGGCGTCTGGCTCACCCCGCGAAGGTACCCGACGGTGAGCCTGCGAGCCGGTCGTGACGGCTACCCTGGAAGTCCACAGCGCGGATCACAGCTGAAGACGAGAGGACTGCCGTGACCAGCACACCGGCCACCGAAGCGCTCCTCGAGACGTTGCGCCCGCGGTTGGCGGCAACGGGCCTCGACGTCGAGGACGTCGAGATCTCCAGTGCTGGCAGGCGGCGGGTCGTCAGAGTGCTTGTGGACAAGGACGGCGGCGTGACTCTCGACGATCTTGCGGCGGCCACGACGCTGATCGGGAACAGCCTCGACGACGCCGACACGCTGGACGAACGGCCCTACACGCTGGAGATCACCTCACCGGGCACCGACCGGCCTCTGACGCACGTGCGGCACTGGCGGCGCAACACCGACCGGCTCGTCGCGGTAACGCTTCGCGAGGGCGGCTCCGTCACCGGACGTGTCGTGGAGGTGTCCGACGATGCCGCCGTGGTCGCGGTTGACGGGACGCCGACCCGCATCCCGTACGGCGAGGTGGTCGTGGCCCGCGTGCAGCTCGAGTTCAACCGTCCGCGATCTACCCAGGAGGCATGACGATGGACATCGACATGTCCGTGCTCCGTTCGCTCGAGCGCGAGCGCGAGATCTCCTTCGAGGTGCTGGTCGACGCGATCGAGCAGTCGCTGCTCGTCGCCTACCAGCGCTCGCCGGGGGCCCACGAGGACGCCCGCGCCGAGCTCGACCGCAAGTCCGGGCACGTCACGGTCTGGGCCCAGGAGCGCGGCGAGGACGGGCTGGTCGCCCGCGCGTGGGACGACACCCCCGAGGGCTTCGGACGGATCGCCGCGACGACGGCCAAGCAGGTGATCCTGCAGCGGCTGCGCGATGCGGAGGACGACCTGAGGTTCGGCGAGTTCTCCGGCAAGGAGGGCGACGTGGTCTCCGGTGTCGTCCAGCAAGGACGCGACCCATCGATGGTGTTCGTCGACCTCGGCAAGATCGAGGCGGTGCTGCCGGCCGCCGAGCGCGTCCCCGGCGAGCGGTACGACCATGGCCAGCGGATCAGATGCTTGGTGGTGACGGTGCGCAAGGGCCTGAAGGGGCCCCAGATCATGGTGTCTCGTTCTCACCCGAACTTGGTGAAGAAGCTGTTCGCCCTCGAGGTGCCGGAGGTCGCCGACGGCACCGTCGAGATCTGCGGGATCGCCCGGGAGGCAGGCCACCGGACGAAGATCGCCGTGCGCTCCCACGTGGCCGGGGTCAACCCCAAGGGCTCGTGCATCGGTCCGATGGGACAGCGGGTGCGCAACGTGATGAGCGAGCTGCACGGCGAGAAGATCGACATCGTCGACTGGTCCGACGACCCTGCCGAGATGATCGGCCATGCGCTGTCACCGGCTCAGGTGCTGTCGGTGGAGATCGTCGACGAGGCGGCTCGTTCGGCGCGGGTGACCGTGCCGGACTTCCAGCTCTCCCTCGCGATCGGCAAGGAGGGCCAGAACGCCCGCCTGGCGGCACGGATGACCGGCTGGCGGATCGACATCAGGTCGGACACGCCCTCCGACACCGACGCCCCGGTGGTCGGTGCGTCAGGCTCCCCGACCAGCGAGCCCTGAGCAGTCCGCTCCCTCCTGGGCCGCAGCGTCCGCCTGAGAGGGCGTGATGACGCCCCTCTGCACGGACGTCAGGCGGTGGCCGGTGGCGGTGGGTGGCAGCGTCCGCCCGGGAGGGCGTGATGACGCCCCTCTGCACGGACGTCAGGCGGTGGCCGGTGGCGGTGAGTGGCGCGGAGAACGGACGACGGGCGGCGCCAGGGTGCCGCCGAAGCCGGTAGACTGTATTGTTGATGAGCCGCGCTACGCCCGTACGCACGTGTGTGGGATGTCGGGAGAGGGCGGCGAAGTCCGACCTGCTGCGCGTGGTCGTCGACGTCGTCGGGCCGCGGAGGTCCGTCGTACCGGACGAGCACGCCAGCGCACCGGGCAGGGGCGCGCACCTGCACCCCACGCCCACCTGCTTCGAGCTTGCCGACCGGCGGCGGGCGTTCCCGAGGGCATTGCGCCTCGACGGACCGCTCGACACCACGTCGGTTCGGTTGTGGCTCGAGGAACACCGGACGGCCTCACCCGAGACCGCGCCGTCAGAGACCTCACGAAAGCGGAGCAGCGGCTCATGACATCTCGATGAGACTCATGCGATGAGCACGCCCACAAGCTAGCTGTCCGCACCCTTCTCGGGGTCGGACGCCTGAGAAGGAGAAACGTGGCAGGAAAAGCCAGAGTCCATGAGCTCGCCAAAGAGTTCGGAGTGCCCAGCAAGAACGTGCTCGAGGCGCTCAAGGAGATGGGGGAGTTCGTCAAGTCGGCCTCGTCGACGGTAGAGGCACCAGTGGTCCGCCGTCTCGAGGAGGTTAAGGGCGAGGAGTGGAAGGCTGCCGCCGAGGCCAAGGCAGCCCGGGCTGCGAAGGCCGCGGCGAAGAAGGCCGGTTCAGCGGCCGGATCCGCCAACGGTACGACGACCACCTCGCCGGTTCCCGGGCCGAGCCCCGTTCCGGTCGCTCAGGCGGAGTCCCCGAAACGCAGCGCCACCGACGCCGTCACCCCCCCGTCGGTGATCGCGCCACCCACGGCAACCCCGGCAGCGGCGACACCGTCACCCGCGCCCGCCGTCGAGGCGCCGGCCGCGTCGGCGCAGCCATCGGCGCCAGTGGCGCCAGTGGGGCAGCCCGCCGCCGACGGCGGCAGCGCCCCGTCGACGTCCGCTGTGCCTCGCCCGCCGGCACCCAAGCCGGCCGGTCCGCGGCCAGGCAACAACCCCTTCTCGTCCACCCAAGGCATGCAGCGCTCCCGGCCGCGTCCGGACGCGAGCGGCCCGGCCGGGCTGCGCCCACCGGTGCCGGGTGGCACGGAGCGCCCAGGCGACCCGCGTGCGCCGCGCAGCACCGGCGTGCCGGGAGCCCCTCGACCCAACCCCGCGATGATGCCGAAGCAGTCGATCGGTCCCGCGGGGGCGCCGACCCGCGGCCGAGGGGTACCGACCAGCCCGGGTGCCCGACCCGGCGGTGGACCGGGCGGCGCCCGTCCGGGAGCGCCGTCTCGCGGCGGACCGCCCCGCGGCGGCGGTGGCGGCTTCCCGAGCAGCATGCCCGCGCAGGGCAGTGGTCGCCCCCCCGCCAACCGCGGAACGAGGGGTACGACGCAGGGCGCCTTCGGGCGCGCCGGTGGACCGCCGAAGCGGGGGCGCAAGTCCAAGCGGGCCCGCCGTCAGGAGTACGAGCAGATGCAGGCTCCCTCGATCGGCGGTGTGCGCGTCCGCCACGGCGAGGGAGAGACCGTGCGGCTGTCGCGCGGCGCCTCGCTCACCGACTTCGCCGACAAGGTCGGCGTCGACGCCGCGTCCCTCGTCCAGGTGCTGTTTGGCCTGGGGGAGATGGTGACCGCCACCCAGTCGGTCAACGAGGAGACCCTGCAGATCCTCGGCACCGAGCTCAACTACCACATCGAGGTCGTCTCGCCCGAGGACGAGGACAAGGAGCTCCTCGACTCGTTCAACATCGAGTTCGGTGAGGACGAGGGCGGCGAGGAGGCGCTCATCTCGCGCCCGCCGGTCGTCACGGTCATGGGCCACGTCGACCACGGGAAGACGCGGCTCCTCGACGCCATCCGCGACACCAACGTCGTGGCCAAGGAGGCAGGGGGCATCACCCAGCACATCGGTGCCTACCAGGTGTCCACCGAGGTGGACGGCACCGAGCGTCGCCTCACGTTCATTGACACTCCGGGTCACGAGGCCTTCACCGCCATGCGGATGCGCGGCGCGCAGGCCACCGACATCGCGGTGCTCGTGGTGGCGGCCGACGACGGCGTGATGCCGCAGACGATCGAGGCGCTCAACCACGCGCAGGCGGCCGACGTCCCGATCGTGGTTGCGGTCAACAAGATCGACAAGGAGGACGCCGACCCGGCGAAGGTGCGCGGCCAGCTGACCGAGTACGGACTGGTGCCGGAGGAGTACGGCGGCGACACGATGTTCGTCGACGTCTCGGCGAAGTCGCATCTCAATCTCGACAAGCTGCTCGAGGCCATCGTGCTGACGGCGGATGCAGCCCTCGACCTGCGGGCGAACCCGGACCAGGACGCCCAGGGCCTTGTCATCGAGGCGCACCTCGACCGCGGGCGCGGTCCGGTCGCCACCGTCCTCGTCCACCGTGGCACCCTGCACGTCGGGGACTCGATCGTCGCCGGACCGGCCTACGGCCGCGTGCGGGCGATGCTCGACGAGCACGGCGAGACGCTGACGGAGGCGCTCCCGAGCCGGCCCGTGATGGTGCTCGGTCTCACCGCGGTGCCGGGCGCGGGGGACAACTTCCTCGTCGTCAACGACGACCGGGTGGCGCGGCAGATCGCGGAGAAGCGCGATGCCCGTGAGCGCGCGGCGATGCTGGCCAAGAGCACAGGTCGTCGTACCCTCGAGGACTTCCTCTCGAGCATGGAGAAGGGCGAGAGCGAGGAGCTGCTCCTGATCCTCAAGGGCGACGTGTCCGGCTCGGTGGAGGCCTTGGAGGACTCGCTCGCGAATCTCAACGTCGGCGACGACGTCCGGCTCAGGGTCATCGACCGCGGCGTCGGTGCCATCACCGAGACCAACGTGATGCTCGCCGCCGCCTCCAACGCCGTCATCATCGGCTTCAACGTCAGGCCTCAGGGCAAGGCGACCGAGATGGCGGACCGCGAGGGCGTCGACATCCGTTACTACACGGTGATCTACCAGGCGATCGACGAGGTCGAGGCGGCCCTGCGGGGCATGCTGAAGCCGGAGTACGTCGAGGCCCAGCTCGGCACCGCCGTGATCCGCGAGGTCTTCCGTTCCTCGAAGGTCGGCAACATCGCCGGATGCCTGGTGATGTCCGGGACGATCCGCCGCAACTCCAAGGCGCGCCTGCAGCGCGACGGCACGGTGGTCGCGGAGAACCTGGAGATCTCGTCGCTCAAGCGGCTGAAGGACGACGCGACCGAGGTCCGCGAGGGCTTCGAGTGTGGTCTGACGCTCTCGGGCTACAACGACATCCGGATCGGTGACCTGGTCGAGACGTACGAGCTGCGGGAGGTCGCGCGCACCTGAGCGCGGCCCGTCAGACGGCCGGCGGGCGAGGAGCAGCGGTTCGCCGTCGCTCCCCGCCCCATCGCTCCTCGACGTCCGCACCGCCTCTTGGACAACTTGGACAGCCCACAGACGAAGGAAGTGCGATGAGTGCCGGACGGGTCCGCAGGGTGGCCGACAGGATCAAGATCGTCGTGGCAGAGATGCTGGAGCGCCGGATCAAGGACGCCAGGCTCGGGTTCGTGACGATCACCGACGTCCGCGTCACGGGTGACACGCAGCACGCGTCGATCTTCTTCACGGTCCTCGGCGACGAGGCGCAGCGAGCCGAGTCCGTCGCGGCGATCGAGAGCGCCAAGGGGCTGATGCGCTCGGAGGTCGCCCGCCAGCTGGGGATGCGCCACGCACCAACGCTCGAGTTCATCCTGGATGCGCTGCCCGAGTCAGCGGCGCACATCGAGGAGCTGCTGAGCACGGCGCGCCAGCACGATGCCGCCGTGGCCGCCGCGGCTGCGGGCGCGTCGTACGCCGGCGATGCGGACCCTTACAAGCGTCCCGACGACGAAGAGCCGGATGACGGCGGCTGACGGTCTGCTGGTCGTCGACAAGCCTGCGGGCTGGACGTCCCACGACGTCGTCGCGCGCTGCCGCACCCTGTGCGGCACCAAGCGGGTCGGGCATGCCGGCACGCTCGACCCGATGGCGACCGGCGTGCTGGTGCTCGGCGTCGGCGCCGCCACCCGCCTGCTCGGCCAGCTGGCTCTTCACGACAAGGCGTACACCGCGACGATCCGGTTGGGCCAGACGACGGTCACCGATGACGCCGACGGCGACGTCGTCGAGGCCGTGGATGCCAGCGGCATCTGCGACGACGCCCTCCTCCGGGCTGTCGAGGACCTGACCGGCGATCTGGAGCAGCGGCCGTCGTCGGTCTCCGCGATCAAGATCGGCGGCTCGCGTGCCTACCAGCGGGTCCGGGCGGGGGAGGCCGTGGTGCTGCCGCCCAGGTCTGTCACCGTGTCGACCTTCGAGGTCCACGACGTACGACGGCACGACGGCCTGCTGGACGTGGATGTCGAGGTGGTGTGCACCACCGGCACCTACGTGCGCGCGTTGGCCCGCGACCTCGGCGCGGCTCTCGGCGTCGGTGGCCATCTCACGGCGCTGCGCCGCACCCGCGTCGGGCGGTACGACGTCAGCTCCGCGAGGTCCCTGCAGGCTCTCGAGCGGGAGGTGGTCGTCGTACCGCTCGCGTCGGCCGCCGCGCAGTGCTTCCCCACCCGTCAGCTGGATGACGAGCAGGCGAGCGCCGTCCGGCATGGACGAGCGCTGCAGCTCGAGCTCGGGGCGCCGGGAGCGGTCGCGCTCTTCACGGCCGCCGGAGAGTTCCTGGCGCTCTACGACCAGCACGGAGCCGTCGCCAAGGCCGTGGCGGTGTTCGTCTCGTGACGCCGTCCGGGGTCCCGCCGACTCGAGCCAAGCCGGACGGGGGAGAGCAGGAGCTTCGAGCGCAGGCGGAGAGCGTGCTGCAGGCCCTCGTCGGCACTGCCAGTGCGCGGCTGCGCGACGACCAGTGGACCGCGATCGAGGCACTCGTCGCGCAGGGACGCCGGGCGCTCGTCGTCCAGCGGACTGGATGGGGCAAATCGGCGGTCTACTTCGTGGCGACGGCTCTGCTGCGCGCCGCCGGAGCGGGCCCCACTCTCATCGTCTCGCCGCTGCTCGCGCTGATGCGCAACCAGATCGCCGCCGCGCAACGCGCCGGGATCCGCGCGGTGACCATCAACTCGACAAACCCCGAGCAGTGGTCCTCGCTCTACGAGACCATCGCGCGCGGCGAGGTCGACGTCCTGCTGGTGTCTCCGGAGCGGCTCAACAACCCGGACTTCCGCGACTTGGCGCTGCCCCGCCTGGCCGCTACGGCGGGCCTCGTGGTGGTCGACGAGGCGCACTGCATCTCCGACTGGGGCCACGACTTCCGCCCGGACTACCGGCGCATCCGGACGCTGCTGAGTGAGCTGCCCGCCGGCATCCCGGTCCTCGCGACCACGGCGACCGCCAACTCGCGCGTCGTCACCGACGTCGCTGAGCAGCTCTCGCTCACCGGCGACGGCTCGCTCGCCGACGTGCTGGTGCTGCGCGGCTCCCTCGACCGGCAGTCCCTGCACCTCGGCGTGCTGCAGCTGCCGAGCCAGCCCGCGCGGCTCGCCTGGCTGGCGGCGAACCTGGCCCGCCTCGACGGCTCGGGCATCATCTACTGCCTCACCGTCGCCGCCACCCATGACGTCGCCGAGCACCTGCGGACGCAGGGGCACCGGGTGGTCGCCTACTCCGGCCAGACCGACCCGGCGGAGCGCCTCGCCGCGGAGGACGACCTGCTCGGCACCCGGGTGAAGGCCGTCGTCGCGACCTCCGCGCTCGGCATGGGGTTCGACAAGCCCGACCTCGGGTTCGTGATCCATCTCGGTGCGCCGCCGAGCCCGATCGCCTACTACCAGCAGGTCGGCCGCGCCGGACGCGGCGTCGACGAGGCAGTCGTGATCTTGGTCCCCGGGCGCGAGGACGCCGACATCTGGGTCTACTTCGCATCGCTGTCCTTCCCGCCGGAGCGCGACGTACGGGAGGCTCTCACGGCGCTGGAGGCCGCTGACGGACCGCTGTCCACGGCGGCTCTGGAGACGCGGGTGTCCCTGCCGCGGAGCCGCCTCGAGGCCATGCTGAAGGTTCTCGACGTCGACGGGGCGGTACGGCGGGTGCGCGGCGGCTGGACGGCGACCGGCACGCCGTGGACCTACGACGCCGACCGCTACGCGCGGGTCGCCGAGACGCGGCGGGTGGAGCAGCAGGCGATGCTCGACTACGAGGCCACGTCGCAGTGCCGCCTGGAGTTCCTGCGCCTCGCCCTGGACGACCCCGAGGCGGCGCCGTGTGGACGGTGCGACAACTGCGGATCGCTGACGCTGGACGCCGACGTCGCCGAGTCCGCGGTGGAGCAGGCCCGCGACCGGCTCGCTCGCCCCGGCGTCACCCTCGACCCTCGCCGCATGTGGCCGTCGGCGATGACGTCGCTGGGCATCGACCTGAGGGGCAAGATCGCGCCCAGCGAGCAGGCCGAGCCGGGACGTGCCGTCGCCCGGCTCACCGACCTCGGCTGGGGCAGCCTGCTGCGCGAGCTGTTCGCCGCCGGCACGCCCGACGGCGAGCTCCCCAACCCGCTGCGCTCCGCGGTCGTACAGGTGCTCGACTCGTGGGACTTCGGGAGCGGCGGCAGTCCCGACGCGATCGTCGGCATCGACTCCAGCGCCCGCCCGGTGCTGCTGCGTCACCTGTCGGCGGGCCTCTCGCGGTACACGGGGTGGAGCGAGGTGGCTCGGTTCGTCGTACCGCCCGGCGCGCCATCCGCCCTCGCGGGCGTCAACTCCGCTCATCGCCTCTCCAACGTGCTGCAGCGGTTGACCCTCACCGAGTCCGCTGGCGTCGGTGGCCGGCGCATTCTCCTCCTCGACGACCGGACCGACTCGGGCTGGACGCTCGCGGTGGCCGCGCGTCAGCTCCGCCTCGCGGGCGCTGCCGCCGTGTTCCCCCTCGTTCTCGCGGCCACCACCTAGGCCTCGCGACACCCTCGGGCGCTCCTCCCGGCTGCTGTGGTTGGGTGGTTCCACCGCCCGACCGCCGAGGACCTCGTCATGCCACCTTCCCCTTCGCCGCCCGACTTCGCGCCAGCGGCTCCCGCCGCCTCGCGAGCGACTCCCCGGCACGGCACACCTGTCGTTCCCGGCGTCGCCACCGGCCCAGTCGTGCGACCGCAGCCGAGGGTCGATCTCAGCGCGCTCACCGGCATCGGAGCCGTCGACGCGGACACCGAGTCGCAGCGCTATGCAGCCGCGGTGGAGGCGGTCGCGGATCGGTTGACCGCGCGCGCCGCGGCGGCGAGTGGGGTGGCCGCCGAGGTGCTGGTCGCGCAGGTTGGCCTGGTGTCCGACCCTGGCCTGCGCAAGGCCGCGGCCAAGCAGATCGCGTCGGGATCGAGCGCGGAGGCCGCGGTCTCGGCCGCTGTCGACTCGTTCGCAGCGATGTTCGAGCAGGTGGGCGGCATGATGGCCGAGCGGGTGACCGACCTGCGCGACCTCGGCGGGCGCATCGTCGCGGAGCTGCAAGGGCTGCCCGAGCCCGGCATCGCCGTCCCGCAGGTCCCCTCGGTGCTGATGGCCGACGACCTCGCCCCGGCCGACACGGCAGGGTTGGATCCCTCCGCGTTCGTCGCTCTCGTGACGAGCCTCGGCGGTCCGACCAGCCACACGGCGATCATCGCGCGCCAGCTGGGCATTCCCTGCGTGGTCGCCGCCGACGTCGACGACATTCCCGTCGGGACCCGTGTCCTGGTGGACGGTACGACGGGGGAGGTGCTCGTCGAGCCGGACCCCGAGCTGGCCGCCGAGCGGCTCGCGGCCGATCGTCGTACCCGCGCCGCGGCGCAGGAGTGGAGCGGCCCGGGACGGACGTCCGACGGTGCCGAGGTCGCTCTCTACGCGAACGTGCAGGACGGCGTCACGGCGAGAAGCGCCGCCGCCGGCCCGAGCGAGGGAGTGGGGCTGTTCCGCAGCGAGCTTGCCTTCCTCGGCCAGGACGAGGAGCCGTCCGTCGAGGCGCAGGCAGCGATCTACGCCGAGGTGCTGGAGGCGTACGGCGACCGCCGCGTCGTGGTGCGGACGCTGGACGCGGGGTCGGACAAGCCGATGGCGTTCGCCAACCTGCCCGACGAGGAGAACCCGGCGCTCGGGTTTCGCGGCCTGCGGATCGCGTGGGCGAACCCGGGTCTGCTGACCCGGCAGCTTGACGCGATCGCGCTCGCCGCCGAGCGCACCGCGACCGCGCCCTGGGTGATGGCACCGATGGTGGCCACGGCTGCCGAGGCGCAGGGCTTCGCCGAGCAGGTGCGCCGGCGGGGCCTGACACCGGGGGTGATGGTCGAGGTCCCGGCGACGGCGCTGCTGGCCGGGCGGGTGCTGGCCTCCGTCGACTTCCTCTCGATCGGGACCAACGACCTCTCCCAGTACACGATGGCCGCCGACCGTCTCAGCGGCGGGCTCGCGGGTCTCACGGACCCGTGGCAGCCGGCGGTCCTGCACCTCGTCGCGTTGACCGCGGGCGCCGGGAAGGCAGCGGGCAAACCTGTGGGAGTGTGCGGTGAGGCCGCCGCCGACCCCCTCCTCGCCTGCGTCCTCGTGGGTCTCGGCGTCACGTCGCTGTCCATGGCGGCGTCGGCCATCGGACAGGTGGGCTCCTCGGTGGCACGGGCTAGTCTCGAGGCCTGCCAGGACGCCGCTGCCGCCGCGCTGGCCGCGGCGGACCCGGCGGAAGGCAGAGCGGCCGCGGCCGCAGCTCTCGGCCGCTGACGGCCGTCCCCACGAGGAGGAGGTTCACGGTGCGCGTCTGGCACGGCCTGGCGGAGGTCAGCGAAGACCTCGGGCGCACCGTCGTCACCCTCGGGAACTTCGACGGGGTGCACCGCGGTCACCGACACGTCCTCGCCGAAGCGCGAGACCTTGCTGTCCGCCTCGGTGGTCTCCCGGTCGTCGCGGTCACGTTCGACCCGCACCCCATGAGCGTGATCCGGCCGGACAAGGCGCCGCAGCCGTTGACGTCCCTCGAGGATCGGGTAGCGCTCCTCGGAGCGGCGGGTGCCGACGCGGTGCTCGTGCTGGCCTTCACCTCCGAGCTCGCCGACCAGGCGGCGGCCCACTTCGCGGAGTCCGTCGTGTTCGGTGGGCTGCGTGCCGCGGGCGTCGTCGTCGGGGAGAACTTCCGGTTCGGCCACCGCGCGCTCGGCGACGTCGACCTGCTGCGGGATCTCGCGGGGCGCTACGGCGCCGAGGTCGTCGGCCTGCCGCTCGGCGGTGCCGGCGACCGCACCTGGTCGTCGACGTACGTCCGCACCCGGCTGAAGGAGGGCGACGTCAGCGCTGCCGCAGAGGCGCTCGGCAGGCTGTTCTCGCTGCACGGCTGCGTGGTCAAGGGTGACCAGCGCGGCCGGGAGCTGGGCTACCCGACGGCCAACGTCCCGGTCAGCACGAGCCGCACCGCCGTCCCCGTCGACGGCGTCTACGCCGGCTGGCTTCGCCGGCTCGACCGGCCCGGTGCTCCGTGGGAGCCGGCCGCCATCTCGGTCGGCACCAACCCCACGTTCGACGGAACCGACCGGCGGGTGGAGTCCTACGTCCTCGACCGGACCGACCTCGAGCTCTACGACGTCCTCGTCGAGGTGGCGTTCGTGGAACGGCTGCGGGGGATGGTGCGGTTCGACTCGGTCGACGACCTCGTCAGGCAGATGGCTGCGGACGTCGACCGGTGCCGCTCGGTCCTGGACGTCCCGCCGCCCCCCGCCTGACGGTCCGAGGACTCTCAGGCGTCCGTCTGAGTTGGTGTTCGTAGAACGGCGGCGGCCTCCTGGTCGCGCGAGGAGGCCTCGGCGCAGCTCTTGAGCGTCAGCAGCTGCTTGCGCATCATGACGAGATCTCCGTACGCCAGGAGCCTGGTCCGCACCCGGCCCATC